>JBFWRL010000187.1:0-9728 GCA_050248915.1 Candidatus Sericytochromatia bacterium
TATTTATTAAGCTAACTATATAATTATAGATTTTTAAATTATTCTAAAGCTTCTACTTATTAGAATGTTTGAAGCGTCATTCAAAAAATCACAAGAGGCATTTCACTGCATGCAAATAGGAGAACGAGAAGGATGTCGATTATGGGTAATATAAATAAGCTGCCAGCGAATATCATCAGTTCTACTCCCCCCAAAACAGAGATAATCGGTTCATCCATTATCCTTACAAGTACTAATGCAAGTCAGAAAGTGGATACTGAAACCAAAATAGCTCCAGATAAATTAGATGTCAGCCAATCTAAATCCGACTGGGGAAAAACAGCAAAAACAGTGGCCAGTAAACTTGCTGGAAAAGCCATTGAAGAATCTTTGCACGTTGGGATGAGAGTTGGGGTGCAGTACGCCAGTAACAGGTTGTCACAGCAAGTCATCGGCGGGGCCTCAAAAGAAATTGTCGGAGGCACATCTGCAAAAGTTGTTGGAATGCTTGGAGCGAAAGCATCCAGCCGTCTGTCTTCAGCCGTCCCATACGTTGCTGCCACGGTTGTTGCTGGATTTGCTGTCCTGGATGTAAAAAATGCAATCGAATTATCCAAAGATCAAAATGTAAGCGGTGTGAGTAAAGCTTTGGCGTGGACAACTGTTGGAATGGATGCTATCTCAGTCGTGACAACAGCAACCAATAAAGGGGCTACCCTTGGTTGGGTTGCAATTGGTCTGGGCATTGGTTCCAGTGTTTTGTCAGAAATATTAAAGTAGCTATTTTTTATGTCCCTCCATAAAAATAATCTTTCTCCTATTCACAAATCTTGCCGGATTGGTGATCAATTGCGTCAAGCCAATATGGTTTCGCGCTTTCAAATTAAGCAAGCTTTAACCCATCAAAAAAGAACGCCTGAAAAGTTGGGGCAGATTTTAAAAAAGCTGGGTTTTTTACCTGAATCTAGAATCAGTTTAACCTTAGCCTCAAAACAGGCAAAATCAGCCCCTTTGGGTGAACGTCTGTTGCGATCGGGCTGGATTACGCAGGACCAATTGAATTTGGCTTTGCAAGAACAGTATGAGACTGAAGAAGAGCTTGGCATGCTCTTGCTGCGAAAAGGCTGCTTGGCTCCACATCAATTGGAACAGGCCTTGACAGAGCTTTTACTTGAGCGTACCCAGCGACACAGACAAAAATTGGGGTGTATTTTACTTCAGACCCAACAGATCTCTCATTGGCAATTAGATAAAGCTTTGAGCCAACAGCAGAAAAAAGAGCCTTTGGGACAAATCCTCGTGCGGCTCAACTGGCTCTGTCCTCAGAAATTGGCTCAGGCTTTGCGTCTTCAGAAAAAATTACTGCGCAGTGCTGCGGCAGCTTTCTTGGGGAGCAGCCTTTTATTGGCCTGCCAACCCCCAACCGTTCCTTTGCAATTTGCAGATGCAGGCAATCTCAATGCCCCCCCCGTCTATCAGGTCCAGTCACAAGCCAACCTCAATGGGGCATTTAAAACCTTGAGTGTCAAAGAAACTTCTGATCACGATTTGAAAATTCGCATTTATCAAAATGGCAGCAAAGTGATTGAAAACGTGCCTTTCTTTCGGCAAGGCAGAGACAATACCTGTGGACAAGCCGTTGTAGCCATGGTGACCAATTTCTGGGGAATGAAAACCAATTACCAAAACCTGGTTGATAAAGAAAATCCCCTTAATCTGGCCACATCAGCAGGAATGTTGAGCAGCTCCTTTCGCGAGAAAGGGCTGGCGGCCCAAGATTTTCGCCGAGGGGCGCTATCAAATATTATCGATGAGGTAAACAAAGGGCGTCCGACACCTGTCTTGCTGGACTTTGGCAATATACAAAGTGCCCACTATGTGGTTGTCGTGGGCTATAACCTTAAAAAAGGCACCCTGATTATCCATGACAGTTTGGAAGGCCCCTATGTTGAAATGGATCAAACGGTCTTTTTAACAATGTGGGAAAATAAATCTGTGAGAAGTATCTTGCCTGTGGGAGCCGATAATTACCAAAGGCTGATGTTTCGGGTGTTTCATCCAGAAACCAGACAATTATAAGATTTGTTCAGATAGCGAAAATGGCACTTTAAATTAAGGATGGTAATATGACACAAATTAATGGATCTTCACAGCCTCTCTCTTTTAAAGAGCAATTTACTCAGGCTGCGCAAGACAAACAAATTACGGCTCAAGAAGCCAAAGAATTGAATTCGTTTATTGACCGGATGCAAATCCCGAACGAAGACAAAGATGCGCTTAAACAAATGGTTTCCAAGTTGGAAGATTCCACCAATGGCGGATTCAATTTCTTGGGGCTTAAGATTAACTGGCGCAGCGGAATTGATGCCAACGAAAAAGAGGGGCTTGAATCTCTGGCAAAAAACAACCGCATGGCCTCTCAATTGCTGATGTTTTACAACGAAGCGGTAACCCAAGAATCCACCTTGGATACCTCCTTGGTGAATGGGGTTCAATCCCCAGTATCATCGGCAAGCGCTCCCTCTGATTATGCGGGCAATAGCAATTATGCTGAACATGGAACAAATCCCAATGGTGTGACCTTCTCCAAGCCAAGTACCCGTGCAGCTACGCCAGTTGCTCCTTTAAACAGCCCCAGCCCTGTGGATAATAGTCCTATGGGGGATATGGAGGCAGAACTCTACCAAGCGATTAAGAGTTATCCTGGCAATAAGGCGACGGATGCCGAGGCGCGTGAAATTGCGCGAACTCTGAACGAATCAGCTAAAGCCATGGGTTTCAGTGCTGAAAATACCCGAAAAATGTTGGCCGTTTTTGCTCATGAAAGCGGGGGATTTGATCCTCGGGCCCGCAGCCAGACAGGTGCAGGCGGTCTGGGTCAGCTCACTGGAGTGGCCATTGAAGACATGCAGCGTCTTTCAGGTGCAGGCGGCCCTTATGCAGAATATAGCAATAATTTTATTAAACCCGGTGGAGATCGCACGGATATTCGCAGCAATATCTGGACTTCCGTGGCCTATATGCATAACCTGATGGGTCAAATTGGCAGTCAGGATATCAGCAACGCCTTTGTCGCTTACAATACGGGGGTAGGTGGCTACCGAGCACTCATGACCATGGGGTCTGGCGCAGATGCCTATCTGGAAAGGGCGACAGGTGTTACGGGCAAAGGCAATGAAGCCCGTGCTTATGCTGGCTTTGTAACAGCGGCGTATAACCGCATGTTCGCTTAATATTAGAGTCCAGAACACAATAACACTTTTCTCTCCGATCGCTTGTCCCTGTAGTCACGCTTGTTCCCTATCAGGCAGAATATAGAAACCCATTTTGTCAAGTCGGGGCTCAGTCCAGTTTAAATCCTTGAGTTATATAAAACTTGAAAAGAGTTGTTTTCATAAAATCAGGCGCAAAAGATCCATAAAATCTCAGAAGAGCTTCTGTTTTTGATTTTATTGCTGGATATGTATTCGCTAATTCAATGATATGCTCAGGCTGAGAAAAGACCATGCCTGCAAAAGTATTAAAATCTTCTTCTAGGTCAGAAGTCGAGTACTGGCTTAAAAAACCGATTTTGAGCAATGCGGTTTCTTCTTCTGTTTTAAATCCTTCCTTCAGAGCTTCAGTACCTGGATTTTCCTTTGTTTCATAGACATACTGAAAGTTTTTGGGGTTAATTTTTCGCCACTCAGAAACTGGGAAATTAAATTTTTTTAATAAAATAGAGCTGAATTCATGATGAAATGAATCCAAAACAAAGAGACGGTTATCTGTGGATGTTTGATCAGAGAAATTGGCAATAAACAAATCCCCCTTACCCCTCTCATCATAAAAAGCATATGTTGCCCCATACAATTGGCCATAGAGGTAAAGTCTTTTTGAAATCGCAATGGCACTCAGGCTTTCACTTATAACTTTCTTGGGGTAGTTTCCCAATGCTTCTTTTAATGTTTTACAGAAAACAGCCCCGCTGCCAATATCTATAGGTTCCGAGTGGGCATCCATCGGGGGTTCTCTCCATGAGGAATAGAAGACAGAATCGGGCTGTTTATAAACAATTTTAATGGCGTAGTCTTTTTCCAGACCAGATATGCAATGCTCAAAAGAGGATGTATCCCCTTTGCTTTGGGGGATACATCCTAAAAAGAATAAACAGAATAATAAAAATAGCTTGTAACTGGTTTGCTGCAGTAAACGGGAAATTAAAAACAGAAACCCAGTGTTTAATGTCAATTACTTTTCCCAATGATGTAATGACTCTTTAAGGCTTTAAACCCTTGGAGGCATATTTTTTAAATAAGGGTGTATTGTTAAACGCGGGATCGATTGATGTATAAAACTTAAGCCAAATAACAATCTTCTTACGAATTATGGCATGCTTACTTGCTAGATCAATCATCCAATCAGGATAAGCAAAAAGAACACCCGAGAATACATTTACATCTTCTTCAAGACTTGACATGCCATAGTCACTCATAAACCCCCTAACAAAAGGGGATTCTTCTTTTTGAAGATGTTCTTGATTTTTCATTGCCTCTAATCCAGGTATCTTTTGGTCTTCATATTTATACCGAAAAGTCTTTATATTTGCTTTTCGCCACTCAGCCTCGGGAAAGGGATATCTTTTCATCAATATGGAACTAAATTCATGATGTATTGAATCAAAAATATACTCATAGGAGTTTAAGTTGACAGAATCACTATCTTTCGATAAAAATATTGAATTGCGATCTGGATCTGTTTGAGTATAAGTAGCGCCATAAAATGTACCATAAAAATACAATTTTTTAGCTAAACCAATATATCTCAGATTTTTTTTGATAACATTACTTGGGTATTGTGACAAGGCATCTTTAATTGGTTTGTAAATTTCTGACAAATCTTGAAAAACCAAGGGTTCGTATGTAACCGAAATGGGTGGTTCCAACCAATAAGCAGGGAATTTTTTTTCTAATTGCTCAAAGACAATAGAAATACCATATTTTTTCTCCAACTCAAGGTAAAGAGATTTTGTACCTTTATCATCTGTTTTACTTTGCGCAGAACAACCAGTAAAAAATAAAAATACAAAAAAAATAGCGATCCAACCCCTCATAAAATGAGATCTGGGTGTAATTTTAATTTTTTTTGTGTTAAAAACAAGAAGAACCAGCTTAAGATGACGCTTTGGGGGGTGGTTTAGGACCAGCCACAGGCGGCTTAGGCTGTAGCGGTGGTTTTGGTTGCTGTGGTGGTTTAGGCATAACTGGTGGGGGTGCTGGTTGCGGATGAGGAATTGGAGGTTTAGGCTGAGGAGGGGGTTGCCCACCTGGTGGAGGTTGATTACCTGGGGGCTTCGGACTATTCACAGGTGGTTTAGGTTGAACACCAGGAGGCTGAGGAGAGGGCTGATTAGGGAAATTAGGAGGATTACAAGGCCCAGAGCCTGGAACAGGTATAGGAAAGGAGCAACCAGGAATTCTTGCACCAGATTCCTCATCACCTAACAGATCAACAGCAGGAATACCGTTTCCTTGTTTCAAAGAAGGGGTATCATTTTTAACGGTATCAACAGGAATAGAATTGGTATTTTGCACTGGTGAAACATTGTCAGCTCCATCCATCAAAAATTAAAACAGTCGATCATATTATACGACTAAACTATGAAAATCTTGTCATCTGCAGGGATATTTTGTTCTTCATTTGTATACAATCCAGTATCCTCTCTGAAAGTGACCTTTAACCCCAAAATTACCCCCCTAAAAGGGTTGTCGCATAAAAATGCACTTTGAAAGCAAAGAAAGCCTTTGGAGTCCTCATACGAACGAAACACGATCAGGACTCAGATCAGTTCCGAAGCGGGTTTTACTTATACGAAGACGAAAAGTGATGACTCTCTAAGCCGAGAGCGGAAACAGCACTTTAAAACAGCACCCCTGACCCATTTCGCTTGCCAGTAATATCTGCCCACCATGGCTTTCTGCCAGTGTTTTAGAAAGTGCGAGGCCCATGCCAAAATGCTGACGATTCTCCGTTCGGGCCTGCTCGACCTGAAAAAACCGCTCAAAAATCTGCCCCTGATCTGCTGGTGAGATTCCGGGCCCCTGATCTGTGACCGAAAAACCCAGCAAATAGGGGAGTTCAATTACATCCAGCTTAATTTGGCTGCCAACGGGTGAAAAACGCAAGGCATTTTCGAGCAGATTGTCCAGGATCTGTTCCAGGTAGCGGATATGAACAGCGACCGATTGCTGTTGGCCTTTTGCTGTTTGAATCAGGTTGATCCCCTTTTCATGGGCCTTTTCTAGCCAGCGCAGCCGAGTTTTTTCTAAAAGTGGTTCTAAAGCGGTGTGGCCTTCGAGTAAGGTCCCCATTTCACTGGCCTGTTCAATCCGATTGAAGTTGAGTAAGACCTCTGCCAATTGGATCAGACGATTGACTTCTTCAAGATTGCTGAGCAGCAATGCCCTGTACTCCTGCTTTTCTCTGGGTTTACGAAGGGCTACCTGAATTTCGCCTTTGAGAATGGTCAGGGGTGTTCGCAGTTCATGGGAGGCATTTGCGGTAAATTCACGCAATTCACTTGCTGCTTGTTCAAGCCGGGCCAACATCGCATTAAGTTGCGTTGTGAGTTCGTATAACTCCTGAGGGGCCTGCGGGGTATCTGGAATGCGCTGAGACAATTGCTTGAGATCGATCTGAGCGGTAATGGCGGCAATTTGCGCCAATGGCGCAACGGCACGCCCAGCGATGCGCCAGCCCCAAAAAGAAGCCAGAATCAAAATGGCGACGCTGGCGATACCAAAGAGGCCCATGACCTGTAACAGGGTTTCATAAATAGGGGCAAGAGGTGTTGCTGCTTGCAAAGAATATTTTTGTTTTTTGTGCTCAATTGCCAAATACAAAATCCGATAGGGCTGACGGTGGAGATCGTTTTGCGTCAAAACTTGAAAGCTGGCATGTGAGGGGAGACGGTCCAGAGACAGCGCAAAGGGAGATTGGCGAAAACCATGGTTCGAAGCCCGCAGTTGACCTTTTAAGGTTGTGATTTGGACGTAACGCGGCAAAGAATAAGCACTTGGGCCAGGCAACACATCATGGGTGCGATGCAGATGTAGGTCTGCATTTTGAGAGGCAAAATCTGCTTCACTCTGGGCAATCAATAAAAGGCTCCGATCCAGACTTTGTAACAGATTTTGGTACAAACTAAGACAGGTGACTACGCCCAAAATCAAGATTAGACAGAAAAAAGAAGCGACATAATGCCGGGTCAAAAGCAGTCGAAATGATTTACGTGAAAAAGTACTCATGAAATGCATCTTAACATTGAAAAAAGAGGGTCTAACAGGCTTCTTAGAGAATTCAAAGAATGACCTGTTAAACTCAATGTTGATCATTTCAAACAATCAGGAGCATAACCTATGCAAGTTCAATCCGTGTCTTCCCGATTAAAAAAAGGACTGATTCTGGGTTTGGGTTTGGCCCTGCTCAGCTTGCCTGTCAGCGCAGGCCCCACCAAGAGCTTTACCAAAAATGCTGCCGGTTTGAGTTTTAAACTGACCATTCCCCATCCCTTACCCATGGGTGAACAGAAATTGAGACTGAAAGTAATGCAGGGTACACAGCTGCTTAAAAGCGCCAAATTGACTGCGTTGATCAGCATGGATGACGGCATGAAATCTGCGGTCAAAATTATCCCTCAGAAAAATGGTGAATTTGAATTAAAGGCCCATTTTAGCATGGGCGGGGAATGGCAACTCAAACTGCAACAGAGCGCCCCAGTCAAGACAGAAGTCAAATTCGAGCTGATGGTGTCTGGCGGCAATCACGCTGGCCATCAGATGTAAGTCGCTGTGATTTTACGCAAATATCTGCCCGGTTTGGTGTTGCTAATCGCATCGATTGCACTGACGGCATTTGCTGTCCAGCGCTTTCGTCTGCCCGGCCAGTCCAATATGCTTGAATCCCTGGCCATGGATATGAATACCATGAAGCCAGAACCCGGTTCTGTGCCCGTGGGCGTCACGCAAGTGACGCTGCGCCGGGTGCAACCGGAACTCATTTATACGGGCACCGTTCGGGGCTTGAATGAAATCAGCATCGCGGCCCGTGTGGATGGCAGCTTGAGTACCGTCCGCGTCTACACAGGTTCTCTGGTCAGGCGGGGCCAGTTATTGGCCTCACTTTCGGCCCCTGAATTGGGCGCTCAGATTGACACTGCTCAGGCAGAACAGCAAGAAGTTCAAGCTGAATTGAAGGTTCTTGCCCAGGAAGCCCAGCGCCTGCTCTCAGAAGAACAAACTGCCAGTGCCAGTATTGGAGAGGCCCAAGCCGAACTAAAAACAGCCGAAGCCAATCTGGCTTATTGGCGTGAACGCCTGCCACGGGAGCTTGAATTGTATCAAGCAGGCGGGATTGCCAAAGAAGAATACCAGCGCTACCAAGCTGATCATCAAGGGGCAGAATCGGGTGTGCAGGCCGCACGCCAACGCCTCAATGCTGCCGAAAGTGAGCGCAAGACCCGTCAGGCCCTGCGCAGAGAAAATCTGGCCCGCCAAGGGGCGCAGAAAAAGTCGATTTCCCGTGCGGGCAGCAGTGTTCGCGAGCGCCAGATTCAACAGGGGTTTACCCAGATCACAGCCCCTGTCAGTGGGGTGATTACAGAGCGTTTGCTTGCTCCCGGCTCCATCGTCACTGCCGGTACACCCATTTTGACTTTGGCACAAATCGATTCTGTCCGGATTCAGGTGCGTGTTGCTGAATCCGATAGCTCTGGTTTAAACATCGGTGATATGTTGGTCTTCAACTCCGCTGCCCAGCCAGATAACGAGATTGAGGCCAGTGTCAGCAGTATCTCCCCCTCTTCAGGGGCCAATACCCGCACCCAAATTGTCGAAGCGATTGTTCCCAATCCCGAGGGCCAGCTTTTGCCGGGACATTCTGTTAAAGTGCGCTTACGCAAAGGAATGGGAGAAGCTCCCAAACCTGCAATCCCAGAGCGAGCACTGGTTCAAATACAAGGCCAAGACAGTGTTTGGACCATCCGCAACGGGCGTGCCCATCTTGTGCCTGTGACTGTCGATGCCAGTGGCCGGGACTGGGTCAGTGTTTCTGAATTGGAAAAGGGCACAGCTATTATTAGCGAGGGTTATGAGGGGCTCAGTGAGGGCTTGGTGGTCACCCCTGTGCGCTGGACGGAAAACGGGCCTGAACGCCTGCCAGAAGCGGGGGGGAGCAATCGCCTTCATGATCGCAATGGCTGGACCTTGCAGGCCAATCTCACTCAGGAACTTGTTCTGAAAGTGGCCATTGACCCCAAACCGCCGATAGTGGGCAAAAATACCCTTGGCTTTGAGTTACTACACGGGGGGCAGCATCCGATCACGGACGCCCGTATTCATCTCGAAACCAGCATGCCCGCTATGAATATGCCCGGCCCAGACCTGAGCGCCAAGCACAAGAGCAAGGGCCGTTATGAATCTGAATTTACCGGGATGAGTGGTCTTTGGCATGTGGTTGCAACGGTTGAAACCGGAGGCAAGCGCCTCAAACCGTTGACCTTTGAGTTTAATCTGCCATGAGCGATTTAGTTGACCCAAGCCCCAATGCCTCTCCCCAGACCCCCTCTCACCAGGGCTGGAATCTGCCTGCTTGGTCGATTCAGCACCCTTATCTGATCATCACCTTTTTTTTAGCAGGGATCTTGGCCTCTGTTCTGGCGGTCAGTCAGGTCATTCCCCGGCGAATGATGCCTTATCTCGAAAGCCCGATGA
>JBFWRL010000188.1:0-9701 GCA_050248915.1 Candidatus Sericytochromatia bacterium
GGGGGGCTAGTCCTGAATGCCCTTAGACGACACAGGTTCTTTCACTGGGGGTACTTTTGCGGGAGCAGGTTTTTCTTTCTTGACATTTTCGAGGACAGAACGAACTGAAGAAAGTATTTTATTCACGATTTTTTCTTCATCTTCATTTAAATCACGATTTTCACTGATTGCTTTGTTGCGGATTGCTTTCATTTCGTCCCGTAGAGCAGCTAATTTTTCTCTATCAGCGGGAGGCATGTTTGGATTATTTTTCAATTCAGTGTCTATTTTTTGAAGTCGCATCCCAACCTGCTCAACCTTTTCGGCCTTGGCCTTTTTCACATCTTTGTCTTGGACTGCATTTGGAGCATTCTTGTTTGGATCACTTTTGGATGTTTTATTCTTTGGCTCAGCTGATTTGACGGGCTTTGCTGCTTCACGCTTTTTCTTCTCTTCTTCAAGATCTTGCGCAGAGGTGGGGGGGTGGGAAGCCCCTGCCATAGCAGAAGCTTTGGTAGAGATACCCCCTTTGTCTGCCATTGACTTTTCCGCCACCGTGCTCAAAGGTTCTGACAAAGGGTGGGTTAAATCTGTGACAACGTCTGCGGTGAGTCGCATTGGCCCAGAAAGTGGAACATTCCCCGTGTCGGTAGAAGCAAGGGGCATTTTCAAGCTGTGCAATTTCTCCAATTCTTCAGGGCGAACTTGGACATCATCCGGGTTGATTTGTTTGATCTGGCTGGCCAATTTTTGAAAGGCTGCGGGCTCCATAATTTGCTTGAGCTGGTTTAAAACCAGATCCCGATCGGCATCACTCAGTTTGCCCAAAGGCTGGGCATGTTTGAGTGTTATTTTGCCCTCTTTGGCAATGTCTGTTGCCAGTTTTTGCAGGGTTTCGGGCAACTGTTTGGGAGCCATTTTAACTGTGGGGAGGAGGTGTTTGGAAAAATCCGGTTTGGCGGGGGAGGTATTGCTGTAAAAGGGCTTCTGAATGGTTGGGGCCTGGGGATCTCCGTCTGAAATGCCGACCGGAAAGTCCAATATATCCGGGTTAAAATCTTTGCTCCCTGTCAGATTTGGCAACTCTCCCGTGATTTTGGTCTGATACACAATCGCTTGGGTCTCATTGCCTTCTTGCTGGGGCTCCCCTGGGAAATCCACCACATCGGGGTTAAATTCGGTGTCGTCTTTGACCGCCGCCAACAATTGAGTGGCATTTTCAGTTGGGGCTGCGATCTGCGTTTCTTGGGCTGCTGCTGTTCCCTCAACGGGTGTGAGAACCTGCGCTGTTTGAACAGCCTGCACCCCTGCTGCAGGCTTCTGGATTTGATTCCCCTCTCCATACATCGGCCGAGAACGGTTGATTGAACTGCTATCCACTTGAATAACCCACCTCAATATACTTTTGCTGTTTTTGATTATAATTCGTTGCTTTCCACAAAAATATTAATTGTTTTTAAGCATCTCGCCCAAAACACGCTGCGCCTTGGGCAAGAAATAGCAGAGAAACGGGTATATGTAAGCTATCCCACTTTGCCTTGAGGTATCTCTGTGAGTGACTTGACCTGCGGCCCCGCCTCGTATTATTCAACCCCAGCTCCCGCTGAGTCCCTGGTCTGCAGTATGCCCGAACCCGAACCACTGGTCTGTGAAGCCCCTCCCAAGCCTCCCAAAGCCGCTGTGTCGAGCGGAGCCGAAGCCGCGAAAGATCATGTCCTCAAAGTCAAGCCCCCGGGCAGAAGCCAGCCCAAGGTCAGTTTTGTCGAAGCTGAAGAGTTGGTTTGTCGGGCCCCTGAGGATGATGTTTCGCGCGCCAGCGCGATCGGGGCCTCTCAGTTTACTGCCCAAATGTCTGAAAGCACCCTGATGGCCAGCCTCGATCTCGAAATGCAAGATCGCGATGGCATACAGCAGCGCAGCCAAGGGGATATCTCCGGCACGATTCACTCCGGCCGCATCTCCCTCAACAAAGACAGTTTTATGCCTGCCTTGCAGGCGCTCAAGGGCCAAAAACAAGAAAACAAAGACCAAAACACCAGCACCCTGATCAAAGACGTCAAATTTAATCCCCAAACCCAAAGTTATACCCTGGCCCTGGAAGTGACCAAAAAAATACTCAAAGTGCCTGTTTGGGACAATTTTGAAGTGCAGTTCAAGGTCAATGCCAAAGGGCAACTCGAAGCACAGCTGGAAGACAATTGGATGCCCAATGCCAAAATTCTCAGCCAGCTTGAACAGAGTATTCGCAGTACCTTGCGCCAAAAGGTGCCCGCTCAGGCCCAAGAGACCCTCACACTCAAAACCGAGCAGCAGGGCAATCGCCTGATTCTGCGGCCCCAACTCGAAAAACTCGAAATCCCGCTGGGCCAAGACACCCAACTGACCCTGGATCGGATCGACAGCAGCAAAGCCCAATTGAAGATTGACAGCGAAGGGCATTTACACGTGGATTTAAAGGCCGTGCCTTTTCAGGGCTCCTCTGCCTCCCAAGGCCCCAGTGCCGTGCCCACGGGCCAGGCCGACAAGACACGGGTGCAGGTCAAAATGGCGCTGGGCAAAGATCAGAGCAGACAGGTCCATGCCCAAGGTCAGGTCGAAGTACAACTCGATGCCAACGAAACCCCTGCGGTCAAACTCGGGCACGATCGGCTCTCCGACTTTCTCAAATCTGGCACCTTGATCTCAGATTTTTCGATGCTCTTGAAACAGGCCCCCGGACAATTGCCCGAGGTCAAGGCCCACAGCAAGGTTGAGATCAAACAGGCAGATCTGGGCCAAGGAATGCCGGTTGACCTCAAAACCTCTCTGCAATTGGCTTTTGATAGCGAAAACGGCATTCGCCTCGAAACCTTGCAGCACCACTACAAACCCCTCGAAACCCAGACCAGCCAAAACGGTGTGGAGCTGTTTGTCAACGGCAAAGAGTATTTCCCCGAAATGAAGAAGCTGATCAGCAGTGCCAAGACCAGCATTGACCTGGAAACCTTTATGTATACCGAAGATGAAGTGGGCAAAGAAATTGCCACACTCTTGGCCCAGAAAGCGGCAGAAGGCGTCAAGATCCGCTTTATTTTTAACAGCTGGAAAGGCAATGCCAGCGACGGTGAGGCCAGTGCCCGCATGTTAAAACAGGCCTCCGAGCAGCAAAAGGCCAAAATTGACGCCTCTGGCCTGAGCCCCAGCGCCAAAGCCGAAGCCAAAGCCAATCTCGACAAAAATCTCAATTGGGTCTTTTTTACAGAGGGCATTTTGCGGAGTGATCACCGCAAGGTCTTGGTTGTCGATGGCGAGCAGGCCACCGTGGGGGGCATGAATATGGGCAAACACTATTTGGGGGAGCAGTCTTACCACGATCTGATGGTCAAAATGGCCGGCCCCGAGGTGCGCCAAGTCCAGCGCGAGTTTTTGGAGAATTGGTACGAGTTTCGCAAAGAGCCAATTCCGCCTTCACTCGACGATCAACTTAAAAGTGAAGCCGATCTCACCGCCCGTTTGGCCTCGCTTCAGGCTGCGGGCCAATACCGCTCCACAGCTGGGGTGCAAACCCTTGTCACCGATGATCGGCAGGTGGATATTGAGCGCGGTCTGGTCAAAATGATCGACGAAGCAGAACACGAAATTCAGATCGAACAGGCCTTTTTCTCAGATGATACCATTCTCGAACACCTCGGCCAAGCCATGTTGCGCGGGGTAAAGGTCAACGTGGTGGTGGCCGAAACCCCACTGGCAGCGGGGGTCTTTAGTGCAGCCAATTTGCTTTCAGCTTACCAATTGGCCAAATTAAAACAATCGGGTGCCAAAGGGGATATTCGCCTCTTTTCTTACCGCAATCCCGCAGGGGGCGATACCAACCAGATCCATGCCAAAGCGGTGTCGGTCGATGGCAAACGGGCCCTGGTGGGCTCTGCCAATATGATTGGCCGTTCACTCGGCAGCCCGTTTTTGCGCAAAGATGCCGATGGTCAGATTTCGCAAACCCTCTACAACAAAGAGTTGAGCCTGTTTTTAGAAGACCCGGCCTTTGTCGAAGAACTCAACATGCGCCTGTTTCACAAAGACCAGACGCATTATTCCCAAGAGCTGGATGCTGCAGGCATCGAAGCGGCGGTCAAAAAAGCCGGGGGCGAGCGCGAATTGCGCAAACAAGCGGTGGCAGCGCCTTTTACCTAAGACGCTGATTATTTAAACGGCGAGAGCCCAAAGAAATGGGAGATACGCTCCATTAAGTTGGCGCGACTTTCGGGGGGCTCTTCTGGATTGGACAAGGCCATTTCTTTTTTGACCCGCTTGTACTCACTCTGACGCAGCACCAAAACATCGGCCAGATACTCTGCCAAATCTGGGCGTTGCTGAATGATTTCTTGAAAGGTCTGTTTGTCCAATTGATAACAAAAGACATCGTTCAGAGCCACGATCGTGGCCGTGCGCCGGGCCCCGGTTAAAAGCGACATTTCCCCAAAAAAATCGCCGCTGTGCAATTGGTTGACCTCGCGGATTTGGCCCGCTTCGTTTTGGACCCGCACCGAGACACTGCCCGATTGAATCATATACAGCCAATGGCCTTCTGCGCCTTGATGGGTGAGCACTTCTCCACGGCCAAACGGCGCGGGCATGAGTTTTGGGGCCAACAACGCCAATTCTTCTTCGGTCAGGGAGACAAAGAGCTGCAAATGTTGCAGGGCCCGTTTGCGCTGGGCCAGTTCTTTTTCCCATTCTTGGGCTGCTTCGGCTTCGTTGCGCTGGTTGAGAAAGAGGGTTTGCACAGGCAGTGCCATGGAAATACCTGCCCGCTGCAGGGCAAAGTACAGGCGGGTGCGCACTTCGTGATCGGTGGGATCGTCGATGTTTAAGTCTTTGAGCCAATAGCGCACAGCGTATTTGGCATAGCCCAATTCGTAGCCCATTAAAATACAGTTGGGGGCCGGATCTGTGGCCACAGCGGGCAAAAAGCTCAAATCCCGCTGCAACATTTTGCTGGCGGCATCTATCACAAGGTAAGGCGAGAAACGGTAGTCGACCTGAAAATACACCCAGCGCCGCCACTGTTGGGGTTGTTCGCGGCGTTTGCCGAGCACCAGCACTTTGTTTTTCATCAAGAGGCTATTGGGCAAGATCACTGTTTCCCAATTGCGGGTTTCCAAAGCCAAATAGCGCCAGCGAATTTCACTGACACGGCCTTCGACCCCATCAATTCGAATCCAATCGCCGACCTGCAGGGAGTGATCCATTTGCAGGGTCAAGCCGCTGATAAAATTGCCCAAGGTGTCTTGCAGGGCCAATCCCAGCACCGCCGTGAGCACTGCTGAGGTGGGTACCAGGGCTGAGAGGTTAAAGCCCGCTGCTGAAGCCGTGAGATACCCCACAAAGAGCATCAGCGCGCCAAAAAACAGATCTTGCATGATCAGCGGTGGTTTGGGACCCAGTCGGGGCAAGAATTTTTCAAACAACAAATGGGTGAACAAACTGCCCAAAACGGCGTAACCGGTTATTTGGGCGGGCAAATAAAAGGTGTGCGGGCTGAGTACATGGCCCCACGCATTGACCAGACTGCAGCCCAGAAAGACCAGATGGGCCAAAAACAACAACAAAATCCGGCGGCGGGGATACCGTGCGCCTTTGAGAAAGACCAATTGCAAGAGACTTCCCAATAAGACGATCGGAAAGTGGGTTTGGGTCAGGGCTGTGCCCAAAACGCTCCAAATTTGCTGTGTCATTGATGCTGCTCCAATGGATTCAGTTTAGACTATTTTGCCCCTGATTTGATCTTTCAAACCTATACCATGCATTCAAAGCCTGTGTTATCATAAATTTACTGGTACACAACAACACAGGGGTGTCGCCAAGCGGTAAGGCATCGGATTCTGATTCCGACATTCCGGGGTTCGAATCCCTGCACCCCTGCCTCGTTCCTCTCCCCCTCTTTTTCCCTTTAAAATTTTGCGTTATACTAAAATCTGAATTCCATCTTGTGGTTTTGAGGTTTTTTCATGGCTTTTTCACCGTCTCAGCGTCTGTTTTTTCGGGCCTTTTTATTCAGCACACTTTTGAGCGTGTCGGTTTCTTGCAGTTCTGTTTCCCCTGTCGCCTTGCAAGTACCCAATGGGGTTCGCGCGCTGGCCAATCCTACCGCGCCCGCTGCTCCTGAGGCTCCCCCCATCCGGCTCAAGATCAAACAGGCCGATATTGAGATCAGCAGCGCAGAATTAAACAAACAATTTCAGAGTATCTTGGCTCTCTCCAATGAAAAACGCCTCAAAGAGACCGTCTTAAGCACTCCCCCTGGCAATAGCTTGGTGGCCAAAGGCAAATTGGCCATGCCCGAATTTTTGCCAGATATTCCCTTTCAAATCACGGGCAGTTTGAGCGTGCGTCCGGGCAATGTGATCCGCTATGAAGCGACCGATATCCGCGTGGTGGGCATTCCTGTCAAAGGCCTTTTGGATGTCTTTGGGGTGGAATTGTCAAACCTCGCAAAATTCAAAGATCGCTTTGGCCGCATTGAACAACAGGGCAATGCCTTTCACTTGATTGTCGAAAAATTCACCAAAGACGCGATTATTGAGGGGCAAATGACCCGTATCAGCAGCACAGGCAATGGCCTCAACGTGATCTTTTAGATCGCCGCTGCTTTAGGCTAAACCCCTTCGAGGGGCATTCTGAGTACAAAGCGCTTGTTCACCGCATCTTGGCGAATGACCAGGGTTTTGCTGCCAATTTCTTCACGTTTGTCCTGTTGATTGACACTAAACAGGCGAAAACTGACGCTGACCGATTTCTGGTCGGTGCTGATCACGGGCGCTGCGGCTTCGGCTTCGACCCTGGTGAGGCGAATTTGGGCGTGTAAATTGAGCATTTCCAGTAATTGGCGCGAGGCATAAGCACTGTAAGCTGAGATCAGGCCTTCTCCGGCTTTTTGTGGGTTGGGAGCGTTGACATGTAAAAAATAGCTATACGGGGCCTGATCGCCTTGAATTTCTATTTCCCAGTATTTTTGCCCCATTTCTTCGCGTACGGCTTTGTCGATTTCTTCGGGGCTTTTGATCCGCTCATCGGCCAAGAGGGCCACAGGCACCCAACCCAATTTGCCTTCAAATTCAGCTTGGGCCCATTGCTTGTCTGGAGATACACCCCGGATCGGCAATTTCTGATTGCGGTTTAAAGGGGCCAAGAGAGCGGCCTTGCTCTGGGGCGCGGCCAGGAGTTCGCCTGAATCGCGCAGGTATTTTTCGGGATAAGGGGCCAAAAATTCATCGGGCAGGGTAATGGTGATGCGCGAATCACTGTCTTTGATGGTCAATTTGGTGTTGGTGGCCATGCTGTGGGCCCCATAATCGGGATTCTCTTTGTAATGGCCTTCGCCTTTGCCGACCTTGTCTTCCGCCAGATTGACACTGGGTTCAGGTTCGGGTTCGTCGAAGCTGTAACTATTGCTCAGGGCACTGACTGAGATACCCAGTAAAACCACCGCGGCGCTGGCAATCAAGACCGCATAGATCCGGTTGGCATGTTCTTTGAACAATTCATTCAGGCTCTCTCCGAGGGGAATCTCATCTTCTTCCATCGTCGAGACATAGCCAATCAGCTCTTTGATCTCTTTGAGTGAGGCCTGGATCGCCTCGGTCTCCGATTTTGTTTCAGCCAATCGCAGCGCCTTGCGGAACTCTTTCATGGCTTCGGTGAGTTCGCCTTGATCGTGCAGCTTCTCTGCTTTTTGCAGGTGCTGCATCAGGCGTTTTTTTGATTCTTTGATAATCGCCATGGGACAACCCTTATAAAACCCTTTTTAATTAAGAACCCTGTTTACACTTCTTAACAAATAAGCTATTCATTAGCATAACCGATCTTATTTTCTAAATGCAAGTTTTAATTGTGACGGCCGAGCCAAATTGCCCAAAAAAAAGCAAAAATGACCCGTTTTAATCGGACTGAGCATTGAAGAGGCCGGTTAAACAAGCCTGATCTGGACTGACGATCAGGGTTTTAAATTGAGAGACACTGACGGTGCCTGTTTTTGCTTTTCGCGGTTTTTGCAAATGTTTAAACGGCGTGAACATAATTTCAGCTTTGTTTTCTTTGGGCATTTGTGAAAAATGCAGTGCCAATTGAGCTGCTTCGCGCAGTGTTTCCGGTGTGACCTGCTCGTTTTTGTTGAGGGGAATCCAGACATAGGCACCGGGCCAATTGCGGGTGTGCAGCCAGATATCTTGCCCCCGCGCCAATTTGAGCAATTGTTCGTTGGCTTTGGCCCCTTTGCCAACCCGAATACGCTGGCCCTGGGCTGAATGGTATTCTCGCCAGGGCAGGGCTGCTGTTTTGCGCTGCTGGTTGGGTTTTGGGGCGGGCTGTGGGCGTCGTATGCCTGCCTCAGGGGCCGATTGTGCAACTTGGCTGAGCAGCCTTTGAACGCTGTCAACATCTTCCAAAGCCAAATCTTTGAGGGCCTGCTCGCGCAAGTGATGCCAATGCTCTGCCCATGTTTCAAGTTCACTTTGCTTTTGCCAGAGGTCGAGTAACTGTTTCTCTGCCTGGATCTGGGTCTTTTGCAGGCGCTGGGCCAGCCGAAAATAGCGGGCCAAATTGGCCTGAAAATCCAGGGCCGGATCAAGGGGGATCTCCACCTCTGGCTGCTCAGGTTGAAAATAATCCCGCACGCGCAGGCTCTTTGCTCTGTCTTTATCCAGCGCGGGGGCCAGATGCCAGGCCCCCTGTAATAATTCGCCTGAGCGCTGTAATTGGGGAGCCGCTTCGGCCCGTTCCAGGGCTGCCTGCCAATACCCCAATTTGCGGGCCAGGGCATTTTGACTCTCTTTGAGGGCCTGATCCCATGTGCGGATCTGTGCTCCGGCACGTTGAGACTGCTCTTGCAGGCGCCAGATTTGCCAGAGCCGCTCTGAGCGTCTGCCATCTGCAGGCAAGGCATAGATTTCTGCCTCAGCCATTTTCAAATGGTTATCACGCGCGGGGGGCGGTGGGGGGGAGAGGTAAAGCTGCCCCGTTTGCAGTTTGCGCAGTTGAGAGCGGTCTTTGCGCCAAAAGCCCAATACAATCTGGGCCTGGTTGAGCAGAAAAAAATTGGCATGGCGTCCAGTTACTTCCAGCACCAAATTCCAGGTTTCTGAACCCCGTTGAAAGCCCAAATGAATAATCCGATCCCCGGCCACCTGGCTGATCGTCTGCAAATGTGCGCCTTTGAGGTGTTTGCGCAAAAGCATGGCAAAAGGGCTCGGCGCAAGCTTTGTTGCCTCTGCCGCCCCGCTGGTCGTGCGCTCAGACAATAGGCCGATTTGGGGCTGCCCTGCGTGTAATTTGACTTGCAAAACCGCACGCTGAAAGACAAAATGCAGCCCCTGTTCAAAGCTATAGACCTGGTCGAGCCTTTGGCCAAGTATTATGGCCTCAAATTCAGGCAATAAGAGGCCCAGCAGCCGAGCGGTCAGCTTTATTTGAGGTATCCTTCGATCAACACATCGCCACCCAAGGGCCGGCATTCCATACGTTTAATCGGCCAGGCGTCATGCACAAAGCCCACGCCTTCGCCGCCAATGGCCCCTGTTGCGCCCGCACCGCCAATCAGTTTGGGGGCAATCAAAAAGCTGAGTTTGTCGACAATGCCGGCATCGAGGGCGCTGCCGCGCAAGGTGGCTCCCCCTTCGATCAAGACCGAGGTAATTCCGCGTTTATACAAAATGTGCAACAGGCGTGTTAGGTCAACACGGGGTTCT
>JBFWRL010000189.1:0-9566 GCA_050248915.1 Candidatus Sericytochromatia bacterium
GACCGAAGAAGCAGATATTGGCATTTTGCTCAACAAAGCTGAGCAGAAGATCTTCGAAATTGGCCAAAACCGTCTGGGCAAAGGTCTGGAGCATATCCAGCCCACGCTTTGGAAGCTCTTTGAAGACCTCGAAAACGTCTATAACAACCCCGACATCTTGGAAAAGCGCCACCTCACCACTGGGATTATCGATCTCAATGCCTTGCTCGGTGGGGGCTTTAACCCCTCCGATCTGGTCATTCTGGCGGCCCGGCCTTCGATGGGCAAAACCAGTTTGGCGATCAATATTGGCACCCATATGGCGATCGAATACAAAAAGCCCGTGGCCGTGTTTAGCTTAGAAATGTCCAAAGAGCAATTGATCACCCGCATGTTGTGTACCGAGGCCTCGATGAGTTCGCGCAACCTGCGCTCTGGCACCTTACATGCCGACGAGTGGCACACCCTCTCCAACGCCATCGCCCGCCTCTCCGAAGCCCCGATTTATATCGACGATTCGAGCACCATCACCCCAGCAGAGATCCGCGCCAAAGCCCGCCGCCTCAAAGCCGAGCACCAGGAATTGGCATTGATCATCATCGACTATTTGCAATTGATGGACGGCGGCAGTGGCAGCGGCCACGATTCCAACCGCGTGCAAGAACTCTCGAAGATCTCGCGCTCGATGAAACAATTGGCCCGCGAACTCAATGTGCCCGTCATTGGTCTGAGCCAGCTCAGCCGCGCAGTGGAAAGCAGGCCGAACAAACGGCCCATGTTGAGTGACTTACGTGAATGTGTGGTCGGAGAGACAGCTGTTTTATTGGCAGATGGACGGCGTCTCCCGATTCAAAGCTTGGTAGGCACAACCCCCGAAGTTCTGGCCGTCAACGAAAGTGGCCAGGTGGTTAAAGCCCAGAGCGATAAAGTTTGGCCTGTGGGCAAGAAGCCTGTTTTTGCCGTGCGCTTGGCCAGTGGGCGCTCCATCACAGCCACAGCAGAGCACCGGATACTGACCTTTGAAGGTTGGCAAAAAATTCAAGATTTGCAGCCAGAGGACACCATTGCTGTGGTCGAAAAAATTCCAACAGAGATTCCACAGGCAGACATGTGCACATGGGAAACCTTAAAGCCCAATGCCAGCAATGATCTCTTTTGGGACAGGATCGTACAAATTGAGCCCCAAGGCGAAGAAACAGTCTTTGATCTGACCGTTCCAGGGCCAGCCTCTTGGCTGGCAGATGGCATTGTCAGTCACAATTCAGGCGCAATTGAGCAAGACGCCGACGTGGTGCTGTTTATTTACCGCGACGAGTATTACAACCCCGACAGCAACGACAAAAACGTGGCCGAAGTGATCATTGCCAAACACCGCAACGGCCCCACCGGCACGGTCAGGGCCTATTTTGACAAAGAACACACCAAATTTGGCAATCTGATGCTGGACTGAGTTGAGAGAACTCGTTAGACTGTTTAAATAACCAAAGATTCTAACCCCAGGTGAAACACGATGAATAATCTCAAACAAACCAGTAAATTACTCGGTCTGGCCCTCGGCCTCAGCACCCTCGGACTGGGCCTCAATGCCCCATTCGCCCAGAGCGCCAGTAAGATAGACGTGCGCCTGCTCGACAAAGGCGAAGGCAAACCCAAAACAGTCAAAGCCGTGGGGTATATCAATGTGCCGATTGCAAAAGTCTGGAAAGCATTGACCAATTACGGCAGCTACCAAAATTTTATGCCCCGCGTGGCCAGCAGCAAACTGGATTCCCGCTCAGGTAACTTGGCCCAGGCCACCCATAAATTGGATGTCCCTTGGCCCTTTTCAGGAACTTGGTACACCAACCGCTATGTCGAAAATGCCGCTAACCACAGCATTCGCTGGAGCATGGTCAAAGGCTCAATTAAACACAACGAAGGTTCCTGGCAACTCAAATCGCAAGGCAAAGGCACCTATGGCACTTACACGGTCACAGCCGATGTGGGTGTACCGGTGATTCCCCAGTGGATGTATGGTGAACTCACAAAATCAACCATTCCAGACATTTTTCATAGCGTGGAAAGCCATTCCGCAAAACTCTAAGAACAGAAAAAGTTTTAGGTGAAGACGGGCTGATAGGTTGAATACATTTGGCCTCCGACTTATTTTTGAGCGGCGTTTAACGCTTTTTCACTCTGGCGGTGGCGCAGATATTCAATCGCCATGGGCAGCACCGAGATCGCAATAATGCCCAGGATCGCAATTTCGAAGTTCTTTTTGACAATCGGAATATTGCCAAAGAGAAAGCCCCCCAAGCCACAAACTCCCACCCACAGCAGTGAACCCAAAACATTGTAGAGGAAAAAACGGGGGTAATGCATTTTGCTCACGCCCGCCACAAAGGGCGCAAAGGTGCGCACAATGGGCATAAAACGCGCATAGACAATCGCCCGACCACCAAATTTGGCATAAAAGGCCTGGGTTTTTTCGAGGTACTCTTTTTTGAAAATTTTGCTGTTTTTTCGTTCAAAAACCGGAGGCCCCAAATAATAGCCAATGCCATAATTGGCGGCATCGCCCAAAATAGCTGCAATCACCAATAAAAACAAAACCAGGGCAATATTTAAAGCGCCCAAAGCGGCAAAGGTGCCTGCGGCAAAAAGCAATGAATCGCCAGGCAAAAAGGGCGTGACCACCAAACCCGTTTCACAAAAGATGATCAGAAAGAGAATCAGATAGGTCCAAATGCCATAATTTTGAATAATGGTCTGGAGGTGCTCATCGAGATGCAGAAATAAACCGATAAATTGAGAGAGATATTCCATGGGGCCCTGTTATTGAGTACTTTATTTTCTTTGTACTCTAACATGCTCAGGAAGTCTGCGACATCACTTACAATTTCAAGCGCTGCTAGCCAGACCAAGAGGTGTGGTAATCTAAAGAAAACACTGCCAGGAAAGCCTTTGATGAAACTCCCCGCTTTTGTAATTTTGCCCCTGTTGAGCTTTTTGTTAAGCTTGGGTTGTTTATTGCCCACATCCGCCCAGGCTGCGGTCGAGCAAACCCTGACATTGCTCTTTACCAACGATACCCACAACCGGCTGGAGCCCTTTGAGCATATTGAACTCAAACAAAAAGTGGGGGGCGTCGTGCGCCGGGCCCGCTATTTTGAGAGCGTGCGCCGGAGCAATCCCCAAACCCTGATTCTCGATGCGGGGGATGTTTTTCAGGGCACGCCTTTTTATAATTTTTACCTGGGTGAACCCGATATTCAGGCCATGAATATGCTGGGCTACGATGCCATGACGATGGGCAATCACGACCTGGATAATGGCCTGAACAATTTGCGTCAAAAAGTCCAATATGCCCATTTTCCTGTGCTCTGCGCCAACGTCACCGAAAAGAGCAGCGATCTGCTCGTGTTTCGGCCTTTTCAGATCTTTGAACGCAACGGCCTCAAAATTGCCGTGCTGGGGTTTATCAGCGAACACGCCTGGCAGGCCGTGGCCCTGCCCCAAAAAGAGGGTTTGACCTTTCATGACCCGATTCCAATCGCCAAAAAACTGGTGGCAGAGCTGCGGCCCAAAGTCGATTTAATTGTCAGTTTGCACCATATGGGCATCTGGTTTGATGAACCCTTTGCCAAAGCGGTTCCGGGGGTGGATCTGATCATTGGCGGCCATTCCCATACCGAAATGGAAAAGGCCCAATTGGTGCCCAATGGCTCTGCCAACGGAATCGGGGGCACCTTGATTATGCATGCGGGCCACATGGGCATGTGGGTCGGACGGCTGGATCTCACCCTGAACCACCGCAAACAAATTACCCATCACAGCAGTGAGCGGGTGCTGATGGATGCCCGCTGGGATCTTCAGCCCCTGCCAGAAATGCTCGAATCGTATGCCCAACGGCTGCGGGCGGATATGGATAAAACCATTGGCGAGGCCTTGGAAGACTTTTCAGTGGCAGGTAAATACGATGGCCCCTTTGCCCTGGGCAGCCTCTTGGCAGATATTCTAAGCAGCTCTCTCAAAACGGAGATCGGCATTATGAACACAGGCGGGGTGCGCAATGGCCTCAACAAGGGACCGATTCAAATTGGGGAAATTTTTGAAATTCTGCCCTTTGAAAATCTGGTCAATTATTTTGAGTTGCGGGGCGATATGCTGCGCAAAGTGGTTGAGACCAGTGCCAGTCGCCTCAAGGTTTCCAAGAATTTGCAGTTTTCGGGGCTGGTTTATACCCTCGAAGGCAAAAAAGTCACCGAGATTCACATTCAGGGCAAACCGCTCGATCTTCAGCGCTGGTACAGTGTTTCGGCCCCAGAATACGTATTTATGGGCAATGAAGCCATTTCATTTGAAGGGGCCCGCAATGTGCAAATGACAGACCGGCGCACCCTCCGTGATATGGTGCTGGACTATATCCGCTTGAATCCCCGTCTGTCTCACCCCAAAGAACCGCGCCTGATTCAGAAATAATTCAACGATCAGGCTGAAATCCTTTTAGATAGTGTGATGAAGGCACATCAACTTGAAAAAAGATAGTGCTAAGATGAATCAGGGCATGATGCCCGTGATCTAGACATGGGTTTAGACATTGTGTTTTGGGATCTCACCCACTGCATCGAAGCAAAATCTGAAAGAGGTCTGTCTATTGTGAGCGCTGAACTGTGGAAAAAGGTGAAACATTTGGTCGGTATTCCCGAAGATGGGGACTATGCCGAGTATGATGAGCCTGTTGCCCTGTCTATGCCGCCGCAGCTCGAACCTCTGCCCGAAGAGCCCGTTTTGCCCCGCACGGGCCGCCGTCAGCGCTTCGAACGCTCAAATGGCAATCATTTAAACAATATTATTGGCCTCAATTCAGCCCTCAGTCAAAGTGAAATGCTGATTGTCGAGCCCAAATCGTTTGAAGACGCCCTCGAAATTGTCGAGTCCCTGCGCAGCCGCAAAGCTGTGATTGTCAATCTCTCCTCTTTGGAGCCCGAATCGGCCCAACGCCTGATTGACTTTGTGGCAGGTGCCACCCACGCTTTGGAAGGCCATCAAGAGCGGGTCGGCGAGGGCATTTTCTTGTTCTCCCCCAGCAATGTGGTGATCAGTTCCCCCGGCGCAGAACCCTGGGTGAATCAAGATGCCAAAGACCTCTTCTGGCCCGTGAACGCGAAATAAGTCATGACGATTGAGTTCGCCGTCATTGGCGGCGGGGTCATGGGCGAGGTGCTTTCTCGCGCAGTGACTTCGGCAGGTGTTTACAGCCCCGAACAGGTCTTGGTGGTGGACCCCAACCCCAATAAATTGCGCAAACTGCAACAGGAAATAGGCATCAAAACCAGCAGTCAGCTCGGTGATGTGGCTCAGGCCCAGACCGTTTTATTGGCTGTCAAACCCGACAATGTGCCCAAAGTGCTCAGCAGTTTGCAACATGAAAGTCTCAGCGAAAATTTGCTCCTCATTTCAATTGTGGCCGGGGTCTCGATTGAGGGCATGGCAATCTATTTGCCTGCGCAAACAGCGATTATTCGCGTTATGACCAATACCCCCTGTCTGGTCAATGCGGGCATGTCGGTGTTGGCCCCCAATTCTCATGTCAGTGAAAGCCAACAGGCTTTGGCCCTTTCGGTATTTTCAGCCGTGGGTGAGAGCTTGATTCTGCCCGAAAAATACCTTGATGCGGTCACCGGATTAAGTGGTTCGGGGCCCGGCTTTGTCTTCTTGATTGTCGACGCACTGATCGAAGCCGGGGTTTTACAGGGCCTGCCCCGCGCCATCTCCCGACAATTGGTCGTGCAAACCCTGCTCGGATCGGCCAAACTGATCCAGGAAACCGATAGACACCCCGCTCAGCTTCGTGATATGGTGACTTCTCCCGGAGGCACCACCATTGCAGGGATTCAGGTAATGGAAGAATACAAAATCCGGGCGACGCTACTCAAAACGGTTGAAACCGCCACCCAACGCTCCAAAGCCTTGGGAGAACGCAATAAGGAAAACAAATTATGACCGGACTGCTCACTTTTTTATATGCGCTGCGCGGCCTGTTCTTTTTCCTGATCCTGGCACGCATGGTCATTTCATTTTTGCCCCATGCAGATATGCGCCATCCGCTGATTAAATTTGTCTACGCTGCCACAGAGCCTCTCTTGGCACCGTTTCGGGCTATTTTGCCCAGCACCCGCATCGGGATTGACTTTTCCCCCTTGTTGCTCTTGTTGGTCATGGACATGGTTATCCGCATCGCCGAGAATATGCTGCACTAGCGGCAATTCTGGCTCACTCCACAAATTCGTAGAGCAATTTGCGCAAGCGCTTTTCAGCTTGCTTGATTTTGCGGCAAACTTCCATCTGAGACATATCCAATTGCTCAGCAATCACAGCCTGGGTCAGGTCTTCAAAATAGCGGAGCCTGAGCAGTTGCTGATCCAAGGGCTCGAGTTTTTCAATCCCTTCGAGGATATACAAACGCGTATCCATACGGTTTTGAGCCCCTCCCTCATCAGAGCTGAGGGAATCCAGCAGGGTGCGTTTTTCCTGGTTTTCGTCATTGACTTCTTGATCCAGCCAAACCATGCGCGAACGGCGCTCGAAGGTCCGGGCTTCTTCGGCGGTTTCGATCGGCACATCCAAAACAGAGGCAATCTCCAAAAGCGTGGGCTCACGGTCCAGCTCTTGCTGCAGGCGTTTTTCGATATTGCTCAGGCGATAGGCCAATTCTTGCAAGGCACGGGGGCCTTTGAGCAATTGCTGGCGATCGCGCAAATAATGGCGGATATGCCCGGTAATAAAATGGGTGGCATAGGTTTTAAACGAAGCGGGCTGGGTGGGGTCGTAGCGCTTGTACGATTCAAGTAGACCAATCATACCCACCTGAATCAGGTCTTCGACAGGATCCGTGGTGCGCCGGGCCAGGCTATAGGCAATTCGCTGCACCAAATAACCATAATCCACCACCGCATCGTCAGCACTGGCGGGATAATGAGCTAAGCGTTTATTTGAATCGTCAGACATGCCTGATTCTAAATTCACCTGCAGGTTTCAAACGAGGTCGAAGAGTTTCTATTGTACCAGAGGCAACATCTGACTGGGAGTCCAGCTTTTTGGGAGCAGGGCTCCGCTTGCGGTACAATAGAGGTCGATCTTCTCCAGAATGAGGTATTCCATGGCAGCAACAGAACGGGGACAGTGGCAGTCCCGCTTTGGCTTTATTATGGCCGCAGCAGGTTCCGCAATTGGTTTGGGCAATATTGTCTTCTTTGGCGCCAACGCCTATAAATACGGCGCAGGGGCGTTTTACCTGCCCTATTTAATTGCCCTGTTCTGCGTGGGAATCCCCGTCATGGTTTTGGAACTTGGCCTGGGCAGTTATACCCGCCGTGCCTTCCCGCCCTCTTTGCACAAAATAGCCGGTCGCATGGGTGAATTCTGGGGCTGGTTTGCCCTGATCAGCGCCACCTTGATCACGATGTATTACATCACAATTCTGGCCTGGTGCCTGGGCATGTTGCTCGGTGCCCTGGGGCCACTTTGGCAACCGGAGCAAACACTCACAGCCTTTAAAGAAGTGGGCAAATTGCCCAATCCCACCGGCTATTTCTTTGAAATGATCAGCCAATGGTCAACCGTGGTTTTTGTGGTATTGATCTGGGCAGCCAATCTCTTTGTTGTGGCCAAAGGTGTTCAGACCATTGAATGGGTCAATAAAATCTTCTTGCCTTTGATGTGGCTGTTCATGGGCCTTTTGATCGTGCGCGGCCTGACCCTGCCCAATGGGCTTGACGGCCTCTATTTGCTCTTTACCCCCAATTTTGAGGTGATGGGCAATATCGAGGTCTGGAAAGGGGCTTTTAGTCAAATCTTCTTCACGCTCTCACTCGGTTTTGGCATTATGACCGCTTACGCCAGTTATTTACCCGAAGATGCCGACCAGGTCTCCAACCCCCTGATTATCAGCTTCATGAACTGCGGCTTTGAATTTTTGGCAGGTATCGCCATTTTTACCATGCTCTTTAGCTTCTCCATTGTGCCCAAAGCCAGCACCCTGAGCATGACCTTTTTTGTGATTCCCGAAGGCATAGCCCGCATGCCCGGGGGCCCGCTGCTGGTGAGCGCCTTTGGGGTGTTGTTCTTTGTACTGCTGCTGCTGGCAGGCATTACCTCCAGCGTCTCGCTGGTTGAAGGCCTGGCCTCTGCCCTGATTGATAAATTTTCTTCCAGCCGGGGTGCCTTGGTGCGCGTCTTTGCCGCCGTGGGCTGCCTCGGCAGTGTGGCATTTGCCCTGCCTTTGATTGTTGATCCCAGCTTGGCCAGCAACGGCACCTTGGGCCTGACCTTGATCGATCTGGTCGATCATTGGGCCTTTGGCTACGGCTTGCTGATCGGGGGGCTAATGGAATGTATTTTGGTGGGCTGGGTCTTTGGTGCCAAGCGCCTGCGTGAACATATCAATATCCATGCCAAGATCAAATTGCCTGCGCTGTTTGACACCCTGATCAAATGGGTGATTCCCGCCGTTTTGCTCTTTATCATCGGCAGCTCAGCTTGGCAAGAACTCAAAGGACTTTACGGCCATGACTTTGTCATACAGGGCTTTCAACCTTGGCTGCCCTGGCTCTGTTTTGCCATCTTTGCCGCAGGTGGCGCAATTTTGGCTCTGGTCTTGACCTTGGCCAAAGACTATCACCATCCACTTCACGCAGAAGAGGAGCAACAAGCATGAAACGCCTTTTGATTTTTCTAATTCTCTGTTTTTTACCCGCTTTGGCCTGGGCCACCCCCGAAAAACCGGGTATTGGCATCAAAGACAATTACCCCCTCAAAGACCAAGCGATTCAAATCTATGTGAGTCACGCCACCGTGCCACTGGAACGCTTTCAGGTCAGTGTGACCTACCGTCCCAATAGCATGGTTTCTCGCACAGAGGCATTGGGTTCTCCCGATGCCAATGGCTACCTCAACTGGACTCCCAAAGATGCAGGGGTGACCATTCTCAAAGCAACACTCCCCGGCAGCAAAGACAAAGATCTGAGCTTTAGCAAACAGGTCTCTGTGCGCTATGGCAGTTTCCCCCTGATGGGCCTGCTGATCTTTCTGATCGCCTCTTTGACTTTGTTTGGCGGATTGGCCTGGACCCTGGTCAAAAGCAAGCCCGCTTAAGTTGCTGGGGTTCTGCCCGCTTAATTCCCGCAAAGGCCTGTCTCTGCTGGTATGATGTGATTGTGGTCAAAACAGACCACCATCCCCCTGAAAAGAGAAGCAAAACCTATGTCAATCGAAACCCTGCAAAAACAGGACTACAAAGTCAAAGATATGTCCCTGGCTGAATGGGGCCGCAAAGAAATCCGCTTGGCAGAATCTGAAATGCCAGGCCTGATGGCCCTGCGCAAAGAGTATGGCCAACTCAAACCGCTCAAAGGCTCACGCATTGCCGGTTGTCTGCATATGACCATTCAAACCGCTGTCTTAATCGAGACCTTGGTCGAATTGGGCGCAGAAGTGCGCTGGTCTTCATGTAATATTTTCTCTACCCAAGACCATGCCGCTGCTGCCGTGGCGGCCGCTGGTGTGCCAGTTTTTGCCTGGAAAGGCATGAATGAAGAAGAGTTTGA
>JBFWRL010000190.1:0-9558 GCA_050248915.1 Candidatus Sericytochromatia bacterium
TATAAATTTCTGATCATGCATCACCCGCCCCAGAATATCTTCTGGTTTTATGCCTTCAACGAAGGCTCAGAAACCCTGATCAAGATCGCCGAAAAACACAGGGTCAATTACGTCTTTATGGGGCACATCCATATCTACGACAAAATGGAGAGCGAAGGCGTGAAATGGCTGATCAGTGGCGGTGCAGGGGCGCCGCTCTATCGCATGCCACTCTATTTTTCACCCGAGGGTGGGGCTTATCCACATTTTGTCTTGCTGCAGGTGGGCCCCAAGGGTATCACAGAAAAGCTGATTCGCTTGGACCGCAAATAGACATTTTACGATGCCTATAACCGTGGGGTAGCTTCCTGGTTCCCCTGAAATCTATGGGCATGGGTATCTGTACTTTTAGCCAATAATGCCCGAGTTCGAATAAAAAATCGGAGCAACACTTGCATTATGATCTTGATTGCATTATGATCATAATGCAATCAAGAGAAAGGGTAAAAATCATGACTTCAACACAAAAAACAGCTTTTATCACGGGGGCATCAAGCGGCATCGGCAAAGCGGCTGCTTCTGCACTTGTGCAGGCAGGTTACCGCGTGATCGGAACCAGCCGTAACGTCAAACCTGGCGAAGTACGTGACGGCATTCGGATGATTGCGTGCGATGTCACCTCCGATACGTCTGTCACGGCTGCGGTCAAGCAGGCGCAGGCCGAACTCGGCCATATCGATTTACTTGTCAATAATGCAGGGATTGGGATTACGGGTGCGGCTGAAGAAAGCTCAATCGCACAAGTTCAGTCACTTTTTGAGACCAATTTTCATGGCGTGGTCCGGGTGACCAATGCGGTTTTGCCATTTATGCGAGAGCGGGGGCGGGGGCGTATTCTCAATGTGGGTTCTGGGCTGGGGGTTATTCCAGCGCCCTACAATGCCTATTATTCGGCAACAAAACATGCGCTTGAAGGGTATTCCGAATCGCTTGATCATGAGGTACGGGAATTTGGGGTGCGTATTGCAGTCATCGAGCCAGCCGCCACACAAACCTCATTTGAAACCAGTACTGTATTCTCGGATTCTCGGATTCCGGCCTACGATACCAGCCGCAGCAAATATCTTCAGGCCTTTGATCGTACAATGGCCGTGGCGGATACAGCCGAAAGTGTGGCGGAGACCATCGTGCTTGCGGCAGGGGCTAAATCGCCACGTTTGCGCTACCCCTCTGGAAAGGCCGCGCGGCAAGTCTCATTCGCCCGACGTTTTCTGCCTCGGTCGCTCTTCGATAAGATCTTGCGTTCACAATTTGGCTTGGGATAGGTGCAAACAATGACAAAGACAGAAAACGCGGATCAGGTCTGAGCTACATTGATGCGCCCAATCTCTCTGTCAACTTTGGGGTGGCATCTTTCAGTTTTACGCTGATTTTGTGAAGACGGCGCTTTCGTTCCTTGACACACCAAATACTTGATACTAAAAAACAAATTGGAGAGCACTTTATGAAAGCCTTTATTTTGGATGCGTATGGGAGCAAAGTTGCTCTGCGCCTGGGTGAGACACCCGACCCAAACGTTCGCGATGATGAGGTTCTCGTCCAGGTTCATGCCGCTGGCGTGAATCTTTTGGATTCGAAGATTCGCAGTGGCGAGTTCAAACTTATTTTGCCTTATCACACACCGCTTGTCCTCGGTCACGATGTGGCCGGGGTTGTGCTGCGTGTCGGCGCAAAGGTAAAACATTTTAAGCCCGGTGACGAAGTTTATGCACGTCCAGCGGACTATCGTATCGGCACATTTGCAGAGCTTATTTCCATCCAGGAGCAGGATCTGGCTTTGAAACCGAAGACAATCACAATGGAGGAAGCAGCTTCGATTCCTTTGGTCGGTTTGACAGCCTGGCAAGCACTGGTCGAAAAAGGCCAGCTAAAACAGGGCCAAAAAGTATTCATTCAAGCCGGTTCGGGTGGGGTGGGTTCGTTTGCGATTCAGCTGGCAAAACATCTGGGCGCCACTGTCGCAACCACCACCAGCACCACAAATATTGAACTTGTTCGCCGTCTCGGCGCAGATCTGATTGTGGACTACAAAAAGGAGAATTTCGAAACCAAGTTAAGTGACTATGATCTGGTTTTACACAGCCAGGACGGCAAAGAACTTGAAAAATCCCTACACATATTGCGAACCGGTGGGCGTCTGATCTCGATCTCTGGGCCACCGGATCCAGGTTTTGCAGAAGAAATCAAAGCAGCCTGGACATTGAAGATCGCCACGCGGATTTTGAGTGCAGGGGCCAGGCGAAAGGCTGCAAAACGCAATAGCACCTATTCGTTCCTCTTTATGAAAGCAAACGGCGAACAGTTGCAAAAAATCGCTGCACTGATCGAGGGTGGACAAATCCGCCCAGTGGTAGACAGGATCTTTCCTTTTGAATCGACAAATGAAGCGCTGGCCTATGTCGAAACGGGTCGAGCAAAAGGTAAAATTGTGATAAAGATGAAATAAGGGAAGAAAAAACGAGGCTCAGATGCGATACGCACCAGAACACAACCAAGAGACGCGTGAACAAATCTTAGCGGCGGCATCAACCCTCTTTCGTGAACAGGGTATCGCTGCCGTGGGTCTGGCAAAGATCATGGCCAAAGTTGGCTTGACGGTAGGAACCTTCTATACCCATTTCAAATCGAAAGAAGCGCTACTTCAAGAAGTCCTTCTCAGAATGCTGGATACGCGACATGATGAATTTACGCAAGCCCTGCAGGGAGCAGATATCACATTTTTGGTTCGCGTCTATTTGAGCCCCCAACACCGAGATAGCCCTGGAACAGGCTGTCCGATTGCTTCTCTTGTATCAGAAGTTGCACGCCATCCCCGAGAGACACAAGACACCTTTGCTGCCCATAATACACCTACCCTTGATGCACTTGCCGTTTACTTGTCCTCATGGCAAGGCAAGGAAGTGGCGCGAGCAGACGCAGCAGCACTTTTGGGGCTGCTGGCCGGCACACTGCAAATAGCACGTGCCACCCCAGACCGCTCCGAATCCGATGCCATCCTTGAGGCGGGCATTCGCGCGGCCAAGCGACTTATCGAAACTGTTTGAAAACAAAAAAAAGCCCCAGAGTTTTTTCTGGGGCCGGGGCAATCACAAACAACGAGTCGGAAAACAGGGCATAAAGCCTGATGGATTAAGAGTTCAGAGCTTGAATCCGGGTGTATTTCTCGACCAGATTGACCATCAGGTCATTGAGTTTTTCGACCTTGTGGGCCCCAATGGTGGGTTCAATATGCCCCTGGGCCGTGCCCACGCCGCTGTCATCGGTCAAGAAGACATATTCGCCACCCGTGCTGATCGCCAGCATGCGCATCAAAAACTCAGTGTCTTTATCCACGCCACTGGAGGCAATTGGAATAATCCGAATGCCCTGACGGGTTGCACTGTTGAGCAATTCTTTGAGCTGGCGTAAATTGCTCTCACTGCGGTGGGGCGGAGCATCGAGCACCAAAAAGAGCAAGCGGGCCCGGGCCGAAGCGCTCCACTCATGTTGCTGGATCGCATCTTTCAGCGCAGCATTCACGTCTTCAGGAAAATCCCCACCGCCCCCAGCACGCTGGGCCAATAACTGGTTTTGGACCTGGTTAAAATCGCTGCTGAAGGGGAAGGGTTTGACCAGGTATTCATCTCCCTGGTCGCGATAAAAATTGGTACTCACGCGCAAATTGAGCTGGGCTTGACTGCGCTGAACCCGCTCCAAGACATTTTTGAGTTCGATCTTGAGGTATTCCAGTTCATCCCCCATCGAGCCCGTGGTGTCGATACTCAGCATAAGATCCACCTGGTTGGGGGCGATTTGGGGCTCAGCTTCGCGGTTGAGGGTATAGGCCCGGAACTGGCCCTGCTGGCTCTGAACATCGGTCATGATCAGGCCCATGCCGGGCACCATCACCTGGTATTCAGTGCTGCGGTTTTGGCCATCGAGATGGACGAAGAAATCTGCCGCTCCGGCTTGATTGGTGCGGGCCTCAGCAATCAGGTTGCCTTGGGTATCTTTGAGTTGCACAGGCTGATCGACCCAGGGTTGCCCCCCCTGGCGCAAGAGCACGGGCACCCGCTGGGTGGGATAGAGTTGCCATTGGGTTAATTGTTCCCGCCACTCTGCTTTGCGGGTGAGACTCAACCAAAAGTCCCAATGGTCCAGATCGCGCCAAGACCCCGCTGTGAGTAAACCAGAACGGGCCTGAATCGCATCGGGAGGGGCCGAAGCAGCGGCGCTGGGCAAAGCACTGCTGGTCTCACTCGGCAGGGCAGAAGCTGCGGGCAGGGGCTCAGAATCAGGGGCGGAAGAGGGGGCTGAGGTTGGGGCCGCTGTCGGGGCGGAAGAGGGAGCCGGGGTAGCCGACGCTCTGGGCATGGGCATGGAACGGTGGGCGGTATCCCCACTGCCATAGCTGTAGCTCGCCATACTCCCCGTTGTCAGACTTTGAGAGAGACCTGTCGTGGTGGGGCTGGGGCCGCAGGCGGTCAAGAGTGAGCTGCTGAACAGACTTAAGAGCAAAAGAGAAGCTGATTTTTTTGACATGGGTTGAAGTCCTTTGAATTTAATTACTTTTTTATAATAATTTATTTTTACATGTTTGTAAATACATTATTTGTCAAATCAAAAAAAAGGGCAAAGGATCTGGCACAAAGGGTTATAGAGCGTAGAAAATTCGGAGGTTAATACAAAGCGATGTTCTTTGAGTGTTAATTTGGTTTAGATTTAACAGCATGTTAACCTCAATTTAAGTTTAGCGACGTCAGATCTTTTTTCTGGGGTCTATAAATGAATCAAGAAAAGTTAATTGTAGGGAGTCCGAAATTATGATGAACAAAATTATTGCCCTGTTGAAAGAAGAAGAAGGCCAGAGCATGGTTGAGTATGGTATTATCCTCGCGCTGATCGCCGTGGTTGCCATCGGTACTGTACAAGCCATCGGCCAGAAGCTGCACAGCAGCGACGGCAGCGGCGCATTGGACAAAGTCAACGCTGAACTCGGACGTGTTTCCGGTGGTTCCAGCGGCGGCGCAACCAACTAAGCAGCCCTTTCAAATTATTTTCAACAGCCCGGCACCCCTGCCGGGCTGCTGCTTTTTGAGCTGACTGTTACAATACATCTCAGGACAGACAAGATGTTAAAGACAAGATGTTAAAAGAAATTCCCCCCACGTATTACGCTGTGCTGCTGATCGGTATTATCGCCACCGTGACCGACTTCTGGAAGCGCAAAATCTACAATTGGCTGACCCTGCCCGCCATTGTGATCGGATTGGGTTTGAATGCCTGGGCCAAAGGGTTGCCTGGTTTGGGGGATGGTCTGTTGGGGCTTTTGCTGGGGGGCGGGGTCTTTTTGATTCTGGGCCTGCTCGGCATGATGCGCGGCGGGGATATTAAATTGGCGGGGGCCATGGGGGCGCTGATTGGCTGGAAGCTCATGATCACCGCGCTCTATTATTCCGCCCTGATTGGTGGCGCTTTTGGGCTGATCTGGGCGGCTTTACACGGCACCCTCTGGCCGACCCTCAAACGGGTGGGACGGGCACTTTACGCCGCAGCCGCCCCCGGCATGAAACCCGAAGTGGAATTGGCCCAAAGTGAGACAGAGCCCATGCCCTATGGCGTGGCCATTTCTTGGGGGGCAATTGTCACCCTCTTTGGTCTGCCGCCGGTCTATTAGCCATGAAACGCCCAAACAAAAACAAACAGCACCAGCGCGGCCAAGCCATGGTTGAATTTGCCATTGTACTGCCGATCTTAATTGTCTTGACCCTCGGCGGGATTTATTTGACCCTGTCGTATTTACACAAATTGCGCATGAACGGCCTGGCTTTTATGTCGGCGCGGGTGGCCGCAGTGCGCAGCGAAGGCTACGACGCAGCCGGTTTTGTCAAAGAACGCTACAAACGCAGCAGTGGCCAAAACTGGGTAGACCAAATCACCAGCCCCAATACCCTGCCTGCCAGTGGTCAAGCCACAGTGGTCTTGCAAAAACAGACCGAGCGCCTGGATTTGCTTGCCAACGCCATTGATATCCTCAGTGGGGGCGGCAATTCAGATCCGGTACAACTCACCGCCCGTGCCACGATGCCGCGTGAACATTGGACCTATAACGGCGAAGCGCGGCCGCGCACCCGCACCATTGTCGATTACCGCTATGGCAGCGTGGGCCCTTTGCCCTGGGTGGATTTACTGGATGCCTTGCCCGATACACTCTTTGACGCCAAACAGATGGCAGATGCGCCATCGGGCAGCAATAATGAGGCACTGGGATTGGCTCCCCCCAATACCAATCTGATCAATTTTTACAATGCCCGGGGCTGGTCGCGCATGGACTACCTCGAAAACAGCGAAAAAGAAAACGGCCAATTTGAAAATATGCGCCTGGTGGGCACCTATTTTAAAGAGATTGAAAATGGCGCCAGTCTGGTGGGTTATCTCTTAAAATTCTCTGGTTTTGGCGCAGCCTTGCAAGAGGTGATGGGAACCGTCACAGAAACCCTGAGCGTGACCGTCGAAACCACCATGGGCCAGGTTTCCAGCACATTAGATACCCAGACCCGTGCCAGTATGAAAACCCTGCCCGGCGAGTTATCGCCATGAATAAACGCCAATCACAGCGTGGTCAGGCCATTCCCTATGTGGCTTTTTTGATTTTGATCTTAAGTGCCGCTGCGCTGGTGATCTTTGATATCGGACGCATGGTCAATGCCCGCATTCAGGCTCAAAATGCAGCGGATGCCGCGGCCTTGGCTGCCGTCTCGGTCAAGGTCTCCAAACACCATGTCGATACCCTGATGCGGGCGGCCATGTCGCAAGAGGCCATGATCTCTCAGGCTGAGATTCGGGCCGCCCAAGCCGTGGCCCTGCGGGCCTTTATCAAAGGCAATGCGGTCGGGATCCAACCCCCGATTGTCGATCCCGAAAACCCGCCCCCCAATCCCCTGCAGGGCCAGTTCAAAGAACTGGGCGATCGCTACCGTTCCCACACCAATTTGGCCTATAAACACGCAGTCAAATTACACCGCGAGCGCTTGGCCCTCCAGGCCTGGTATAAATGGCTGGAGCGCAACGGGCGCAAAGCAACGGCCGAAGCGGCGAGAATGGGGTATGCCCTCAATTTACAGGGCTACGACAATCTCAGCGACGACGCCCTGCGTGAGAACCTCGAAAACGAGCTGGACAAAATCGGCGATCTGCCCGAGAATCAAAGTTTGCCCGCGATTGAAGGATTTATTTATGCCGAAGACGCCGCCAGCACCAATGGCACTTTTGGCAAGAGCTTTCTCGAACTCAAAACCCGCACCGTCTCCAGCCAGGCCGGTACAGCCCTGCTCAAATACCTCAAACAATACGAATTGCGCAGCTTGGCTGCGGCACAATTGATGCGCCAACCCGGCAGCACACCCATCAGTCCGCTCTCGTTTTTGGCCATGAACTGGTACTCTCCGCGCCTGATGGCCATTGAAGACAATCCCAGCGAGGTCGGCCACTGATGTTTATTTTCAAGCGCCAGCAAGAAAAGGGCCAAGCCCTGGTCGAGCTGGCCATTGTCTTTCCCTTGCTGCTGGTGCTGATGTTGGCCGTGGGCTATTTTGGCCATGCGGTCAGCGCCCAGCAAAACCTCAATACGGCAGCACGCTCAGCGGCCCGCCAGATGGCGATCGACAGCACATCGACCGCACTCCGGCGCACCCTGGGCAATTACAGTCCCGATGCCGAGATCTTTTTAGAGCTGGCCAGCAAAGATCTGCAAAGCCTCTTGCGTAAGAACCAATTGCTGGTGCGCAACCAGACCTTTATTGGCCACGATTATAACCAGATTTTTGACCTTGATGGCCAATTTGAGCGTCTCAATGAGCAGCGTTTTTTCTATGCCCTGCGCGAAACCGTGGACGGTACCAGCTCGGCTTATAACAGCCCCAGCCCGAAAGATCGCAATGGCAAAACCCCCGAAAATCTGCGTTCGCTCGAAATGGGCATTGGGGCGCTGTATTATGGCGGTACCCTGCAATACCGCTTGGACGAACTCAACCCCATTTCCAGGGTGATCTTTCAACTCGACAGCGATCCCACGATCCGCATTGGGGCCACAGCCCTGATGCCTGCAGAGCTGCCCCTGCGCGGCGGCAGCTACGGTCTGCTCAGTCTCAATCCCTGGATTGGCAAATTGGTCGGTGAAGATGTCAAAACCAGCCCCGATTATCCCGACCTGATCGGCAATAACTGATCCGGATTCTGATACCGCCACTGGGTCCATCCAGGTTATACTGGTGATCAGCGATACTGAAGAATTTCAAGGAAGTGCAGAACAATGGATCTCAATCGCAAACTCTGGTCAATGTTTTTTACGGGTCTTGGAGTCGGTCTGGGACTGGGTCTGGGTTTGGGCCTCTTACAAGCCCCTGATAGCGGTGAACGCACCCGCCGCAAATTCCAGAAAAAAGCCGAACGCATCAAAGACACCATGGGTGATCAACTGCGCCATTTTAATTCCCGCAATTGAAACGGGGGGAAGATGATCTTAAAGGTGCATTGCCCCTGAGTTCAAGGGGCTGTGTTAAGATGATCGGTATCTTGGCTGAGAGCACCTTCCAATAGACATGGATTCCGAGAAAAAATACCCAGCCCCCCTGCCTCCTGGCTTGCAAAGACAGAGTTCGCAACGCAAGAAGCCCTCTCCCCTTTTGCCCCAGAAACCCTCCCGCAAAGAACCTTTGGACGGGATGGCCGTTTTTTGGGGCGTTTTGCGTTGGACTTTTCGTCTGATCATGCTGCCCCTGCTTTTGGGTGCAACCAGCCTGGGCGGCGCTTATACGGGCATGGCTCTGCGCTTTGCCCAATTGCCCAAGGTCAATGCCCTGCAATATTACGCCCCGATCGAAACCACCGAAATTTACGACGATAAAAAACGCCTGATGATGAAACTCTTTGGCGAAGAAAACCGGCGCGTGATTTCCTTGAATCAGGTTCCCGACAAAGTGCAGAGAGCAATCATTGCCGCTGAAGACAGCCGCTTCTTTGAGCACAAAGGCATCGATTGGTGGGGCATGGCCCGCGCCCTCAAACAGAATTTTGAGCGCAAGGCCGCGGTGCAGGGCGGCAGTTCGATCACACAACAAATTGTCAAAAACACCTTTTTAACCCCCGAACGCACACCCCAGCGCAAATTGGCTGAAGCCTGGCTGGCAGTCGAGGTCGAAAAGACCTTTTCCAAATACCAGATTCTCGAACTCTACCTCAACCAGATCTACTGGGGCCACAATGCCTACGGGATTGAAGCTGCCGCCATGACCTATTTTGGCAAACCCGCGGCCAAATTAAATATCTCAGAAGGGGCCATGTTGGCAGGGATTTTAACAGGCCCCGAAATCTACTCGCCCTACCGCAACCGCAAAGGGGCAGAACACCGCATGCGCCTGACCCTCGACCGCATGCGCGAACTGGGCCATATCTCCCCCGTGGAGTATGAGCAAGCCCTCAAAAACAAACCCAAATTGGCGGGTCTCAAAGCGGGCAGCATGAAATACCCCTATTTCACCA
>JBFWRL010000191.1:0-9542 GCA_050248915.1 Candidatus Sericytochromatia bacterium
CCTTTGGCATTGTGCTCTGGGAAATGTACAATGAGGCGGGCAGCAAAGAGCCCTTCTTCCGCTTGACCTTGCCTTCTCTGGAATTTCCCTCCAGCATTGAAGACAGCCGATTTAAGGTCTGATTTCGCGATTGTATAAGCGGCCCGGAAGTCTTTCCGGGCCGCTGGTTTTTGGCCATTTTTTTTGGCCATTTTTTGTCCGGGTTAAAGGCTGCGCCCCCCTGTGGCCAGATGGGCTTCCATGAGTGCGCGCTCAAAAGATCTGAGTGCAGGCTGAAAAAGAAAAATGTGTGGGTTCTTTGCCAAGATGGCTTGACTGACCGCGCCGCGTAAATCTGAATCATTGGCCCAATTGAAGGCTTTGTCGATATAATCAGCGGGATTCTGGGCGATGAGTTCACCCAAGCCCATCTGATGGTAAAACATGGCTGCAAAACGGCCTCTGGCAAAAATGGGGGCCAACGCCACAACCGGGATGCCACAGGCAAAGGCCGAAAAAAGAGTGGTGCCACTGCCAAAGGGAAAGGTTTCCAAATAGACCTCCGCATTGAGCAATAATTGCAAAAAATCGTGGGGGTTCAGCCACGGTAAAAACCAAATGCGCTCTGATTGTGGGCCCATGCTTTTGCTAAAACGGGCTTTTAAACGTGTGTCCAGACCACTTTGGGGCCGATCCAAAAGCAGAATCAGGCCTTGGGGATCGCGGGCCAAAATTTCGCCAAAGAGGGGGTCCATTTCTGGGTGCAGTTTAAACAAGCTGACCGGACAAAGATAGAGATTTTTGTGATTCGGCAAGCCCCATTTTTCGCGAATATTTTGTCGGGCAGGGAGAAGCGGTGCGGTTACAAATGTCGGCAATATTTCTGGGCGCAGCAATTTTTCGCGGTAATGGCTCTGCCCTTCTGCTGTGTCGAGCCATTTGCTGCTGATAAACCCGTCAATCTGGGCTGAGCCCGATGTGACGGGATGCCCTGGAAAAACCCATTGCACGGGAGCAAGGCGATACTGGCCCAAAAGCCAAGTCGGCAGATGGGGGCCCAGATCGGTATAAAGCAAGATATCTGGCTGCCAACGGCGTATGGTTTGCAATTGATCGGCTAAATTGGGAGGCAATTCTGACCAAAAATCAGCTCTTTGGCGCATGCGCTCAGTGGTTGCATCCGACACAAGCGGTGAAAGTGAAAAACATCCCAGTTCAAAGTGCTCCTGGGAAAGATTTTCGAGCAATCCCCCAAAACATTGCATCAAGGAGTGGGTGTGAAAATAATGTGAGACGCAGGCCACTTTCAGCCGTGAGCTGTTGGACGGTGGCAAGAGTCCCGGTTCTGGGGGCAAAAACTGTTTGTAGAGGTCACTGAGCAGGCTGAGGGCGCGACAATCGTTGAACCCTTGATAGGGGAGATAAAAGGGCAAAGAACCCACTTCTGCGACAGGGTCGACAATCTGAAGTGGCTCGGCGCTCTGGGCCAGCGTTTCTAAGGCCGCTTCCCAGGCTTGCCGGGTCTGAAGCAATTCAGTTTGACTTTGATAGACGGGCGGCAGGAGTGAAAGTTGGGCCAATTTAAAACCATCAAATGCTGAAAATTTAACACCACGTTGCAAGCTTTGCTGGGCCTCAGCGAGCTTGCCAGATTCACTTTGGGCATGCGCCAATTGCAGACAAATGTGTGCTTTTTCGCGATCTGAGGCAGATTTTAAGAGGGCCCTTTCTAAACTCGCTTCGGCACTTATAAACTGCAAGTTGGCCATTTGCAATTCTGCCAATGCCAACCAGATTGATGCTCGCTCGGGGGCCAAATAACTCAATTTTTGCAGGGTTTGAATGGCGGCAGGCAATTGGCCTTGGGCCCGCCATAATCGTGACAATTTCATGTATAAGCGCAAGGTTTGGGGGGCTGTTTCAAGGGCCTTTTGATAGGCATTGAGCGCTTCTTGGGTCGCCTGTTGGGTATTTTCTGCCAGGCACAGATCGCCCAGGCTTTCCCAAATCTGGGCTTGGGCACGGTCTTCTGGACAATCGGCCAAAGCCCAAACAAATTGCGCTTTGGCCTCTTTTAACCTGCCCAGGTTTTGCAAGACCCAAGCCAAATTATTGCGGCAAGCCCAAAAATCGGGGTGTAAGTCCAACGCCTGTTGATAAAAGGCCAGGGCTATTTCGGGATTTTGTTCCATGTGCAAGAGTCCCAACCGGAAAGCCAGATTGGGCAGAGTTGGGTATTCGGCAAACAACGCCAGGAAAGTGCGCTTGGCGGCCTCTGGTTCCTGTGCTTCGAGGGCCTTTGCGGCCTCAAATCGTGCTAGAGCCAGAGGATCAGGAATCAGAATCCACTATCGCCCCCGGATTCATCATAGTCTCCGTCAAAATCCGAATCGGTGTCATAATAATCATCATCTTCACTCTCGTCAATCTCCTGATCAGAGAGGTCGTATTCTTCACTGCTATCCATGATCAGAGAGACAGAAGAATCCGACTCTTCACCCAAGGCCTCATCATGATCTTCGTCTTCTTCAGTTGCCGCATCTGTTTCAAATTCCAGATTCATGCCGTGCTCCTTTTGGGGGGGAGAACCACCCTCATTTACTTGTGCCCTGTTTTTATACTATCATACGCATTGGCCAAATACCCGCTCCCAAAGGCCCGAATGCCCCAATTGAGAAAGATCTAAATGATGACCCGGATTTGGATTTATGGCTTTGTTCCCTTTCGCCGTTACCGCAAAAATATCACCCAAGAATTGCTCTTGCGTTTACCTGCCAGAGCGGGATTAATCACCCAAGTTTTGCCTGTTGTTTTTGAGTCTGAGCAATTTCTCGGGCCCGTTGAAGCCTTGAAACCTGACTATATTTTGGGGCTGGGCCAATGTCCCCGAGGCCGTTTATTGCGTTTGGAACGCAGAGCTTATAACCAGATGGTGGATCGCAGCCAAAATTGTGAACAGCAAATAGATGCCTCTCAACCCGATTGGATTTCGCTGAAATGGCAATTGCCGCTGCGCAGCGATTGCCGAATTTCGTTGGATGCCGGGCGCTATGTTTGCAATTATTCGATGTTTGTCTTGGCACAATATGCCCAGCAAGAGGGGATTCCCACTGCTTTTGTGCATGTTCCCAGAACCTATTCAATCTACAGGGGATTGGCTTGGCTGGAGTGTGTACTTGGAGACTTGGGGCTCAATGCAGTTCCGCCCTGCGCGCCAAAATCTGATCAAAGCGGGCTTCCAGAGCTGGATTGACACCACGCAACCCCAAACCCACCTGTTCGGCCCAATCAAAATAGGCCAATCTGCGCGACAGCGGCCAGTCTGCAGGGGGGGTTCGCAAAATATCTTGTAAATTGCAGATTTTGTCAGCAAGTTTGAGTTGTTTGGCTATGGGGCTTAAATGGGGGGCATGTTCTATTTGCAATCTTTTGCGTTCCGCTTTGGGCAGAGATTTGTCATCACTGACAGCTTGAACCAGGCTGCAAATTTCGTCACCAAAGGCCAAAGCCAATTCGCTGACTGTGGTGGGCGTGTCTTCCAGGGTGTCATGGAGCAGGGCGGCCATCACCAAGGGCTGATCGCAGACCCCTCCCACTTCCGTGAGCAGGTAAGCGACTTCAATTGGATGGTTGATGTAAGGGGTTTGACCATCTTTGCGCAATTGACCCGCATGTTTTTGGGCGGAAAAATGCAGTACACGGGTCCAAAGAGCAATATCCATAGGTGAATGTTTGTTGTTCTGGTTTTAAGCGGGCACTTTGGACTTGAGTGCCTGTCCACCCAATAATTCGGCAAACGCCTCCCCCAATGCCTGGTCACCCTCTTCACCTGTGGGCAAAGGCAGTTCCCGTTGGGATAGGTACCAGCCAAACAACATCTCTGTCATTTCGACAGAGGTGGGGTGATCATCTGTGGCCGGAACGCTGTCCAGCCAATAAAGACTGCGATTGCGAATCTGAAATCGCAGACCTTCAGGGGTCATAAAATATTCAGGTGAGGTATTTCGGTTCATATGCGCGTCCAAAACTCATTTAACTTTCAGCTATAAGACCTATTGTAACAGAAAACGTCTTCAAAATGTATCATAAACTTTAAAAATACATGCAATTATTTTGCTGTTTCTATCAGTCTGTTTTGGGCGAAATTTGGGGATCAATTTGTTTTTTTGCAGTCAGATATTTGGCTTTAGCAGCTATAATACATCGCGACCCCTATTTTTGTGCTTGTATGCTATCCGTGGAGGATATTGTGACTCAAATTTCGTCATCCCGGCAGACTTTCCAGGCAATGATTGCCGATCGCGCGCTGAACCGCCAAGAAGTACAGACCCTCCATCAGGCCTATCAAAAAGAGAATCCCCAGGCAACGGAGGCCCAATTTGAACAGTGGATGGCAGAGAGCTTGTCGGGCAAAACAGGCAGTCAAGATGCGTTGACGGCCCTGCATCAGCTCAAATCTGGCAAAAGTGAGTCGGTTTTGCTTTTCTTTGAAGACAGCGCTCCCGTCCCGCCCAAAGGCAAAGATGCCCCTGTTCAAGTCAGGGTTGAAGGGCTGCAACTCACAGACAAGAATGGCTTTGAACAGCGGGGGCCGGATGATCTTTCTGGATCGATTAAAAAAGTGGATGTCACCCTCTCCCATGATTTTGTCCAACAAATTGCCCAAGGGGTGGTTGATGCCTTGCCTTTGGGCAAACCCCGTGCTGAAGTGACCTTCGTACCTGGCAAAGACGGGACCTCCGGTCACCACCAAATTCGGGTCGGTGGCTTTCATCTCGCCGATTTGCGCAGTGATCAGGGCCAGCTGTTTTTGGAATATGGCAACAAACCGCAGCCAGGCATCGTCGCGCCACGTTTGGATCAGACCCCTGACGCCATTTCAAAAGGACTTTCTCAGGCCTGGAATTGGGTGGGTGAACAGGCCAACGGCGTTTTTGACGCGACAGTGGCTGGTATTGGGCAAGATCCCAAAGCGGTCAGGCAATCGATTTCAGACACGGTGGATGGGGCCGTTGATTGGGGCCGCGACAAAGTCGCTGACGGTGTGGCCTGGGCTGTTGGCATGAAGCCCGAAGACCTGCGTAAAATTTTTGAAAATGGCAAATTGCAGGTGGATGCGGGTTCGGGGATTCAAAGTGAGATTGATCTGGACTGGGACAGTGAACAGAACCGGGTGTATATTCACCCTGGCAATTTGCGCTTGAATGGCAAAGATTTGGCCGGTGAAGGTTCTGTCTTGGATGGTTCACGGGTGACCTTGACCCCCGAAAAGCCCCAACTCACGATTTTGCCCGACGGACGGGTGCGCATTTCGAGTGAAAACGCGGGTTTGAATGGCGGCACAGCCAGCGGTGATAGCCCTGAAATGGTCAAACCCCGGCCTGCAGACGCGCCCCCCGATCGGTTGACCCTCGACAGAGCAGAGGCCGAAATCCGCAGCGATGGTCAGCACACGTCGCTGGAAGTCACCGGGGCCGAAGGCCGCATTCAGGCCGCGGGTGTCTTGACAGACGAGCGAATTCAGGGACTCAAGAAACAGATCGATGATGCCCTCACTGCTGTGGATAAAAAACTGGCAGAATATGGGATTGACCGGGCCAGTTTGGCAAAAATACTCAGCCAGGTGCCTACAGATTTGCTCAAATCGCTGCTCAGTTCAACCAATCAAGGTGAATTGGCCAAAGCCGCTGCCAATCTGGGCATTGATCCCTCCCAATTGGGGCAATTTGTGGCCTTTTTACAAGAGCAGCCGGTGCAAGGTCTGTTGGGGGATTTGCAAAAATTAACGGGTACCTTGGCCAGCAATACCCAATTGCAGGGAAATTTGTCATTTAAATTGGGGCGTCTCAATCTGGAAAGCAGCAGCCAAGGACTTTTGCTGCAAATTCAAGGGCTCGACCTGCAGGCCCTGATCAGCAGCCAGACGCCATCAGGGACTCAAACGGAGGCCCGTGTGCGGGCCCAAGTGACAAGTGGGGTGATCGCCACATCGGAACAGGCCCCACCTCAGGTCAAAGCAGATCAGGCCAAAATTGCGCTAGAAGCGACCGTCAGCGAAGCACAGTCGCCGTTTGAAGTCCGTCTCAAGGCCTTTGTCCAAGATTTAAATGGCCGCAGCGATCCCAAAGCCTACCTCACCCCCAAAGGCATTACCCCGGGTCGTTCGGGTCTGACGATCCATACAGTCAAAGACCTGCTCGGCAAACTCACCCCCGCTGAGTGGCAAAAGGTGGCCAGTGGCGACGATCAGACAGTAAAAAAAATGGCAACAGATAAAAAACTGCCCGCCAATTATTTGCTCTATTTGCGCAAATACTTTCAAGATCAGGGCATGACTGTGCCTGAACAGAGCAAAGTCACAGCCTCTGCAGGTTTGCAGGGGTTCAGCCACGGGGCCAATGAAACCCTGATAGAAAAGCCAGAAGCCGCTCTGCGTGTGACCACCAGCGCCAATGGTCAGACCACATCTGAGGCAGGGGCGGCGATCAGTGCCGCTGAGGTCAAACTCAATCCCAACGAAGCAGCGATTCAGGCTGCCGCCAAATTGATGGGTTTTCGGCTTGAAATGGCGAAAAAACCGGCCAAAGAATTGCTCACGCCCCATGGTCTCAGTGTGGGTAAAACCGGCCTGAGTTATGAAACGGTGCGTGGCATCATGGCCAAAGTGACAGATGCGGAGTGGCGGGCTCTGGCCAAAATGGCTCCGGCCGCCCGCAGTACATTTGCCAAAAGCAAAAACATACCCCCTAATTTTGTCGAATATTTGCGTGATTATTTTCAAAAAAATGGCATGTTGCCCGCTGCGGGGGCGGCCAGTGGGGTTCATCTGGAAGCTGATGCCAAAGTGCGCCGCAGTGATGGCACCACCACCAGTCAGATCAAGGCTGATGCCACGCGGGTATCCGCTTCCCCCGAAATGATTGCTGCTCAAGGCATCGCGGCCCAAGGCCAACTTGATACGCCCGGCGCCGATGTCCAGGTCAGGCTTAGCCAAGGCACAGTGGGGGCCAGCGAAGAGCGGATCATGGGCGCAGGCCAACTGGGTCTCGCCACAGTCACGACTGAAAATGGGACCTTTACGGTCAATCAGGGGCAGATCTGGGGAGCTGCGACCCCCGATGCTGGATTGGCTGTGGATGCAGCGGCCCAGTGGCGTTTGGATACCCGAGGCGAGAAGGCCCGGACAGATCTCAGTGGCAATACCCATTTGGCAATTGCTGAAGGGGAGTTACAGGGGTCTGAGACCACCCAATTGGGGGGCACCTCGCGGATTAAATCTGAGGAGTTGATGCGATTGGCCAAAAACCATCCCGATTTACAGGCCTTTCTCAAATTGCTGGGCCGTCAATTTCGCTTGCAAAATGAATCTGTCGGCGTTGTGCTTAAAGACAGCAGCCTGATCACGGGCGACAAAGGCAAAGTCAGTTATGATCTGCAATTGGGTGTGCAAAAGGTCGAAACCAGTCTTGGCCCCATGGATGTGCAGGTACGGGCCTCCAATCAGGGTGTGCGTGGAAATGTCACTTTTTCACCCAATCAAATGGCGGTGGCCTGGATCAACGGGCTGGTCTCTGAGGCCCTCAAAAAACCCACCCAAACATCGCTCAATCAGGGGCGCATCGAAGTGAAGTTTGATCACTCTGTGGTGAGTGATATCTTAATTGGCGCGCGCATCAAAGGCGATCAGGTCGAAATCAAAGTCGATCAGGCCAAACTCTTTGGCTTCCTCGATCTGGACTTTATTCGCGGCAGCGCCCGTGACACCATTATAGAGCAATTGCAAAAAATGGGGATCAGCCGTGCCAGCGCCAAAGGTGAAACCACGGTAACCCTGCCTGTTCAGGCCTTGATGGCCCAGGCTTTGGGCCCCGAAGCCGCGGCGCGTACCACCCTTCAGCCGACGCTGGGCAGCGATAACCGCCTGCGTGTGGCCTTTGATTACCGTCCTTGAGTGTTTGCGCAAATGGACTTTTAACTGCCTCGCCGGCTCTTCCCAATGGGTGAAGTCTTGCGTATCCTGAAGTGCGTATCCTGAAGAAAAAAGCGGGAGTGGGCCCATGTTCAAATCTCAGTTACTTAAGTTGTTTGGAACCTGCTTGAGTGTCAGTTTCTGTGCTAGTCTCTGCCTGAGCTTGCCTGCAAGTGCACTCTCGCCGTTGCCGCCGCCGAGCCCCTTGAAGCAAGAGGCCTTGCACAATTTTCAGCAGTATTTGCGCATGGATACCAGCAATCCACCTGGCAACGAATTGCCCTCGGCACGCTTTCTCAAAGCCCTTTTAGACAAAGAGGGGATCGAAAACCAGCTCTATGAACTCGGCAATAACCGGGCCAATCTCTATGCCATTTTGCGGGGGGACGGCAGCCGCAAAGCACTGGTTTTTTTACACCATATGGATGTGGTGCCCGCTGACCCCCATTTTTGGCGCTTTCCGCCCTTTTCGGGCCAGATCGACAAAGGCTTTGTCTATGGCCGGGGAGCGATTGATGTCAAAGGCAAAGGCATGGTCGATCTCTATACCCTGATTCGGCTCAAACGAGAAAAACAGCCGCTCAAACGCGACTTGATTTTTCTGGCCGTGGCTGATGAAGAAGTCAATTCTTCGGGTTCGCGCTGGATGATTCAAAACAAACCAGAATTGCTTCGCGATGCTGAATTTTTGATCGACGAAGGCAAAACGGTCACCGAAGACGAAAGTGGCCATGCGCGCTATGCCATGGTTGGCATGGGCGAAAAATCTCCCCTTTGGCTCAAACTGAGTTTCTTTGGCACACCTGGCCACGCCTCGGTGCCAATGGCTGACAATGCCGTCAATCGCGCCCTGAGCGCCGCCCACAAAATTTTGGCCTACAGCCAGGAAATTCCCTTTGAGGTCCTGCCAGGACTGGCTGAGAGCCTGCGTCTGCAATACCCTGGCGATGTGACCCGTTTGCCAGGCTACCAAAAAGACATGGCCAGTTCACTCAAAAATCCGACCTTTCTCAAGTCCTTGGCCGAGAATCCTGAAATCAACGCGATGTTGCGCAACACCATTTCAATTACCGGCATGCGTGGCAGCGACAAAACCAATATTATTCCCAATTCAGCCAGTTTAAGCCTCGACTGTCGCCTTTTGCCCGGCCAAGACAAAGAGCGCTTTCTGCAAAAATTGCGCGAAGTGATCGGGGACAATTCGGTCAAAATGGAGATCGAAGAATATTACCAATCGCTTTATTCTCCATCAGACACAGCTTATTTTGCGAGTTTGGAGCGGGTCTTGCACCGTCACTACCCTGGCTTGCCTGTGGTTCCCACCATTTTTACCTCTTCAACTGACAGTTCGCTCTACCGGGCCTTGGGGCTCAAGGTCTATGGCTTTGAGGCCTATCGCGTCGACGAAGCGACCGCCACACGGGCCCATGGCAATGATGAGCGCTTGGGGGTCGACGGCTTTTTCTGGGGATTGGATTTTTTACATGAATTGGTCTTGGATCTCAATCGCTAAAGAGGTGTTAAGAAATGCCTATTCTTGGGTATAACATTAAAACAGCGATGTCTATTTAGGGCTGGAAAAGACCCAATCCTA
>JBFWRL010000192.1:0-9370 GCA_050248915.1 Candidatus Sericytochromatia bacterium
AGAATCCGCTTCTCGGCTTATAATGGAAAAAAAGATGATGCATGAAAAAGAAGGTCTAGAATCCCCTTATGCCAGTATATATTGCTGAAGATCTGATCCCCGAAGCTTTAACCGAAGACCCTGTTCCGGGGGAAGAAACACCTGCAAAAGAGCTGATTGTGGTCTCGGAGGTCTTGCCCGAAACCCTGACCATTCTGCCCTTTCACCCCCGTCCAGTTTTTCCCAATGTGCTGATGCCTTTTACCTTTTCGGGGGAGCGTTACCTCGAATTGCTCAAAGACAGTTGGGAAAATGGCAACCGCATGTTTGGCCTGGTTTTGGTTAAAAAAGAAAACCCCGACGATTTTTTTGCTTCCGAACTCTATGACGTGGGTACGATTATCAAGATTTTTAAGGTCAATATGCCCAGTGAGGGAGTAATTCAAATTCTGGGCCAGGGTTTGCAGCGTTTTTCGCGGGTCAAGACTTTGCAAACCGAACCGCTTTTGCGTTGGGAAGTTCAATACCATTATGATCCGCAGACCAAACCCAGCGATGAGCAAAAGGCCTATACCTTGGCGATTATGTCTGCGGTCAAAGAATTATTGCGGCTGAGCCCGATTCTGCAAGAGTCGGTCAAAATGCTGCTTTCACAAATGACTTACGACAATGCCGTGACCCTGATGGACGTGGTTTCTTCGATTTTGGGGGCAGATCCAGATAAGCTCCAGGATTTGCTCGAAACCTTTGACCTCAGCCGCCGCAGCGAAAAATTGTTGCTTCTGCTCAAAGAAGAGCTGGAAGTGATGATGATCCAGGAAAAAATCCAGACCCAGATCAACGAAAAGGTCAACAAACAACAAAAAGACTTTTTTCTGCGTGAACAGCTCAAGATGATCAAAAAAGAGCTGGGCATGGAAAAAGACGACAAAACCACTGAAATTGACAAATTCGAAGCCCGCCTGCCCAAGCTCAAACTGACAGAAGAAGCCGATAAAGTCATTCAAGAAGAACTCAATAAATTGGGCATGATGGAGACCCATTCGGCAGAATACCAAGTCACCCGCAATTACCTCGACACCCTGACCAGCCTGCCCTGGGGAAACTACTCCAAAGACAACCTCAATATCCCCAAAGCCCGGCGGGTGCTCAATGCCACCCATTATGGTCTGGACGATGTCAAAGTGACCATTCTGGAGCTGATCAGCACCATTCGCAAACGCGGCAGTTTAACCGGTAGCATTCTCTGTCTGGTGGGCCCGCCCGGTGTTGGCAAGACCTCGATTGGCCGTTCCATTGCGGATGCCCTCAGCCGGGAGTTTTTCAGATTCTCCCTCGGCGGCATGCGTGACGAAGCGGAGATCAAAGGCCATCGCCGGACGTATATCGGCGCCATGCCCGGCAAATTGATTCAGGCGATCAAACGCACGGGCACAGCCAATCCGGTGATTATGTTGGATGAAATCGATAAACTTGGTGCGAGTTTTCGCGGCGACCCTGCTTCGGCCCTGCTTGAGGTGCTTGACCCCGAGCAAAACAAAGACTTTCTCGACCATTATCTCGATGTGCGCTTTGATCTCTCCAAAGTGCTGTTTATTACCACGGCCAATCAGCTCGATACCATTCCTGGGCCCCTGCTGGATCGCATGGAGATCATCCGACTCTCGGGTTATATCCTCGAAGAGAAATTGCAGATTGCCAAAAAATACCTGATTCCCCGCCAGCGTGAGCAACACGGTCTGAGTGAGGCTGAGATCCAGATCTCCGATGGCTCTTTGCGCATGATCATCGACAAATACGCCCGCGAAGCCGGGGTGCGCAATCTCGAAAACCAGCTCAAAAAAATCATGCGCGAAGTGACCCTGCGCATGGCTGAGAAAAAGGGTGAAACGTTTAAAGTCAGCACCCGCGACGTTGAAAAATACCTGGGCAAGCCGCGTTTTAACCCCGAAGAAATTTACGACGAACAGGTGCCCGGTGTGACCATTGGCTTGGCTTGGACCGCGATGGGGGGCGCCATTTTGCATATCGAAGCGGCGGCGCTCAGTACCAAAGGCGGGGGATTTAAACAGACCGGCCAACTCGGTGATGTGATGAAAGAGTCCACCCAAATCGCTTATACCTGTGTGCGGGCCCTGCTCGATCAGGAAAAGGCCCACAAAACCTTTTTTGAACAGCACATGATCCATTTACATGTGCCCGAAGGAGCCACCCCCAAAGACGGTCCTTCGGCGGGTGTGACCATGGCGCTTGCGCTGTATTCTTTGGCCACGGGCAAAGCTGTGCCGCGCCGAATCGGTATGACCGGTGAACTGACCTTGACGGGCAAGGTTTTGCCCATTGGCGGTGTGCGCGAAAAGACGATCGCTGCCAAACGGGCGGGGATCTTGGAGTTGATCTTTCCCGAGGCCAATCGCCGCGATTTTGATGAATTGCCAGGGTATATCCGCAAGGGACTGAAACCCCATTTTGTCAAACGTTTTAGCCAGGTGCTTGAGTTGGCTTATGCCAACTGAACTCCGCCTGCGTTTGGCCGAGGTTGTCGATCTGTCGTTTATTCAGCAGGTCTTTCGCGAGGTGCTGCCGCTCTATCGTGAACTGATGCCCGGCACCTTTGAGGGCAATATCGAGACCCTTGATCAGCTGATCGAGAGCGAACAGCCCTTTTCGCTCACGGGCCTGAGCGCCGAGCTGATTGAGGTGGCAGGCCTACCGCAGGGCTTTCTGGCCTGGGCGGTTTTGGAGGCGGGGCCGGTCTATCTGGCTTCGTTGCATTTTTTGGCTTCGGCCCGGCGTCAAGGGCTGGGGGGGCGGGCTATGGCGCTCTGGGAGCAAAGTCTGAAGATGCGCGGCTTTGGCTGTATCTACCTGCTGGCACATCGCGAAGCCACTTGGGCCGTGAACTTTTACCTCAAACAGGGTTATGCTGTGCTGGCAGAGGAACCCTCGGCTATTTTGGCTTTGACCGGCGAGCAGATTGAACATCTGCTCACTCCTGGTTTGCTTTTGATTGGCAAAACCTTTGAGCTGAGCCCATGAGGCGCCGCATTCCCTGGTTGACTTTGCTCCTGCTATTGATGGTGTTAATTGCGATCTTTGAAGCCGATCTAGAGGCAGGTCTTTGGCTACAGGCCGGGTTCAAATTGGCTGGGCTGGTTCTGGTCTGTGCGGGGATCTGGGGCTTTAATATCTGGCGCAGGCAGCGCTGAGGAGGGCTCTGTGACGGGCAGGCTGAAGTTGATATTCGCGGAAAAGGGCAAATTTAGGCTGTACATATCATCCCACCGATAAATCTGAGGTTGTGAGTCAAAAGGCGAAACCATCAATCCCAATCCCAGACCGATATCCAAGCTCACACCTGGCAGCATTTTCCATTCAACCCCCACTTTGCTGCTCAAAAAAATCTCAGCTGAAAAATCTGATTTAGTTTGGTATCGCTCAGCCCAGGCACCCGTATAACCCAAGATTTCAACAAAGGGATTCAGGCTGTGTGTTGAGGGATTCAGATACCAGCGCCCAATTAGGCCGGCCCCTGTAAGTAGTTGGGGGGTGCTTTTGAGAAAAAGCCCCAGAGCCCATTGTGACTCTCTGTACCACAGAGTCCAATCTTGAAGTACGGGTGGGGAGCTTTGGAGAAAACCCAATTTATAATGGTTAAAATGTGTGCCTGCACTCAATTGAATCCGCTTTTGCGGCAAGGTATATTCTGCCACTGTTTGTGTATATTCGGGAGAAAGGGGTTGAAGTAAGTGTAGACCCATACCTACTTGAATATGAGGCGTAATAAACAGCTGATTTTTTTCGTATTTCCCTGAAAAATAGTCGGAAACGCCAAAAAGAAAACCTGCAGATATGTGCGTGCTGCTGCCCAAGAGGCGAGATTCAAAGCCAATGAGGGAGGAAAGATTAAAAAAACGATTGTTGAATATTGGAGATGGGGTGACCGCGCATTCCAGGTACAAACGGTGAAATGGCAGGTTCAATAGTTCGGGAATGAGGGCTGCAGGCAGATAATAACGGGATTGAAGTAAAAGGCCCGGTTGAAATGAAAATGAGCCTGAATTGGGTATTATTGTACCTATTCCCCATTGCCAATCGGGGTGGGTCATTGCCACCAGACTGATTTGGCTCACGCCCGACCCCAAATGAAATTCAACCCCCAGATTCAAAGGGGCCCAAGGCTCTGTGCGTAAAATTTGTAGTTCTTCTGGAATCGCTTCTAATTCAGCTAGGGCAGGTGTTGTTTGACTGGTGAGTAATACTGAGGCCGTTAAACAGGTTCTTAACCCCTGTTTTAATCCACTAATGAATTGAGTTTTGCATTTTTTATCATCCTCTATCTCTTGCATGTCTGTGTGCCAATCAGGGTTTCCGGCAAATCTGGGCCAGATTATGATCTGTCAGATATAGCCGCAATTCTGCGCCATTGAGTTGACCGTCTTTGTTTTGATCGGCACTTTGAAACTTCATTTCCAAATAGGCATCGCTGCCCACACCCAAATCGGCTGGGGTCAGGCTGGCTTTGTTTTCGGGATTGGCAATCGCCAGGTCTTTTTCCAGTTCGCGGGTAAAAGGCGTGCAGTCTTGGCGAAATCCACCGCCGCCGGGCATCGGCGTACCACTGGCCTGGGGCAGGGGTGCTGTGCTTTGGCTGGTTGAAAGCCCCTGCTGACAAGCACTTAAGAGCAATAATAGCGAAGATATCACAAGTGAAGGGTTCAACATCGGGGACAGACCTTTCTGGATAGGGGGGGTATTTTAAATCCAGAATAACATAATTTACAAAAAATTAAAACTCAGCTTAAATTAAGCGCTTATGAGCCAAGATTTTTCAGGCTTCTCAGCGCCCCAGATAGCTCAGGCAAACACCCGTGCATCAGTGCAAGGGCCGAATCGATATGCTCTCGCCTTCCAGGCTAAGCTCTACCCGCGCCTGTTTTTCGAGAAAATGGTACGGCGCAGCCTTGCCAAAGCGCACTTCTACCCCTGGATAGATCAATTCAGCGCAGATCCGACTTTGGGGTTGCAATTGAATGCGCAGGCGGCTGCCGTTGGGGCTGCCCAATTCGCGCACAATCACATGACCGCCGGCTTCGATCAGGCCTTCGCGGCAATAGCCCGGCGAACCTGTGATCAAGACGTGTTTGCGGGCGTGTAATTGCGAGTTATAACAGCCTTCGCCGAGGATATAGATATTGCCCTGAGCGTATATTTCCGAGGCCTGTACATAATTGAGATAGACATGGCTGGAGAGATTTTCCAGGGCTTCAAGATCGAGCAAAAAATCACCGAGTTTATCGACCCAATCGTGGTAAAGTGCGGCACTAAAGTCTTTTTGCTCAAGATTCATCAGGTGTGACAAAACAACTTTGAGCACCATGACCTTGCGGGGATGGAGTTTTTTGAGCGTTTTGAGCTGTTCCCAGAGTTGCTCGGCATCGTTTAAAAGCCCAGGAAACTGGGTTTTGAGCAATTGTAGAAAGACAGCTTTGTCTGAGCGATGGGCCAGTTGGGGAACGGTTTTTTTGAGATCGGCAAACATGTGTTGCAACTTGAGCATCTGCACCAAGAGGTTTTTGACAGGCACAATCAGGCGCATACTGGCGCTGGCATCCCCTCCCGAGGCGATTTTGGCCTTGACCGTATTGCCATGCACCACGATATTTTCATCGGCTTCCAGCTGGGCATGGCTCACTTGGCCTGCGATTTCGATATGTTGGAGGGCCCAAACCTGGGCCTGATCGGTGACATCAGCTGCAATTTGGACACTGCCTTGTACGTCTACGATATTGCCGCGGTTCCCCTGGAGCGGATCCGAGTAAAAATAACAGCCGCGCACACGGGCATCCCGTCCATTAAAAGAGGGGATGCCTTCCAGATTGGCAACAATTTCGCTTCCGTCTTTTTGCAGGCGCACAGAACCGTCTGCGGCCAATAAGGGCCGTTGGAGTTCGGGAGCTGAGAGGGTTTCTCCTTTGAGATTGCGGCCCTCACTTTCGACTCGGCCGGGGAATCTTTGCACCAAGACCTCACCGGCCTTGCAAGTGGCGAGCACAGGATAAACCAGTTCTAAGGGGGGCAGATCTAAACTTTCTGGGCTTTCTGGCAAACTGGGAAAAGCATAACGTTCTTCAAAGCGATCGGTAAAATAGACCGGAGGTGTGCCTCTGGCGATACAGACCCGTGTTTCTGGTGGGGTTTCCAAGGCCTGATCGAGGGCTTCTTCTAAAATGCCAAAAACCACCCCCTGTTTTTGGATTGTGCCCAAAATCTCTGTGCGAATTTCTTCGAAATCCTTGAGCAAAGCGGGTTTTGCGATGGTCTTGATCAGCAAATCTCGGGTGGGGGGAGTGTCCTGCAAATGGTAAAACAGCCCCGGCTCAATCACTGTGAGCTGGAGCCAAGCGCTCATCCAATCGGGATCGACCTGAATGGTGGCACGATAACGGGGCAGGGTAAAAAGGGGAAGGGTCACACGAATAGAAGTGCGGGAGAACACTTCCACAGGTTCCGCAATGGGAACTTCGTTAACAAACACCAGAACTGAGTCATCTGCCTGTAAACGGGCAGGTGAGCCTCCGGGTTGAGGGTCCCGGATCTGGATATGGCCATCTTCAACGCTGGCCACACCATTGAGTTCGGGGGATTCCTGAGGGTCTGACATAGTTCAGCCGGTGTGTTTAGAGGTTCTCCCGCAGTGCCAAATTAATACTTTTTCAGCTGTTTTTTCAGCTTCTTTTTGGCACGACGCAAAATTTCTTTGCGTTTTCTTTGTTTCTTAGCACTCGGGGGCTCGTAGAAGCGTTTTTCTTTAATTTTGCGAAAAACGCCGGCACGATTGAGTTTCTTTTTGAGGGTTTTAATCGCTGCGTCGACTTTACCGTCTTCAACTTCAACTTCCATCATACCCGCACTCACCTCCTCTCTGATTCTAAACTGTTTATGCTACTTTTGGGCTTTTCCAAGCCACTGAGTCGAGGGTCCAGTTGAGAGTTCACATTGAGCGTTTACAAGGAGAATCAGAACGAGAATCAGATCAGGGGGAAAGTTGCTCTTAAATAAGTAAGCTCATTCATTCTAACAAGAAACAGCGTCCGCGCCAAGAAAACCGCTGCTTTAGTCGAGAGCAATCTTGAGTCCCATTGTGTTTTTGAGTGCCAAAAGGGCTTCGGCATTGCCTTTGGCATCGTCGAGGGCATGGTGGGTATGGGCCGTTTTGCGCAGGTGCTTAAAATTCTTAAAGCAGTCTTTTTCAAGCCCTTTGTAGAGGCTGCCCAAATTGGTTGAGCTGTGACCAAAGGGGTTGTGGCCCAGAAAATGGTGAAAATACCAGCAGACAAACATCCAGTCAAAGCCATTGTTATCCGAGATAAACATTGGCCGCCCCACACTGTTTGCTTCGATCCAGGTGGCAAAGCGCGCCATCTCATCGGGGGGCTCGCTAAAGGCATAGGTCTGTTCACGACGAAAACCGCTGGGAGCTAAGGCTTCTGGTATCCAGCGATCAGAAATCGGACACATTTGTGCATAAAAAGTGGTTGCGAGATCGGCCCTCACCAGCACTGCTCCTAGCGAAATCATCGAATAATCACCTGGGATTGGCCCGTCGGCTTCGATATCTACCATGAAATAGCTCATGCGTATCTCTGTCTATTGAGATCCTGTTTCTTTTTCGGAACCCGTGGTCTGATTTTCATGAGGGGTTTCGGTGTTTTCTGCGGCTTTGTCATCTGCCTGCGTGGCTGTGGGAGGCATTTTGAGTGGTAAAGCCAAACTTTTTGCCAAGCTGGGGGCTGAGGCACGATTGACCCAGACCAACATGGCAAGTCCACCGAGAATCATGGGCAAACAGAGGATGTGTCCCATGGTCAGCCAATTGGTTCCAAGTAAATAGCCCAATTGTTCGTCTGGAATTCTGCAAAATTCAATAGAGGCCCGGGCCAAACCATAGCCCAGCAAAAAAAATGCACCCAGGCTGCCTTCTTTGAGTCGTTTTGCATAACGAAAAATAAACCAAAGAACAAGAAACAAAACAATGCCCTCAAGGGCCATTTCATAAAGTTGAGAGGGATGGCGCGGAGGCCCTAAAAATGTTTTCTGAAGATTTTTATCGTATTCCCAAAAACGCACACCCCAATTGCCTGCGGTGGGTTTGCCCCAGAGTTCGCCATTGATAAAATTCCCCAATCGACCTAACCCAAGGCCCAGGGGGGTGGGTATGGCCACAATATCGAACATGCGCAACATGGGGATTTTTTTGTGGCGGGCATAGAGCATAATTGCCACAATCGAACCAATCAGCCCACCGTGAAAAGACATGCCGCCGGTCCAAACCATGAGTATTTTCCAAGGTTCCCGGAGATAATCAGGTAAATTGTAAAAAAGGACATAGCCCAGTCGACCGCCCAGAATCACACCCAAAAAGCCATAGGTCAAAAAATCCATGGCATCGTCTTTGTTAAAGCCCATGCTCAAAAAGCGGGGGTTGCGGGAAATCAGCTGATAGGTCAAGAAAAAACCCAGCAAATACATTACTGCATACCAACGGGGCTCTATCGGGCCAATTTTTAAACTTCCGATTTGAAATACATCGAGTTTAAAGATACCGGGACTCAGGTTGTGGGTGTAAATCCAGTTTGGCATATGTTCTGGCAGTTGTTCTGAAAGTATGTTTTTTATGTTCTAAAAATCTGTGTGAAATTTGTATGAAGTCACAATAGTAGGCTAGAATAATACCACATCACGCATTGAAACTCGAAGTTATATGGGCCAAGACACTGAACAGGGGCTGAGTACTGGGCGCTTCTCGCCGATTAAGGCAGAGCGCTTCTATTTCTGGTCTGTACTTATTTTGGGCCTGCTTGTCTTTGCTTATTCTTGCCGCAACACCCATGCTTTTTGGGCCGTCAATGGCTGGGACTTTTTGGTCTTTGCGCTTTTGAGCATTTTGGCTGAGCAGACCTACGTCACCTTGCCCCATGGCAGCAAAATTTCTGCCAGTTTTTCGGTTTTGCTTACGGGGCTGTTGCTCTTTAATGCACCTGTGGTCATTGTGCTGGCCGCTTTGGGCAATTTTTACACGATTTTGATTGTCCAGCGCCGGGGCTGGGACATTGCCTTTTTTAATATGGCCCAATACGCGATTACCTATGGAGCTGCAGGAGCGGCTCTCATGGCTGCAGATGCGCGTATGGGCATGGTGCTCTCGGAGTTGCCACTTTTGCACATGATGGTGTCTGCTGGGGCTGCCACTGTGACCTATCTGGTGATCAATATTCCGCTGGTGAATGGCTTTGTGGCGATCAAAAGCCAAATTGGTCTGACCTGGCAAAAATGGTTCAAGTCGCTGCTTGTCTTTCAAGAAGACAAAGTGGAAATTACCCAGACCCTG
>JBFWRL010000193.1:0-9319 GCA_050248915.1 Candidatus Sericytochromatia bacterium
GGATGTAATTCGCAGGCTGCCATATCGGCCAAATCATGGGCAGCTTGGGTCGGGGTGCAATGCCGGCTGTGGGCATAATTAAACACCCGCAACGTATCGGGGAAGACCCGCTCTGCAGCCAATTGAACGTCTTCAGCCAAATACCCTTGCCATTCATCAGCACAATTGACAATGCCCATGCGGTTGCAGATAAAGTCGGGTACAAAGCCAATATTTCGCTGTTTCAGGCGTTCGGCATCGGCTTCAGGCTCGCGCAAGATATTGTTGGCAGCGCCACAGACCAATTTGACTTTGAGCCGGGGAATGGTATCAAGATTGACCTGAGCCCCAATTGCACAGGGGGCAAAGACATCGGCCTCAGCATCAAAAATAGTTTCAGGGGGAGTAATCACTTGCAAATGGGGCCGTTCTGACAACATTTCTTGTAAAGAAGTGGCATTGACATCGGCAATCATCACCACAGCGCCGAGATCATCCAGAGCGCGAATCAGGGGGGCCCCCACATTGCCTGTTCCCTGAACCGCAACACGCACCCCGCGCAGGTCATCTGTGCCTGCAATAGAGAGCCAGGCGGCTTGCATAGCCCTCAAGACACCTCTGGCTGTATAGGGGGAAGGATTGCCACTTCCCCCGCGTTCAGGAGGAATACAGGTCGTGAAGCGATTTTGACTTAAAAGAGCCGTCATGTCAGGGGTGTTTGTACCGACATCTTCAGCGGTGTAATAGACTCCCCCCAGCGAGGCCACAAAGCGCCCATAGGCCTCAAAATACGCCTGTCGCTCGGGTCCAGAGGCAAATTCACGGGGGTGTGAAAAGCGCGAGGGCAGCGTCATTATGCCCTTGCCGCCGCCCCAATGTAAGCCCGCAAGGGCATTTTTGCGGGTCATTCCCTGGGAAAGGCGCAGGCCATCCACCAGCAATTCAGCCAAGTTTAAATAGCGTGTAAAACGCAATCCCCCCTGAGCCAAACCCCGCCGGGTATCATGCACAAAGGCAAAAAAGAGCGAATCTATCCCCGCTTCTCGGCCAAGAAAAACACCTTCGTGACTGGAAAAATCTTGGGAGAGTTCAAAAAAGGCCTGCAATGGCTGCAATAACTTGGGATGAGAGAGCCGAAAGGCCCCATTTTCGTAGACCAAATAGGCCCGTGTCACTTCGGCCGCTTCGAGCTGAGTTTGAAAGTCTTCCAAACTCCACTGACGGCAAAGCCGTGCTTGAGATTGTCGCAACGCAGCGGAACGTTCAAGTTTGTGCATGGGCACTTCCAAATCTAATGGTGATGGGGGGCAGCAGGGCGATAATAAGGATTATCCCCCTCTGCGTGATTGGTGGTATCAATCACGTGTTTGAGCTCAGGTATGGTCTCTAGAATGGCTTTTTCCACCCCCTGTTTGAGGGTCACACTGGCCATGCCACAGCCCTGACAACCACCGCCAAAATGGACAAAGACTTTGTCTTCTTTGACTTCAAGTAAATCAAGGTAGCCACCATGGCCAGCCAAGGAGGGATTGATCTGGGTGTCAATCAATTCCTGGACTTTTTGTTCGAGTGGGTGTCCCCAACTGGGCAGATTGGGATTATTAACTTTAAAGCCACCGCCATACATATCGTCGACAAATTCAATCCGGGCGCCTTCAATATTTTTGGCGGTTTTGGGATCGAGTAAAATCCGCAGTTCACCGGCTTTGACTTCCAGATCTTCGGGTTTTTCATGGCCGGGATCGACCAGAGAAAGCGCATGCTGAAAGCCTTGAGCACTGCGGCCAGTGATACGAATACGCAAGGCACTCATACTTTTGGATTCTTCTTGTAACATACTGGCAATTTTTTCTTTGGCATTGTCTTCAATGGTAATTTGCATAAAGGTCTTTTCTCCTGCCAGATTTGAACTGGTTGTATCGATTGGATGTATCTGCAGTATACCTCTGCTTTTTAAAGGCATTCAAGCAGACAGCTCATCGTATCTCTGCGGCAAAGGGGTCCCCTTGAAGTTTGCCCCAGACTGAGCTAGGATTCAAACAAGGCCCAGAAAAAGACCGCATGAAAGCTTTTGACAAAGGAAAAAACCATGAGCAAACGCCTGTTGGCCGCCCTGGCCGTGCTGCTGTTAAACGTGAGTTCTCCCGTACTGGCCACTGAATTGCCGCCATCAAGTGAGGCCATGGTGGCAGATCTGATCAACCTGGGTTATCAATGCAAAGCCCAAAAATCTGGAGACGAAGCTTACCTCACCGTCACCCATGAGCAAGACGACCTTTGGGATTTTGTTGTCATTCCCTCTGGCAAAGGGCTGATTTTCAGTTTGAACTTTAAACTCAGGGCCGAAAGTCTCCAAGCGCGTGAAAAACTCTATGAAGAGATCAATGCCACCAATGCCGACAAGGTCAAAATGACCCAGGTCTTTATTTACAAACATCGCAATGGGCAAGAATATCTCATGGTCAACGCCTGGACCCCCGACGCTTACGACAAAGCTGCCTTTGCCGCATTTGTGGCCCAATGGCAAGAAGACAGCCACAATGCCGCTTTAAGCCTACGTGATCACTTTGAAGCCCGACCCGGCAAAACCCCTTAGGCTTAAGCTAAGCCCGATTAGGCCAGCCCAAAGCCAGGGCCGTCAATGCGGCCGCCCCCACGGGCAGGGCCCTCTCGTCGATATCAAAATGGGGATTGTGCAAACCGGGAATTTTGGGCTTGTTGGGAGATCGCACACCCAAACGCAAAAAAGTGCCAGGAATGGCCTGCAGATAGGCCCCAAAGTCTTCCCCACCCATACTGGGTTCGGGCAAGAGCAAGACCTGCTCTTGCCCAAGCAATTTACCCAGGGTCTGAAAGGCATATTCCGTGGTGCCTGGGTGGTTGACCACCGGGGCCGTGCCGTATTGGTAATCGAGTTCAAAACTACCGCCATGGGAATTGACCAGGCCCCGAAGCAGATCTTCAATCCAGCGCGGAAATTGTTCGCGCAATTGGGGGCAGAGCGTTCGCACAGTCCCACCCAGGCTGACCGTTTCGGGGATGACGTTTTCAGCGACCCCGCCATGAATATAGCCAATGGTTAAAACCGCAGGCTGAAAGGGGTCCACGCGGCGGCTGACAAGTTGGTGCAAGGCATTCACAGCTTGGGCAGCCATTAAGATTGGGTCGATCCCATGGTGGGGACGGGCAGCATGACTGCCTTTGCCTTTTAAGCTGATCTGAAAAATATCCGCAGAGGCCATCATCGGCCCTGGCCGAGTGGCCACCGTGCCAATGGTTAAATCTGGATAAACATGCAGGCCAAAAATAGCCTCAACCGGGGGTTCTAGCAAAACCCCCGCTTGAATCAAATGACTGGCCCCTTTGCAATCAGAGCGCTCTTCAGCCGGTTGAAAAATCAGGCGGATCTGCCCTTTTATCTGGCTTCGTCGCTCCCAAAGCAATTGGGCTGCCCCCAATAAAACAGCCGTGTGAACATCGTGCCCACAGGCATGCATGACGCCCGGATGTTGTGAGACATAAGGGACTTCATTGCCCTCCTCAATTGGCAGAGCGTCGAGATCGGCCCGCAAAGCCACCACAGGACCGGGTTGATCTCCTTGAATCCGGGCAATGACCGCACAGGTTTGGGCAAATTCTGTCTGTATGTCTGTCAAGCCAATTTGGGCCAAATGCTGGGCCACAAATTTACCCGTTTCAAGCTCTTGGCCACTGAGCTCGGGAAAACTATGCAAATGCCTGCGCCAAGCAACCAAAGGTTCACTCAGGGCTTGGGCAGCGGCCAAAAGGGCAGGAAAATCCAAACTCGCAGACATGATTAGGCCCTTTCAAACGCCGCCCGGATGCCCTCCAAGCGGCGCAAATTGGTGCCCCAATCGTTATAACCGATCCGCGAGGCCGAGCGCATGTGAATCACACCCTCTTCAGCCGGAAAATAAAATTCAACGTCATCGGTAAATTTGAAGACCTTGGTGCGGCATTGGTAATAGAGGTACTGCTCTTCGGCTTTAATCAAATGGGTCAAAGGCAGGGCTTTGAGCACGTCCATCAATTTACTGCGGGCAGAATCTCGGCTGCCTGAATAAGTTAATGGAGCCACATAATAGGTGGAGTTTTGGGGATCTGCCATCGATGAACGGCAATTGGGGGTCTTCGAAAGGGGTTGAAATTGATCCTGGATCATTCCGACTTTGGGGGCCATAAGCTGTTCCTTTTCTCAATCATTGCAGCCTCCATTTTAGCAGGGAAGGCCACTCAAAGATGTGTTCTGTGACAGAGCATACGTTTAAGCAGTGATCAATCTTGCGGTATCTGGGTAAGCCCGCTCATAACTGAAGCAAGGATAAAGAGCGCATATTAAGAAATGTAAAGCACTGGTTTTACACCTCCTGTACAGAAATCCGGTGATTTCTGTTAAGGAAAAAGGCAAACCCATCGCGAGGTGGGGACGCAAAGCCACGGGACTCTTGCAGTCAGCCGGGTTGCCCATAAAAATCAAGAGGAGTTTTTTAAGCGTATGTCTTTCCAAACCAAATTGTCCCTGAAACTATTGGCCCTTTCTTGCTGTTTGAGCAGCGCCTGCCAGACGATTCCATTGGCAAATTCAAACATTCACCCCACGTCCAAATCCGCCCTGTTTCAATCAGCCGACCTGGCGAGAGAAAAGGAAACGGATCTCAAACTTGAGTCCCTGATGCCCACACACTTTGGGCTCAAATCTGAGCAGAACTTCCAAGCAGGAGATCAGGTCCCTGGCCGTTTTATTGTCAAATTTAAAGACCTGACTGAAGCACAAAGCGAACAGGAACGGTCCTTGTTAGGGGTCAACCTGGTCGGGTACATTCAACGCAGCGAAAATATCCAATTGCTGGAATGCCAAGATTTGTCCCAAGCCGAAAGTGTGTATGGCCAGTTGCAAGCCAATCCCCATGTCGAATTTGTGGAACCCGATAGCATTGTGAGCATGGTTCAGTCAGCACCACCGGCGCTTTACCCCATCAACGATCCCTTGTTGAAGTTTCAATACGCCCACGTCAAAGCACAATCTCAACAGGGTTGGGCGCTGGCAAAAGAGGGCAAAGGCCTGGGAGAAAACACCATCATTGCAATTGCTGACACGGGGGTCGATGGCAGCCACCCCGACTTAAAAGACAAAATTATTCCCGGTTACAGCGCACTGGCAGGCAAGGTCGAAAATGCAGACACCCAAGGCCACGGAACCCACTGTGCCGGCATTGCTGCAGCTACGACAAATAATTTGATCGGAATAGCGGGATTTGCCCCCAAAGCAAAAATTATGCCTATTCGCATTCTCAACGACAATGGGCTGGGTACCTTGGCAGGGGTCTCTGCAGGCATCACTTATGCAACCAATCATGCGGCGAGTGTGATCAGCATGAGTTTTGCCAGCCCGGTGCGTTCAGCCGCCATAGAAAAAGCCATGAATTATGCACTCTCAAAAAATACGGTTTTGGTGGCGGCCATGGGCAATAGCGGCAATGGTACGATTAATTATCCTGCTGCCTATCCGGGCATTATCGCTGTGGGTGCCACAGATGCCAGTGATCAACGCGCAGCATTTTCAGAGTATGGCTCGCACATTTCAGTCTTGGCCCCAGGGGTAAATATTGTCTCAACCTTGCCCGGCAACAAATACATTGGCTGGAACGGCACGTCCATGGCAACGCCTGCGGTTGCAGGTGTGGCGGCCTTGGTCAAAAGTGTCTTGCCCAATTTAACGCCCAGCCAAGTCAAATACCTGATCGAAAAGGCCTCTGACGATATGGGAGCCAAAGGATTTGACACCTACTATGGCTATGGCCGAATCAACGTTTACAAAACCCTAAATTATGCCTTTATCAAAGCCAAACAAACACCTTAGACACAATTAAAGATTGAGTTGGGCCTTTTGCAGGGGCATCACAGAAGTAAATTCCACCAAAGGCACAGGCAAATCAGGATCTTCCCCCAGGGGCAGGTCCTGTTTGTCGGCAGGAATTTGGGAATAATCCAAAAAACCCACCACAGCATAGGGATTCATTTCAAAGAGGGTGGCCACATGGTTGAGTGCAGACTCTTCGAGGTAAACCCCAGCGCAATGCGGACAAAAATGACAGGGCAAGACACAGACCACCGCTTCACCACTCTCGTTGATCATCATCAAGCGTTCGTCTTGGGGCGATTGCAGGTGTTTGTCACAGAGAATACAGCGTTCAGGAATGCCCACGCTGCTGATAATCGCCTGACGTTTGTTTAAATGGGGCTGGGGTTCAAACTGCGTATTTAACACGTTTATAACTCCGGATGAGAGGTATGCCACGTTGTGGCTGACTCGTAGGCTTGGGCCAATTGGTAAATGGCTGCCTCTGCCAGGGGTTTGGCCATTATTTGCAGGCCAATCGGCAGATTTTGACGGTCAAACCCACAGGGCAAAGACAGAGCGGGAATCCCCACCAGATTTACAGGCACGGTCAATATATCTGTGAGGTACATACTGAGGGGGTCAGCTTGCTTTTCACCGAGGCGAAAAGCCGTGATCGGCGAGGTGGGAGAAATCAGAAAATCAAATTGGGCAAATTGGGCTTGAAAGTCTTGGATTAGAAGCGTCCGAACTTGCTGGGCCTTTTTGTAATAGGCATCATAATAGCCTGAAGAGAGGGCATACGTGCCCAACATAATGCGCCGTTTTACCTCTGATCCAAAGCCTTCATTGCGGCTCTGGGTATACATTTCAACCAAATTATTGGCCATTTGAGCGCGGTGACCATAACGCACGCCATCAAAACGTGCCAAATTGGAACTGGCTTCAGAAGTGGCAATCAAATAATACGCAGCCAGAGCGTATTTAAGGCGAGGCAAGGATGTTTCTGCAACGACGGCACCCTGGCTTTCAAAAACCCCGAGCGCTTTTTCAATGGCTGCCCGCACTTCGGGATCAACCCCTTCAGCCAACATCTCTCTCGGCACACCTATCCGCACGCCACGTATATCTTTGCCTAAATCACGGGAAAAATCTTCAGGGGGCAATTTAAGTGATGTAGAATCTGCGGGGTCATGGCCAGCAATCAGATTGAGCAAATGGGCATTGTCGCGCACAGTCAGTGTCAAAGGGCCAATCTGGTCGAGAGAGGAGGCATACGCCACCAAGCCAAAACGGGAGACCCGGCCATAAGTCGGCTTCATACCCACCACCCCACAAAAAGCGGCAGGTTGGCGAATACTACCGCCCGTGTCCGAACCCAGAGCCCAAGGTGCAGCACCCGCTGCCACCAAAGCTGCTGATCCGCCACTGCTTCCACCGGGCACCCGGGTGAGATCCCAGGGATTCATCGTTGTGTGAAAGGCCGAATTTTCATTGGAAGACCCCATGGCAAATTCATCCATATTGGCCTTGCCCAAAATGGGGATGCCAGCTGCAAGCAATTTTTGACTGACGGTGGCCTGGTAGGGGGGAATAAAATTGCCCAAAATACGCGATCCACAGGTGGTGAGATGATCTGCCAAACAGATATTGTCTTTGAGTACCAAGGGAATATCTTGGAAATCCGATTGGCCCGGAGCAGACCGGACAGGCGTGTCAAACCGGAGCAAGTATCCCTGTATTTTTTTTTCGATACTTTCTGCCCTTTTTTGGTAAACGTCAATTACCTCTGCAGGCTGAATTTCACTGGTTTTGAGCATCTGGCTCCAGGTCGTGGCGGGGGTGTAAAACATGCCAAATCTCCTTGCATTCGTAGCAACATTTAAGCAATATACCAGGGAAAAAGCCCTCAGTGTATACAAATAAGCCTAGGTCGGGGTTTTGCAGGTTTTTAATTTATGCTAAAATAGCTATTCAAATAGAAGCCGCTTGATTCTCGATTTTATTTTTGTGAGCTGTAGTTTGGTTTTTTAAACGCAATTTGATAGGCTATTATAGAAATAAAGGGTTACAAGGTATTTTTTAAGTGTTTGTTCGTCCAAGATTACTCGTTGTAGAAGATGAACCAGATATCCTGACGCTCCTGGAACGTATTCTCCAGGAAGAAAACTATGAAGTGCTCAAAGCCCCCACTGCAGAACGCGGCTTGGAGATCATTGAAGAGACCCTGCCCACAGCCATTGTTGCAGACATCAATTTGCCAGGCATGAGCGGACTTGATTTTTGCAAACGTGTCAAAAGCCAATACCCTGAAATCCCCGTCCTCTTTCTTTCCGGGTTAACCGACGAATTTGACAAAGTACTCGGCCTAGAACTCGGGGCCGAAGACTATATCACCAAACCCTTTAATGTCCGTGAATTTAAAGCGCGGATCAAAGTGATGTTGCGCCGTGTTACACAACCCCCCATCAAAGCCACGCCCGCCTCAGGTCAAAAGCGCGAAATCAGCGCAAACCTCTTTATTGATGTGCTTAAACGGCAGGTTTTTATTGAAAAAATTGAAGTTCAATTGACCAAAAAAGAATTTGATATTTTGATGTTGCTCGCCTCTCGTCCGGGCCAGGTCTTTACCCGTGAACACATCCTGGATGTCATCTGGCATGACGACGCCAATGTCAGTGACCGCACTGTAGATGTACACATCGGCAGACTCAGGGAAAAAATCATTGTTGATCCCGAAAAGCCCCCCCATGTTGAGACAGTCAGAGGCGTAGGCTATCGCTGCAACCCCCATATTGTAGTCGAAGTGGTGGATGCCTAAAGCGGTCTCGCGCTGGAGCAGGTGGAGTATGCTATGTCGATACCTGCCCATTGGATAGAGAGCGCAGCCGCTCTACTACAGGCCAATCAATTGCAGGCCCTGCGGAAGCTTTGCCAGCAAGTATTGGCCCCCATTTCTCAAGCAGATCAGACCGAAAACAGGGCCTATGCTCATTATTTTTTGGGCCTGTCCTGGGCTGAGAGCAATCCTGAGTCGGCCCTGGAAGCGTATTTGCACGCTATAGAGGGAATACCCAATCACCCTGATTTTCTGCGTCAAACAGCTCATTTATTGCGGCGCATGGGAAAAGAAGCCGAAGCGTTGAACTATTACCAACAAGTGGTCCAACTCACCCCTAAGCAAGTTGATTCCCGTATCAATTTGCTTTTGATGTTGCGACAAACGTCGAACTGGCAAGCCCTGAGCGAAGCCCTTACCCTCACACGCGTCGATTTTCCTGACAACCCCTCCTTGGCAGAGCTGCAGACAAAATTGTGGATCAGGGCCCATCAGGGCCTCGCCGAAAAAGCGCACCAAGGTCAAGATTACCCCACAGCTTTTAGTCACTATCAAACAGCTTTTTTGGCGCAGCGGGGTCAACCCTGGTCTCATCAATCCGCGCCCATTCCTGCAGTTGATTTGCCTCCCTTACTTAGGGA
>JBFWRL010000194.1:0-9282 GCA_050248915.1 Candidatus Sericytochromatia bacterium
CAAAATTTTGAGCAGAGAAATAAACGACACATCCATCACTGCGAGCTGGGCCCGCTCGTTGGCCTCTCCATAGAGATCCTGGGGCGTGAGATGGCGGGCATTGCACTTTTCGCGACAAACCACCCGCGGATCTTGGCGCAGTTTCCAATCGAGTTGGCCGTGGCCAGCATCTACAGCATAGACTTTCAGCGCACCCTGTTGCAGCAGGCAGTCGGTAAACCCCCCTGTCGAGGCGCCGATATCCAGGCAGATCTGATCTGCTGCAGAGACACCAAAACGCGCAAGCGCACCTGCCAACTTGAGCCCGCCTCGGCTGACATAAGGGCAGTCGTTCTGTTGAACTTGGATATTATCCAAATTGGCCAGTGCGAGACCGGCTTTATCTAAAATCTGACTGCCACTGCGCACAAGACCTGCCATAATGGCAGCGCGGGCCTTCTCCCGTGTGGGGAAAAGGCCCGCGTTTACCAGCAGCAGGTCCAAACGCTGCTTACGGGGTTCAGGCATCGTCGTGGAGATATTCATCCAGACGCTTGCGCTGACCATAATAATGCAGTTTGCGCAGGGCTTTGGCTTCGATCTGGCGGATCCGTTCGCGGGTCACGCCCATCTTCGCACCGATTTCAGCCAATGAGCAGGGGCGATCATCGTTGATGCCATAGCGCATGGTCAAAATTTCGCGTTCTCTGGGGGAGAGGGTATCCAATAATTCTTGGATATCTTCCGAGAGCATTTTGTCGATCACCGTTTTGGTGGGGTGAACGCTGTACTCATCTTCAATCAGATCGACCAAGCTGCGATCATCATCGGGGCCAATCGGCGTGGCCAGAGAGACCGTGCGTTTGACCACCCGTTTGAGTTGGCGGATTTTGCTCAAAGGCAGGCCTGCGGCAGTTGCCAATTCTTCGTCAGAAGGATAATGACCCAGTTCAAACGTCAACTGGCGCCGAATTTTTTTCAAGCGTTGAATCGCTTCGGTGGCATGAACGGGCAGACGGATATTCCGTCCTTTATCCGCAATGGCGCGGGTAATCGCCTGTCGAATCCACCAGGTGGCATAGGTACTGAACCGATAGCCTTTTTTATAATCGTATTTTTCCACGGCCCGGATCAAACCGGTATTGCCCTCTTGGATCAGATCCAGTAGGGGCAAACCCAAGTCACAATAGCGTTTGGCGATACTCACTACCAGACGCAGGTTGGCAATAATCAAGTGATTTTTGGCTTGGATATCATTTTTTTCAATGCGCTTCGCCAGATCAATTTCTTCTTTGGCGGTCAGCAAGGGGGTTTTACCAATGGAGTTCAGATAAACCTGGATAGAACTGATGTCATCTTCACGATTCAGGTCTTTGGTAGAGAGATCGATATCGAGAGACTCAACCTTGTCACCGTCTTCTGCTTTGAGATCGTCGTTAAAAACATCGTCATCGTCTTCGGGGGTTGCTACTGCTGCGGTTTCTTCGGTTAATTCGTCGTCCATGAGTTCGTCTTCCACCGTTAAGCTATTTGATTTGCTTCTCATTCCTGAATGTCAACGTACTCCTCATTTTTAAAATAAAAGACATAAAGTACAGCCCATATTGTATAAGATTTGGATGCTAGAAGTTTATGAAAACGTTAAAGTAAACTGCAAAAAGAAGCTGCGAGCGACTCCAAATCGAAATGAATGCTGCAACCATTGATCTTATCACAAACATAAAAAATAAGTCAAAGTGACCCATTAAGTTTTTTGGGGTTTAATTTGTTTTGCCTAAACTTTGCCTAAACCAGATCAGCTATAATTTAGGGCATGTATCATCTTGTTTACCGTTTTGCCAAAGGCATTTTTTTGACTGCCTTGGTTTTGTTTTTTCTTGGTGCTTTTCCTGCTGCTGCCTTGCCGCCCTTGCCTTCTCCCAATCCAAACTCTCGCCTGACGGATCTTTCTGGCCAGCTTCAAGATGTCTATTTGGAGAGCATGACGAGCCGCTTGGAGAGCTATCCCTTTGAGGTCAGGGCTGTTTTTTTGCCTCAAACCCAGGGCGTCAATTTGGCTTTTTACGCCGAAAAACTCTTTCGCCATTGGCAGATGCCAGAAAAATCGATGTTGTTGGCGGTGGCACTGGATAGGCGTAAAATCGGCGTACATATTGGGAAAGCCCTCAAAGCAGAGTTGAAACAGGCTGCCTCAAGTGAAATCAACTTGCCCGATAAATCAAGTCCTTCTCAGCAATTGGCTCCGGCTTCTCGTTCACCAGAGCAGGATCATCTTGAATTATTGCCCGGGGTGGTGGAGGATATTGCCAAGTCATTTAATGCCAAACCCCCTTCTTCTGCTCGGCCATCGCTGGCTCCCATGAAATCCTCACCACCTGTTGAAAACATGGTCGACAGCAATGTCGAAACAGGAAACCCCCTGGAGTCTCCCCGTTCAACGCGTTCACAAAACCTCTTGCCGATTTTTCTGCTTTTGGGATTTTTGCTGCTTTCGGGACTGTCTGCCTGGGTGCTTCGGTTTTGGCAGCGCCAAAAAGCCCAACGCGATCTGATTGCCAAGTTTTCTTTGGAGGGTCAGGCCAGTTTTAACCAGATTGAAACAGTCTATGCGCGTCTGGATGGTCTTTTCCCTCAGTTTCATGGCTACCAAGGCGAGACCCATGAGAAACTCAAGCTCTTTTTAAAAGAGTTGAGCCAATTGCAAAACCGCTATGATCAGATCTTTGATTCATTTGAAGAACAGGTGCAAATGTTGGCTCAGCCCCAAGAACAATCCGAGGCCTTGGATTTTTTCCAATCCCTTGAAGTGGATCTGGAAAAAGGCCAAGCATTGGTTCAGCAGGCTCAGACAGTCTTAAAAAATTTAACTGAACTCAAACAAAAAAACACCACCCAATTGGCGGCTTTACAGACCCAAAAAAATCATTTTAGCCAGGAATTACATGAGCTACGCAAATTACATCCCCAGCTTAAACTGGTTCGGCTTTCACCTCTTTTTCAGAAGCACCATGAGCATTTGAAGCAAATGGAATTGAACAATCTCCGGGATCCCATGCGGGTCGAGAAGGAGCTTTTAGACTGGCAAAAAGAGCTGCGCAAGCTGGAGCGTGAATTGCAGTCTTTGCCCCATCTTTGGTTGCAGTTTAATGGGGATTTGCGTAAGCGGATTGACGCTTTGCAAAAACGCAGCGAGAGTAAAGCGCTGTTGACTGCTCAACAAAACAGGCTTCTGCAGGAGGTTTTGCAGCTCCACAAGAGCATGATGCAGGCCATTGAACAGGGGGATTTGGAGCGCATCAACCAATTAAACGAAGTTTTTACGCTCAAATTACAGGGACTTGAAGCCCAGATCTAATGCCAACCCATCTGCCATTTTTCAGCATTTTTGAGTGCTTTCCAATGGATTTTGAAAAAACGATGAGATTGAACCGCCTCTATTTCAAGCTCTTCAGATTGCGCCTCTGCCCAATCATGCACCACAAAGTGTTTTTCTTGGTTGTGTGGCTGCAGATCCGTCCATTTGGAGCCAGGCAACTTCAATCGGCTGAAGCGGTTGGGTGGCCGAGTGGGACGCGAAATTCTGATCCGAGGGCGCTGTCTCATCTCTCTGTGATAGCACAGATTCCAGGCTTGATTCAAGTTCTGAAAAAAAACAACCCATCAACACAGGTTGTGGGTTGTTTTGGGGGGTGAGAATTTAAACGTCGCTCGTTTGGGCGTCAATATGGCGTTGGCCGTTGGAGAGCGTTGCGACCATCTCGTCGAGAGAGTCTGCGTACTCCAGAACCGAATCGACCACAAAACAGAAGGTGTCAAACGACAATTCATCTGCGGGCATGCGGTATTTGAGAATTACCTGGTTGTCCACCAGGGCAAATTTGCCAAAGACATCCGCGACGTTCCAATTGAGCAGGGTTTTGTAAAGAGCCAATTCACTTTCAGGGCTGAGCTGAATATTGTGGGCAATGGCCCCGTGAAAATCAAGAAAAACATGATTGTCAAACTCTGAAAGGTAAAGCACCACTGCAGCACTGCCGCGTGTCAGGAGATATTCACCTTCGTTTTCGGTGTAGTCTGCGCCCAGACGCTGAAAATAGAGCTCAATACGGTGTCTCAGGGCATCTAATAAAATACTCATCTTTCGTCCACCTTTCCTGTTGATTTCCTCATGTCCAACTGCTACTCTGCATTAACATGGCATGCGGCTTTACGACCCCATTTCAAACAAAAGCATTCTACCATAAAAATACGCGCAAAAAAAACACCGTGATTTTTTCCAAAGATACATTTCAGTTCATTGTTGTGACAGGGGCTTCTGGCGCTGGCAAGACCATGGTTTTGCGCCATCTCGAAGACCTCGGCTATTTCTGTGCAGACAATATGGTCCCGGCCCTCTTGGGTGCCTTCGTGGACTTAATTTCTACGCAGTTCAATCGCATTGCCGTGGTGATGGATTTGCGGGGGGGCGCCTTTTTTGACGAACTTTCGGGGTGTTTACACACGCTCAAAGAACATGGCTTTGTCTATCGCATTCTCTTTTTAGAGGCCAGTGACGAAGTTTTGGTGCGGCGCTTCAGTGAAACGCGCAGGCGCCATCCCTTGCAACACGAAGATATGAGTCTGCTCGAAAGTATTCAGCAGGAAAAAGAGCGCTTGCGGGATATCCGCGAACAGGCCGATATTGTCCTGAATACCTCTCAGATGCAGGCTGCAGAGCTGAGACAGGCCATTTCTGAGCACTTAACTGGTCAGGCCGAGTCTCAACAGGGGTTGGTGATTACCGTAACGTCTTTTGGCTATCGCTATGGTATTCCCATGGATGCCGATTTGACATTTGATGTACGATTTTTGCCCAATCCCTATTACAATCCTGATTTGCGTTCATTTACGGGTCTCGAAAGACCTGTGCGGGAATATGTGTTGGGTAAAGAAGTCAGCCAAGAGTTTATCCGTCGCTTTTTTGATTTTATGGCCTATCTCATTCCCCATTATCGCCAAGAGGGAAAAAGCAATTTGACCGTGGCGATTGGCTGTACGGGCGGGCGACATCGGTCGGTGGCAATTACCCGAGAACTCAGTCGGGTTTTACGTGAACAAAATTATTATGTCTTGGAAAAGCACCGGGATATCAGCAAAGATCAGGCGCGCTATCAGGCCGGACGCAAGCAACGGGCTGAAGATATGTCCTTGGTGGCTTTGGGTGGGGGGACGGGGCTTTCGACCCTTTTGCGCGGCTTTAAAAAGGTTTTCCATGATATTACTGCGGTTGTCACGGTTTCTGATGATGGGGGCAGCAGTGGCCGTCTGCGCCGTGAAATGGGCATTATTGCGCCGGGGGATTTGCGCAATTGTCTGACTGCCTTGGCCGATGAAGAAGGTCTTTTGACTGCCCTCTTCAATTATCGTTTTCAGCACGAAAGCAGTGATTTAGAGGGCCACAGCTTTGGCAATCTCTTTTTAACAGCCATGGCCGAAGTGGTGGGTGATTTTCAGCGTGCGATCCAAGAGTCGAGCAAAGTCTTGGCGATTGGAGGGCGGGTTTTGCCGATCTCGCTGGACAATCTCACTCTGCAGGCCCGCATGCAGGATGGGACCGTGGTAGTTGGTGAGTCTGCGATCACCTGTTATGGGGGGCAGATCGCGCACCTTCAACTTTTGGGCGAAAACACCCGACCCTTGCCCGAGGCCTTAGAGGCCATACGGCGCGCCGATGCCGTGATTTTGGGGCCAGGCAGTTTGTATACCAGCGTTATTCCCCATTTGCTTTTCCCAGAGGTCGTTGAGGCCATTGTCAACCATGCGGGTCCACGGATTTTTATCTGCAATATTATGAGCCAATTGGGTGAAACCTCGGGTTACCACGTGCATGATTATATAGAAACGCTGTATTTACATGCCGGAAAACGCGATTGGCTGGATTTTGTTTTGGTCAATACCCAAGAGCCAGATCCTGGGTTGATTGCCAGGTATGCAGAAGAGCAATCACAACCGGTTTTATTTGAACAAGCAGGTTTGCCTGGTTTGCCTGTTCAAATTGTGAGTGGGGATTATCTTAGCCAGGAAAACTATATCCGCCATGCACCAGAAAAACTCGCTCAGGCAATTCGTTTGCTTTTGCAGGAATGGTTTTTCCCTGCGAGTTAGGGGCTTTGCTGGGCCGGATCGACACCCAAAACCCTTAAGACTTCGCTCAATTCCAAGGGGATTCCCTCATAAGAGATAAACGAAACTTTGCCTTTTTTGAGCATGTCTTTGCGCTGCTCTAAGTCGTAGCTGCTAAAAAACTCTTTGACTTCAAGCAGGTTATACCCGCCTGCTTTGCGCTGCATAATGTGGGCAATACCCAATCTGTCCAAGGCTTCAAATGAAATTTCTTCTAGCAAGAGAGGGCTAAATGCAGGGGTGGGTTTGTCCAAAAATGGTTTTGTGCTTTCGAGGGCTGTTGGCGTGGGCTTTGCTGTTTTGAGCGTGGTTGCGGATGAAGTGGCGATCTCGGGAGTGAGCGCAGAAATAGCTGGCTCTTCATCTGCTTCAAGGGGGTCTTCGGCAACCTCGTCTGTTACTATCCGGGCGATTTCTATCGCTGTTGTCATTGGCATACGCATTTTGGACTGCTGAACCAGGAGTTCTTCCCAAAAGAGGGGAATCTCCTGTTTCTTTAATTGCATGCACTCTAAAAAAATACTGGAAAACCCCATGTTTTGGAAGAGCAAGAGGCTTTCCAGCAGGGGGGTCTTATGAGCTGGAATACCCACATTTACAAGCATATCCGAAATTAAAAAACGCAATTTCTGTAAGGGTTCCAGAGCTACCTGAATTTCAGCTTGGGTTTCCGCTTCCTGTTCATGGGTTTTCCAGACCATAAACAAAGGGATAATCCGTCGAAAGGAACTGTCTGCGTAAAGTTTGGGGGAGGGGTCCAAGAGACTTAATAAAAGATGAAGTTGTTGTTCAACAGGGGTTTTGGGGAGTTTTTCGGAAAGATAATTAAAAATGCCAGACAGGCCCCGGTAAGCCAAATAGCTGAGCAGTTGGTACTTATTGGTAAAATAGCGATAGATAGATGCTTCTGTGGATTGCATTTGTTCAGCCAGTTTGCGGAAAGTCAAACGCTCCAAGCCCTGTTCAACTAAATACTCAAGGGCAACATCAATCAGTTTGGTTCCCAGGCGACTGGATTCAGGGTTTTTGCGAAAAAGTGGGACTTTCGTGTGAGTCCCAGTATAAGAAGCGAGCATTGAAAAAGACCCTTGTCTAGAAAATCGCTGTTTCGAGGAGTTATTTACAACCATTTATAACTCCTATTATACCCAATGAAGAAAGATAATAATCCATGAATGATTATCTTCGCAAGAGAAAATATTTTATTTTTAAAATTAACCAAAATAACCGATTATTCTGTTTAAAATTGATTTTTTTGTTTCTTTCTGGCTTTTTGTTGAAAATTTTTTGGGTTTGACTCTGAATTGTGTCACAATACAAATATGTTTTTGACATCTTTTTCCAATAGGCTGCTTATTTTCTGGGTTTTGGCGGGAGCATTTTTGCTTCCGGCCTGTGTTTCGCCTGCTTTTGCAAACCCCCATCAGATCCAGTTTACCGAGGCTGATCGGCTCTGGCTGATGATTTCTGCGGCTTTGGTGTTTTCGATGCAGGCAGGCTTTCTCTGTTTGGAAACAGGTTTGGCACGCAGTAAACATGTGGCGGCCGTGGCGCTCAAAAATGTGGCTGATTGGTGCGTTGCGGGCATTTGTTTTTATCTTGTGGGTTTTGGCCTGATGTTTGGTCACAGTGTTAGTGGCATTGCAGGCTCGGATCTCTTCGCTTTTACCCATTTGGATATGTCCGGTGCTCTGCCTCTGGGCATTCTCTTTTTTCTCTTCCAATTGGCTTATGCGGGCACCGCTACAACCATTGTTTCTGGTGCCATGGCTGAGCGCACGGCCTTTATTCCCTATATTTTGGCCGCGATGGTGGTCAGTTCTTTGATCTTCCCGGTTTTTGGCCATTGGGTTTGGGGTGATTTGTTTTTTGAAAGCAACCATGCTTGGCTGAAACAATTGGGGTATGTCGACTTTGCCGGTGCCAGTGTGGTGCATATTATTGGCGGAACTGTTTCTTTGATTGGCATTTGGATGGTGGGCCCCCGTTTGGGGCGCTTTGACCGTGACGGACAGATGCGTAAGTTTGAACCTTCCAATGTGGCTTTGGCTGGATTGGGTGTTTTGGCTCTGTGGTTGGGTTGGTGGGGGTTCAATGGCGGCAGTTTGCTGCAGTTTAAATCGTCTCAAGTTGCCATGATTATTGTCAATACCAATCTGGCGGGGGCAGCTGGTGCCTTGAGTGCCTATTTGCACGCGGCTCTGTTTCAAAAACAGCGGGATATGATGGAAAAACTGATTGGTGGAACCTTGGGAGGGTTGGTTGCTGTCACCGCTCTGGCTCAGATGGTGAGTCCCTTGGGGGCATTGGGTACGGGGATTCTGGCTGGGATTGTTCACAATTTGGCTTTTGAGTTTATTTCGCGCAAACTCAAACTCGATGACCCGGTGGGAGCTGTTTCCGTTCACTGTGTTTGTGGCGCTTTGGGGATTTTGTGTGTGCCCATTTTTGGCCATGCAGATATGTTGCCAACAGGATCCCGTTTTCTGCAATTTGGGGTTCAGTGTATCGGTTTGGCCGCTTGTTTGGCCTGGACAGCTACAATTTCTGGCACAATGTTTTACTGTCTGAAGCGTTTTATTGGCTTGCGGGTCTCTCCCATCGAAGAAATTCAGGGGGTGGCTCTGGTGCGCCTGTTTCCCGAAGAGCCTCCGGTGCGGGAAAGCGACTTGGAAGCTTTGCTGCATGAGCATGGTAAAAATTAATGTCCTGCATTTGCGTCGAAATGAAAGACCTGAATGCGGTGATTGCCGCGATCTAAGATATAAACGCGTCCGCTTTGATCCGTGGTAATACATTCAGGGTTGTTAAATTCACCGCCCTGTGTGCCCTTTTTTCCAAAGGAGCAAATCCATTCGCCATGAGGATCAAAGACCTGAATCCGGTGACTGAGGACTTCTGTGACATAAATATTGTCATCTTCATCAACGGCAATGCCTTTGGGAATACTGAAATCCCCTTTACCAGCACCGCGTTTGCCAAAACTCAATTTTTCTTGGTGGTGCTGATCCAACATGCGCACTTGAGATAAGCCATGATCGAGAATATAAATGCCATTGTGTCCGGCACAAATGCCTGAGGGACTTTTGAATTCTCCGGGGCCAGATTGGCTTGAAATCACGGCTTGAATCATGCCTTGCA
>JBFWRL010000195.1:0-9254 GCA_050248915.1 Candidatus Sericytochromatia bacterium
CAAATAGGGGCGGGGGATTTTTCCGCGATTGGCCACCGTGGCAATCATACGTGTGGCCTGCAGTGGCGACATTTGTAAATAGCCCTGACCAATGGAGGTATTCACGGCATCTCCCGGCAGCCAGTCCACACCAATCACACGTTTTTTCCAGTCTTTATCGGGAATCAAACCGGGGTGCTCACCTTTGAGTTCCAAGCCCGTGGGCTGATCCAGTTTGAATTTTTTGGCATAATCCCGAATCGGTTCAATGTCCATTTTGAGTGCCAATTCATAAAAAACAGTGTCAATCGAATGGGCCAAAGCCTGATAAATATTGACAATCCCAAAGCCCCCCCGATGCCAATCGTAAAAGATATGCCCACCGACATTGAGATAGCCTTTGCTGTAAAAAGTCTGCTCCGGGCGCAGATAGCCCTCTTGCAGAGCAGCTAGCGCAGTAACAATCTTAAAAATAGAACCCGGGGGATAGGCGTTTAAAGTCCGGTTGAAAAAGGGAAAATAGCGGGTATTTTGCAGGGTTTTCCACTCTGCTTGGGTCAGGCCCTCGGTAAATAAATTAAGGTTATAAGCGGGATAGCTGACCATCGCCAGAATAGCCCCCGATTGTGGCTCCATTACCACAATCGAACCGGGTGCCTTACGCCGGGCCAAGAGTTCCATACAAAATTGCTGCAACGGTTTATCCAAGGTCAATTTGAGACTATTTCCGGGCACAGCGGCAATGGTTTTGGTTAATTTTTTTTCATGTTTGCCCAAATCCACAGCATAGAGTGATTTCCCATCTGTGCCTTTGAGAAAGCGCTCATAGAGACGCTCTAAGCCTGTTTTCCCAACCAAAGCACCGGGGCGATAGGCCTGATAGCGCTGAGACTTTAATTCTTCAGCCGTAATTTGCCCCATATACCCCAAGAGATGGGAGGCCAAGTCATTTTCAGGGTAAAAACGCTCCAACTCTGTCACCACTTCTGCGCCCGGTAAACGTGCTTGATTTTCTGTGATCAAAGCCAGGGCTTTGCTATTGAGATTGTGTGCCAGATAAATCGGCTCAACACTGTCAAAACGCACCCGCGACAAAAGCTCTGCATAAGGCAATCCCAAATAATGAGAAAGGCGCTGAAGACTTTGATAGGCCTGCTGAGAAGATAAACGGCCGGGCTGAAACAAAAGCGAATGAGAGAGTTTATTGGTCGCGAGAATTTTACTGGAGCGATCGTAGATCATGCCCCGGGGAGCCAGCATGGGTACAGCCCGCATGCGATTCTGTTCGGCTTTTTGAGACAACTCTGTGTGTTGCAAAATCTGCAAAGAGAAGAGACGCCCCAATAAAACCAGACCCACCAAGGCGACAGCCACAAAGAGCAAAATAACACGGCTGTGGGTGCGGGTCTTAAAATAATCAAAGTCATAGCCCCGTCCAACGGGCTGAGAAAACTTCATGGACCGGCCATTTCCGACCGGAAGACTCAAGGCTGTTTCAGAAGACGGGGCAAATCGGTCTTTAACAAGCGCTCTAATTCTTCTGGGCGCGTGCTGTCATAATAGCCTCGTATCTGTAGGTCTTGGTCCACCAGCACAAATTTTTGACTGTGTAAAAAAGGGTTTTCTTTGGGTGCCGATGCACCGTGTGCAGGGTCTGATTCATGGTGCTTCTGGGGGGCAACCTCAATCGCCTGGGCTGGCAAGTGAAACCCCTTCTGCGCCAATGTATACAATTTTTCGCGAGGCCCTGTCAAAAACTTCCAGACCTCAGGTTTGGCCTGAAAACGCTCGGCATATTCCGCCAAACGGGCAGGGGTGTCTACTTCTGGGTCAACGGTAAAAGACACTAGCTTGACAGGGGTTTGTTCTGGCAGCGCTTTTTGCAGACGCGCCATTTCAGAACTCATCAAGGGGCATTCAGTCGTACAACTGGTATAGATAAAATCGGCAATCCAAGGATGTTGTTTCAGCTCATCAGCCCCATAAGATGTGCCATTGCGCTCAGTAAATGAAAAATCACTTAATTGGCCATAGACAGGCAATTCTCCTGCGCTTGCACCCGGTGTTACAGAGACATGAATCTCCTGATTAACGTGTGCGCTGAACTGAGCAGGTTGGTTGACAGCTTGACTGGCAGCCGCCAGAACGGAGGCAATCAGCCCCAAGGCAACCAACTGGGGTAAAAACAAAGTGGATTCTTTTTTTTCTTCTTTTTTTTCCATGTTCGGCCTCAAACGGGAATGGCGTTGACAAACATCATCACAAAAAGCAGACAAAGATAAATAATCGAAAAGAAAAACAGGCGGTAAGCCCGCTTACGAGTGACTGGCTTACGAATGAAATCAATGGTGAGACCCAGGTAGATAGCTCCCAAAATTAAAGCGGTGAGTAAATAAATCCAACCAGTGGCATTTAACCAATACAGGCTGGTGGAAGCAGGTATCAAGGCCAGTGTGTAAAGTAACATCTGCCGTTTGGTCACGGCTTCTCCTTTGACCACAGGCAACATGGGAATGCCCACTTTGCGATACTCTTCCACTTTGATCAGCGCCAAGGCCCAAAAATGCGGGGGCTGCCAAATGTACATGATACCAAACAGCGCAAAAGCCACAGGTGTCAACTGATTGGCAACCGCAGTGACGCCCAAAACAGCAGGCAGAGCACCAGAGACCCCCCCCAAGGAGGTATTTAATGGACTGCTCCGCTTCAACCAGAGTGTGTAGATCACAACATAATAAAAACCCGTAAAAAGCGTTAAACCTGCGGTGATGGGATTGACTTTCCAAAGCAAAACAGCAAAAGACAGCACGCCAAAAACACTGCCTAAAACCAGCGCAACATGTGGAGAAAGCCGACCTGTAGGCAGAGGACGGTTGCGGGTGCGCTCCATGTGTTTATCAATTTCTCGGTCAATATAATTGTTAAAGGCACAGCTGGACCCAGAAGCCAAACCAACCCCCAAGAGGGTCCAAAAAGCCAAACTCCAATCAGGTGGCCCGCCCGAGGCCAACCACATCCCAGTAAAAGTCGTTACCAAAATTTCAAAGGTAATATTGGGCTTGGTCAAGGCATAACAATCGCGCAGAATCTGACGCAGCTGTTGACGGTCAGGGGCCAGCGGAGTGGATTCAGCTGATAATGTCATATTTCCCTGTTCAAGCATTTACAATTCCTGGCTTCAGATATGGTCACGGCTAAACAAACACAGAGGCTTTGGCAAACCTTTGCTTGTGATACCTGAAGTCGATGTTAAAGGGGGAAACAGGCACAGCAAGGGAGGGAGCCAAGGAGGAGCGGAAAGCCTCTGTCATTGCTTTAGTACATTTAGACAGTTTACCACGGACATCACTGACCAAGACCTTAATCAAATAGGAGAATCAAAATCAGAGGTCTCATAAATAAAGGTGACATTGTGAGAATGTCACTTCATATTTTTGAACGGGGCATTATATGTTAAAGTGAGTATAATTTTGACTACTCAAAACGCCTTGTTTCCTTTTTAGATCCTGGTGTAAGTATTGAATAAGTACTGATTTGGGTCTTAATTTTAGATCCTGGTCTCAGAGAGACGTTAACCGCTCTTCCAGACATTGGGCTCAAAGGACGACAGAATAGAGTAAAAAATACAACCGACATTGAGTACAAAAGACCGAGGAAAAATCGTGAAAGCACAATTAACAAGCATTTTGCGCCTCACTCTTCTGGTGGGGAGCTTTCTGCTCATGTCCCCTTTAAATGCATTTGCATTGATGGATGCCATGTCTACTTTTGATGTCAAAGGGACCATTGGCCAAGAACAATTAACTGTTTTTTGGTTCACAGTAGGCGTCTCCGCTTTCTTGCTGTTGACCGTTGGCGGCGTCTTCTTTTATGCCTTGTTCCGCTTTCGGGCCAAGCCAGGCCAAGATTTTGTGGTTCCTGAGCAAACCCACGGCAGCGCAAAAATCGAAATCGCATTGATTATCGCCTCCTGTTTGCTCTTGCTCGTCATCGCGGTCCCCAACGCCAAGGCATTGTTTATTATGGACAAGCCGCCTGAAGGCAAAAAAGTCATGAAAGTCGTTGCCATTGGCCACCAGTGGTGGTGGGAATTCCAATATCCAGATCTGGGTATTACCACAGCAAGTGAATTACACATTCCAGTGGATACCGCGATTGATATCGAAATCAAAGCTGTCGATGTACTGCACAGTTTTTGGGTTCCCCGCTTGGCAGGAAAAATGGACGCTGTTCCCGGCCAAATCAACCGCATGTGGCTGGATGCAAATGAGCCCGGAAAATATTATGGCCAATGCACCGAGTTTTGTGGGGATTCACATGCCCAAATGCGCTTCTTGGTTTTTGCCCATAAACAAGATGAGTTTGACAAATGGAGCCGCGAAGAAAAGGCGGATGCCGTCAAACCCGAAACCGTGACTCAGGTGAATGGCCAAAAAATCTTTATGCAAGGCTGTAATTCTTGCCATGCCATTAAAGGCACCAATGCCATGGGCATGGTGGGCCCTAATCTGACACATTTTGGCAGCCGCACCAGTTTGGGAGCGGTGATGTATAAAAATGACACTGAACATTTGGCCAAATGGATCAAATATCCCCAACAGATGAAACCCGGAAATTTGATGAAACTGGAACAGGCCAATATGTTACTGAGCGATAAAGATATCACCGATCTGGTGGCCTATCTGCAGAGCTTAAAATAATCAGCTGATTGAATACTGACAAGAGAGGAAAATATGTCCACAAGTACGGAAGAAATCAGCACAGGAGGTCATGTGCACTCCCTCCCCGAAGCACCGGAGATGGGAATGCTGGGCCCCCGCCCCTCTGCAAAGACGGGCATTTGGAGCTGGTTGACAACCATCGACCACAAACGCATTGGGATCATGTATGGTCTCGCTGCACTCTTTTTTCTGGTATTGGGTGGGCTCGAAGCCCTGCTGATTCGTTTGCAATTGGCCGTGCCCAACAATGATCTCCTGATCGGTGACATGTTCAACCAAATGTTCACCATGCACGGAACCACCATGATCTTCCTGGCTGTCATGCCGTTGATCGCCTCTTTCTTCAATTTTGTGGTGCCCCTGCAGATCGGTGCCCGTGACGTTGCTTTCCCCCGTTTGAATGCATTCAGTCTCTGGGTCTTTATCGCCGGAGCCGTGCTGATTAACGTCAGTTGGTTTGCCGGTGGTGCTCCCAACGGCGCTTGGGTCGGTTACCCACCGATTACAGGGCCCCAATACAATCCTGGCCATAACTCAGACTTTTGGGTCATGGGTCTGATGCTTTTGGGCGTCTCTTCTGTGGCCGCTTCTTTGAACTTTTTTACCACGATTGTCAATATGCGTGCACCAGGCCTGAGCCTGATGCGCATGCCTGTTTTTGTTTGGATGACCATTGTCACCAATATTTTGATTCTCTTGGCTTTCCCGCCGATCACCATTGCTTTGGCGCAATTGATGATGGATCGCATGTTCGGAGCGAATTTTTTCAATGTGTCCAAAGGCGGCATGCCGATCATGTGGCAACATTGGTTCTGGGTCTTCGGCCACCCCGAAGTCTATATTCTGATCCTGCCTGGCATGGGCATTGTCTCAGAAATTCTGCCCACCTTCTCCCGCAAACCGCTCTTTGGCTATCCCCTGATTGTTTTTTCGGGGGCCTTTATCGGTTTCATGGGTTTTGCAGTCTGGAGCCACCATATGTTTACCACCGGTATGGGCGTCATCGCCGTTCTGGCATTTTCTGTCACAACGTCGATTATTGCGGTTCCCACAGGGGTCAAAATCTTTAACTGGATTGGGACCATGTGGGGTGGAAACCTGCGTATGACCACTCCCATGCTTTATGCTCTTTCCTTTATTTCCATGTTCACGATCGGTGGCTTCAGTGGCATTATGCACTCTGCCGCTGCCGCAGACATGCAACAGCATGACACCTACTTCATTGTGGCTCACTTCCACTATGTTTTGATTGGGGGTGCCATTTCAGCCCTGTTTGGTGGAATTGCCTATTGGTTCCCCAAAATCACGGGCCGTTTGATGGATGAAAAATTGGGTAAATGGGCTTTCTGGGTTTTCTTTGTGGGCTTTAACATGACCTTCTTTCCCATGCATATTTTGGGCCTGAATGGCATGCCTCGCCGTATCTACACCTATCACGCAGATATGGGTTGGAATTTCTGGAACCATTTTATTACTGCCGGGGCGTTTGTTCTCGCGGTTGGTTTCCTGCTGTTTTTTATCAATATGTATCACTCGGTCAAAAAAGGTGAAATTGCAGGAGATGATCCTTGGGATGGTCGCACATTGGAGTGGAGTATTCCTTCTCCACCCCCCGAGTACAATTTTGCCGTTATTCCCCAGGTGACACACCTGGATGATTTCTGGCACAAAAAACAAAGCGGAAAAGCCTCTGCTTCATGGGATGGCAATCTGATTCACATGCCTGCACCTTCTTATTACCCCTTGATTGCGGGTCTGGGAATGTTCATCTTTGGTATGGGTATGATTTTCTTAAAAGACAATCTGATGATGTTTCTGCCCATTGCAGTTGGTGGTTTCCTGATTCTGACCTTTTCCATCTTCGGTTGGGCCCTGGAGGGTCCCGGCGGAGAAATGATTGATCCAACCAAAGAAAGTGGGGCTTATAACTGATGAGCCATGCAGCAGCAGCGGTGGATCATCAGCACCACCATGAAGAACACCATCACGAAGAATACTCCTATACAGGTGTGTCCAATAAAAAAGTGATGATGTGGGCCTTTTTGGCCTCAGACTGTATGTTCTTCGGAACGCTGATCTCTACCTATATCATCTACCACGGAAAAAGCTTGACTGGACCCTATCCTGTCGAAGTACTGAGCATCCCTGTAACCACGGCCAGCTCTTTTGTTTTGCTGATGAGCAGTTTGCTTATGGCGTTAAGTGTGGCTGCCGTGAATCGCCAAGATATCTTTCAGTTTCGGCTTTGGATTTTCCTGACCAGCGTATTTGGAGCCATATTTTTGGGCTTTCAGTCTTATGAGTTCACAGAGTTTGTCTTAAAAGGGGTTACCCTCCAGCAAAATCTGTTTGGTTCCACCTTTTATACCATGACAGGAACTCACGGGTTGCACGTAGCCATCGGGGTTTTCTGGCTATTTAGCTGGTTCATATACTCCTTCTTTGGCAATATGAAAGACAAAGCAGTGGATATTGAAGTCGCCGGTCTCTATTGGCACTTCGTCGATATTGTCTGGATTGTTATTTTTACCGTGATTTACCTCGTTGAGTTTGTAGGAGTCAAAGCATGAGCGCACATGAAGAACACCCCAACCACGTACCCGTTTACATCAAACTGGCAGCGGCGCTGGGGATTGTCACAGCAGTAGAAGTGGCTATTTTGATGATGCCTTTGCCAAATGCAGCCATGTACGCTGGCATGTATTCGCTGGCAGCCGTCAAATTTGGTTTTGTTGTGGCGATCTTCATGCACCTCAAATACGACAATAAATTGTTAACGGGGATCTTTTTCAGCGGTTTTACAATCGCCTTGGCAACCATGGTGGCAATGATTTCGTTGATCAATTATCAACCAACCAAAACCTCCATCCATGTCAAAGACTCCAAAGAATTGGCTGCTCTCAGTACCGGCAACGCAGAAAATGGCCCTGCTGTTTTTAAAGCAAAAGGCTGTTCTGCCTGCCATGTTGTCAGCAGTGTTGAGGGTGCGGTGGGCCAAGTGGGCCCCAAATTAGACGGTCTGGCTGAACGGGCCAAAACCCGTGTTGCAGGTAAAGATGCGATGGCTTACATCCGGGAATCGATCGAAAATCCTGGTGCTTATGTCGTCGAAAAATACCCTGCGGGTCTGATGCCTGCGAATTTGAAACAAAGTATGAGCGATCAAGAATACAACGATTTGGTGGCCTTCTTGGCCAAGTTATAAACCAAAATGCTGTATTTTTTGTGTCCCCCGGCCTGGGCCCACGAATTTGAGGCCATACCCTCGGTAGATATTCCTGCTGAAGTGTGGTGGACGTGGCGCCTGGAATGGGGGGCACTGCTTTTTTTGGCCTTTATTGGCTGGGGCTATTATCGTTTGGTTCAGTATGCCCGAGCGCAATGGGGAAAGAGTGATGCTTTTGATCGCAAAAAGGCGCTGGCTTTCTTTTCTGGTTTGGCACTGATCTATATTGCTATCGCCTCTCCCATAGACAGCATTGGGGAAAAATATCTGTTTAGCGTACACATGTTCCAACACAATTTATTTATGTACCCAGTTGTCACGCTGATTTTAATCGGGATACCCGGATGGATGCTTGAATTGGTATTCAAACAATTGCCCTGGCTAGAGCGAATTTTTAAGCGACTGGTTCACCCGATTCCCGCCTGTTTAATCTTTAATCTTGTTTTTGGTATTTGGCATATTCCTTTTCTCTATGATTGGGCCTTGCGCGATCGCATGGTACACAATTTAGAGCATTTGACCTTTATTTTAGGTGCGCTTTTGATGTGGATGCCCGTGCGCAATCCCATCGAAAATTTACGCCTTTCATTTGGTTTTCAAATGATGTACCTCGGAGCCTTGACCATTGCACAAATGCCTGTCTTTGCATTTGTCACCTTTTCCCGCTCAGTCTTATATCAAACCTATGAATTGGCACCCCGATTGACTGTCTTAACGGCACAAGGGGATCAACAATTGGGAGGCGTCCTCATGAAAATCACGGGCATGTTGGTTTTCAGCATTGCTTTTATTCGGATTTTTATGGCCTGGTACCAGCAGGACAAGGAGAGTATTGCCCCTCTGAAGACCCAACCGCACTACAACTGATTCAGGTACAATGAATTGCAAATAGCAAAATACACACACACGATTTCATCAATATCCTAGAAAGGTAATTCCTCATGAAACCCGCAGATCAAATGAAGGTCATCGTTCTTTCGTTCTTTTCCCTGGCCATTCTGATTGGTATTATTACAGCCGTCTCTATCACGACAAATAAAATGATGGCTGGTCACGCCAAAGGCGGACATGGCACCGAAAGCTCGCAAAGCAGCAGCAGTCACGAAACAAAGACCGAAGAGCATGCTGCTCCCAAAACTGAAGAGCATGCTGCTCCCAAAACCGAAGAGCACGCTGCTCCCAAAACCGAAGAGCACGCTGCTCCCAAAACCGAAGAGCACGCTGCTCCCAAAACCGAAGAGCACGCTGCTCCCAAAACTGAAGAGCACGCTGCTCCCAAAACTGAAGAGCATGCAACCAAAACAGCAGCAAGCGGAGATGTAAAAGCG
>JBFWRL010000196.1:0-9140 GCA_050248915.1 Candidatus Sericytochromatia bacterium
AACAAACGTTCTTGTTCGGTTAATTAATAGTCGTTTTCAGTTTACTAAAGAGACCATATCGACTGATGGGATTTTTCGTTTAGTCGATATACCAGTAAGTTATCAAGTTGAAATAATTGCTTCAAAGACAGGTTATACAACCAGAAGAAGAATAGAAATTGTAAAATCACCTGGCAAAAGTGATCCTAATGCAAATCGTTATGACTTTGGTGCAGATGTGGCAACAGGTAGCGGTTTCTCTGCCTCATACAATGGCCTCAGCGACAAACCCGAAGTAACCATGGCCCTTCCCAGCCGCAGTCAAAAGAATGTGGCTCCCAATACCGCTTTTGTGCTGACTTTTTCTGAGCCCATGGATCATCAAGGTGTTGAAAACAATTTTGCCATTCGCAGCTTTGTGTCACGTAAAATCTCCGTCGATGTTCAGTCTGGAGGGGATACTTTTAATGGCACAGTCCCCATTCAGAGAGAATACCAGTCAGACGCATTCAAGACCGGCGAAACACTTCCGAGATACGGCAATCTCAACAAATACCAAACAGGCACCCCCATCTTCGACAGCTCGGCCTTTGATATCTCCTGGAATGCCGACGACACCCAGGCCACTTTTGCCTTTAAACCCGGCAAGGCCCTGCCCACAGACAAAGATCTCACCCGCTTGCCAATCTATACCCTGGCTTTCGATTCATTTGGCAATCACCAGCGCAGTATCAGCGACAAAAACGGAGTGGCCCGCAGCGAGAAACACTTTAAGCTCACCGATGGCGATTTTGAAGAGGCCCTGGCCTTTGAGGTGCAGGCCGACACCTCGCCGCCCCGCTTGGAGAAAGCGGCACAATTAGACCTGCCCATGCGGGCAGTGGCCTTTTCATTGAATTTTAGCGAACCCATGTTGCTCAAAACCCACAGCCTGAATATTGCGGGCGGCATGGCAGATACCCCAGTTTCGTGCAAACAGGCCCCAGCGGGTTTTCCGGGGGCCCAGGTCTGTACCCCCGCTCGGGCGGCAGAAAACTATACGATTACAGTCAAAGCGAGCAACGGCCAGATCAAATACCAAGGCCCCTGGTCCCAAATGGGGGGAGAAGCCCATTTTGATCTGCGTGATCCCAGCTTTAAAACGGTGATTTTAAGCGCTTCGAGTTTGCAATATATCCAAGAAGTGAGCGACCACGCCCTGATTGAGGCCGCATCCAGTCTCACTGATCCCGCTGGCAACGCCCTCTCCCCTGAGAGCCGCCATCTCTTGCTGAGCCTTTTAATGGATTTTTAACCCCCACTTGGCACAAGCGGGCACAAGTCTGCCTCACTGAGTGGGAATAAGTAGAGTATCCATCAAACGCAAGCAGGACCGCCATGACCGAATTACGCCTGAACGGAAACACCCCCGGAGCCACAAATGCCACCCGCCCCACGCCCGCTGGCACAGGGCCCCTCTCCCCCGCCCTTTTGCCCGAAGCCATTCGCGACCCACGCCCGATTGTCGACGCCCTCTATGTGGCCCCGCCCCAAGGCACCTCGCTGCAAAATGTGCAATGGCTGCAAGACCCTCTGGCGACGGTTTCTGCCCATTTTCGGGTGCGTGATATCGACGGGCTGGATCAGCGCAGCCGCTCAGATTTACACGGCCAACTCGACGCAAATCTGAGTATCAAAAAAGATTTGCTGGCCCGCAGCATTGATTACGCCAATGCCCAAAACCCCGATTTTAAATTTGAAATTTCTTACAATGCCGAAACAGGCGGATACAAAGTTCCCGTGGCGTATAAAACCCGATTGGGCAATTTTGGTCTGGGTTCGGTGTATATCAAACCCAATGGGGGCAAGCTGGAGGTCTCTTTTGGGGGGCTCGCAGGTGGCCTGACCAAGGTGGCCAATTTTTTGAGCTTTGGCACCCTCAAAGGGGTGATCAACGACATGGTTCAAGACATGAGCAAAAACATGGGCTTTAAAGTGAGCACCGACGGGGCTACCGAATTTGTCTTGGAGCCCGATCTGCAAAACAGCCCCCTGATGCGCGAATTTCCCCTGGCCGGAGGCGAAAAACTCAAATTGGAATCGGTCAACAGTGGCAGCAATTCCCTGGTACAACTTAGCACCGATGCCGACGGCACCCTGCAGGTCAAAATGACCAACCTCAACGTGGTCGCCAGCACCGGGCCGGGTGGGGCCCAGGCCGTGGCCGACCGTGAAGGGCCCGACCAAATGGACCTCAAAGCCCAGGCCCAACTCAACCGAGATCTCTCCACCGAGGTCAATTCCGAGCTGGATTTAAGCCTCGATGTACAGGCCAGCGAAAAGGCCGGTTTACAAGCCCGAATCAAGGCCTTGACCGGCAAAGATCTGCCCGTCAGTGGCAAGGTCAGTATTCAAGACCTCAAAGTGAAAAGCCGGGTGGAGGCCAATGGTCAGGTCAGCCAATTGAGCACCCAAGGGGGGCGCATTCAGGCCGACAATGCCCACATTCAAATGGGCAGCACCGAAGCCAGTCTCAAACAGATGAAAGGGGAGTTTAACCTGACCCAACAGGGCCCCCAGACACGTTTGGAGGCCAATCAACTGAGCCTGAGTGGGCAGTTTAAAAGCCCCCAAGGCCAGTTAAATCTACAAAACTTGAGCCTGTCGGGGGCTGTGTTACACAACCAGGCCCAACCCCAAAATATTCAATTCCAACTGGCACCCGGCAAAAAATTGACTTTTTCGGGCAATTTACAACAGGGCCAGCAAAAACTGACGGTTCAGGGCCTGAGTTTGGAAAACGCCCATCTCAACGCCCAGATGGGAACCGGCCTATTGGAATTGGTGGGGAATCAAGGCAAATTGCCGGTTGCCACCGTTCAAAAAATCACCCTGCCAGGCACAGAGTTGCGCAATATCCAGCTCACGGGCAGCCTCAAAGCGGGGCTGAATCAGGGCAGTGTTGAGATCGACGCAAAATCCCTGAGTTTAACGGGCCAAGCGGGCCCGCTGCGCTTGGATGCCCTCAAGGGCAGTGGCAAAATCCAGTTTGACCCCAGCCATGGCCTGCGTTTGGAGAATGCCAGTTTTCAGGCCCGGGGGCAGGCCAGTGGGGTGGGCATAAACAAGCTCAATGGCAAAGGCAGTTTGAGCGTTTCGCCCACGGGCCAAATCCAATTGACCCAGGTCACGGGGCTCGATCTCAAGACGGATCAAGGCCTGAGCCTGAAGGGCAGTTTTAAGGGCCAGGTCAATGGCCAAGAGATTCAGTTGCAGACCACGGGCAAAGAGGCGGCACGGGTCGATTTTAAACCCAAACAGGGAAATATTCTCTTGCAAGGGGCCAGCTTGAGTGGGGCGCAGATCTCGGGCAATTTGGATCAGGGCAATCTGCTCTTGCAATCCCGCGCCGGGCAAAAGCTTCAGGCCAGCATCTCTCAGCTCAAATTGCCAGGCGTGGAGCTCAGCCAACTCAGTCTCAAAGGCGGCCAGCTCACAAGCGATATTGCTCAGGGCACAATCAGCCTGCAATCCCTGCCCCAACAGCCAATGGAAGCCAGTGCTGGTCGGATTCAATTGCCCAATGTCGATCTCAAACAGGTTCAACTCAAAGGCAATTTTAGCGCCAATACCCAAAGCGGTGAAATTGCAATTGATGCCCAGTCTTTTGCCTTACAAGGCCAAATTGGTGATTTACAGATCGAAACCCTGAGTGGCAAAGGTGGCAAGGCCCAGATCAGCCCCCAAGGCAAAGTTGTTTTACAAGACGTGTTAGATGCCCATTTTAAAAGCAATATTGGGGTGGAGGTCAAAGGTTCCGTGCGCGGCGAAATCCACGGACAGACCCTCAATCTTGAAACCCAGGGCAGCAAAGCCACCGACTTTAATTACCTCTCACCTGATGGGCGAATCAGTATGCAAGGGGTGCAGGTGCAAGGCCGGGTCGAAGCAGATTTTGGCAAACAGGAAATGACCTTTACTGCCCAGCCCAATTCCCCCCTCAAGCTCAGCGCAGGACGTATCGATCAGGTCGATCTCAAACAGATTGAAATGAGCAATGGTGTGCTCAAATACACCCCACAAGCCCTGCGCTTGGAGCCCTTGCCCAATGCCACTTTAAAGGCCAGTGGTGAGATTGAAGGGGTCAAATTCAGCCAATTTGAAACCACCGGGCCCGTGGTTTTTGACCAAGACAAACAAGAAATTGTGTGGCAAGACGGGGTCAAAGCGGCGTTGCCCGATCAGGGCATTCAAGCCTTGAATACCGCTGGTCCGATGCGCATGAAAACCCTGCCCAGCGGAGAGCTGATGTTTAGCAGCCAGGGCGGGGTGATCAATGCCAGCATTGGCCAGCTCAAAATTGAAAACCTGAAAACCGAAGGCCAGGTGATTTTTAACCCTGCCACAGGTCAACTTCGCTTTGCCGGAGAGGCAGGCAAACCCATGTCCATCGAAGGTTCTTTTAATGGCAAGCTGCTCAAGTTGAGCTCCAGTGGCCAGGTGCAAATCCAAGACACTGGCAGCCATTTCCGCATCACAGGCCAAGATATTCGCGTCTCTGGCTTGGTGGATGGCTTTACCCTCGATACCCCCCAGGGGGCAGCGGGTTCGGTCACCGTCAACCGCGATTTTGGCAGTTTTGAACTCCAAGATCTGAATTTTGGCTTTCAGCTCGACGATGTCAGTTTTGCCAATGGCGGGGGCGGCGTGCGCACCACGCCCGACGGGCTCGAGATCACCCTCAATGGCGCATTGGGAGCAGACAAAGGGCAGCTCAAAGCACTTTTGAGCAAATTGTCGAGTCGGCCCGAGTTTGGCGTGGCCTTTCAAAACACCATGGGTGATGTGAATCAGGCCTTAGACAAAGCCTTTGCAGATTTTAAAGACGCCAGCCTCAACTTTGAAAATTTAACCCTCAAGCTCAATCACGACGGCTCATTAAAAAGTTTTTGTATCGACAATAATTCGCTGCTGCACAATGCCCAATTGGAAGTCGATTTAATGGGCAAAAAGCGGACCTTGCCAATGGGAGATGTGCGCTGGACAGCCCAGGTCGAAGGCGACAGCCAAAATGTGCGGGTGCCCCAAGGGCGGGTGGGTTTTTCGCTCAACCCCGATCTGCGCCAGTTAATTTGCCAAGAGATCAAACAGCAGCTCGAAGAAAGTGGTTTGAAAAAGGTCAAATTGGAGATGCTGCCCGATGGCAAGGTCAAAATTCTCAATGCCACCCTCGATGGCAAGGTCATAGATATCTCTGCCAAATTGGAGATCTCGACACAGATCATCGACAAACAATTGGTGGTCAGCCTCGACAAGGTCAATTTGAAGAATTTTCTGTTGAATATCGTTGGAAAAATAGCCAATGCACCCGACAAAGTGGCGGATCAGGTTGACCAGATGTTGAGTGAGCAAAAGATCAAATACCAACGCCGCAACCGCAAAGGGAATGCGGATCCCGAGGGGGGACGGGTCTTTGCAATCGATCTTCAGGCCCTGATGCAGCGCATTGATCCCCAAATTCAGCTTAAAGCGGCCAGCCTCGACCCTCAGGGCCAAATTCAAATCGATTATAGCTACAGTCGGGCTTTGCATTAAACTTTAACAGCATTGAACACCTTGAAGGGCTGTGGGTGTCTTTGAATCAAACCACCCCGGAGGAAGTCCCATGAACCGCAAATCTATCCCCTTCAAAGCGCCATTTAAAGCCAGTTTGAGTCTGAGTCTGACCCTGTTTCTGCTTTTAAGCAGCTGTTATGCCAACCAAGATGGTTCCAAAATCACCGACAAAGGCCAGACAGACGCCCCTTTACTGGATCAAACGGCCACAGAAGAATCTGATCTCGAGAAAAAAGAGCTGAATTTAAGGGCGCCGGCCCCCCCGCGCAAACTCAAAGCAGAAGCCCTGGCCAATAAACCCGCCACAACAGGTTTGGTCACAGGAGCCAAAGATAAATTTGATCAGAATAGCCCAGTGAGCCAACCCGAAGCCGGTCAAGAGTTTAACACCGAAGGCTACGACAAGATCAATGAAAATCCCTTTCTCGAAGCGCTTAAAAACCCGCTTTCAACCTTTTCAATCGACGTAGACACGGCATCGTATAGCAATGTGCGGCGCTTTATTCAACAGGGCAAATTGCCGCCCCAAGATGCCGTCAGAATTGAAGAAATGGTCAATTACTTTGAATTCAACTACCCCGAACCTCAGAGTGAACACCCCTTTTCACTGATCACCGAAATCTCTGACTGCCCCTGGAATACCAAACACAACCTTTTACATGTTGGCTTGCAGGCCAAGCGTTTGAATCTCAAACAGACGCCCCCCAATAATCTGGTCTTTTTGCTGGATGTCTCCGGCTCAATGGAAGACGACAATAAACTTCCCCTGTTGAAAAAATCCCTGCGCCAGCTGATCGACGAATTGCGCGAACAAGACAGCGTCTCAATTGTGGTCTATGCTGGGGCATCGGGCCAAGTGCAGCCGCCCACCAGAGGCGCCAACAAAGAAAGAATCAATGACGCACTCGAAAACTTACAGGCCGGGGGCTCGACAGCGGGATCTGCGGGGATTCAATTGGCTTATGAAACCGCCCGCAAACACTTCAAACAAAATGGCAATAACCGCGTGATACTTGCCACCGATGGCGATTTTAATGTCGGGCCCTCCAGTGATGGCGAATTGCTGCGCATGATTGAAGAAAAACGCAAAGGCGGTGTGTTTTTAACCGTCTTGGGCTTTGGCATGGGCAATTACAAAGATTCAAAAATGGAGAAATTGGCTGACGCAGGCAATGGCAATTATGCCTACATTGACAGCCTGATGGAGGCCAAAAAAGTGCTGGTACAGCAATTGGGCGGCACCCTCTTGACCCTGGCCAAAGATGTCAAATTGCAAGTGGAATTTAATCCCAGCAAGGTCGCCCAGTACCGCTTGATTGGCTACGAAAACCGACTCTTGCGCGCCGAAGACTTCGACAACGACGCCAAAGATGCCGGAGAACTGGGCGCAGGCCACAGTGTCACCGCACTGTACGAAGTGATTCCCTCGGGTCTGGGCAGTGGCAGCGCCAATGACCTGCGTTATCAGCAGACCCAGATTAAACCGGACGCCAAGCACAGCGATGAATTGCTGAACCTCAAGCTGCGTTACAAACAGCCCAACCAAGACAAGAGCCAATTGATCGAAAAAGTCGTCAAAGATGCCAGCTTGCCCCTGAGCAAAACAAGTGAAGACTTCCGCTTTGCTGCAGCCGTTGCCGGTTTTGGCCAGATTTTAAGGGGATCAGCATACAAAGGCGACTGGACCCTGGCCCAGACCCGCAATTTGGCCGAAAAAGCCAAAGGCCGAGACACCCAAGGGTACCGCCAAGATTTCTTAACCCTGGTGAGCCAGGCAGAAAAAATCATGGCGGGCAAAAACGAATAAGCTCGATTGCACACGGGTCTGTCGTTGTTAAACAGGCAAACGCAAGTGGTACCCCTGCAAATCACGCTCGCCGCGCAGACAGCGGCCCCAGAGTGAAAAAGTGGGGGTTTCCAAGCGCAGATCTTCACAGTTCTTTGCAGCCAAGTCTTGGGTTGGATTTGGCCTTTGACTAAGCTTTAAATACGCGCTCAGGGGAATCACAAATTCCAGCCGCAGCCTTTTCGCTGGCAGATTGGTGATGCGGACCAGGCCCATCAAATCGCCCCAGAGCCAGGGATGGCGAATCTGCACCCAGGAGCCTGGCAAAAGCAAAAACTGTTCAGCAGAAAGCCCCAAGACCTGTTGGGGGCGCAAATCCACGTTTTCTTGATTTAATTCAAGTGAGATCAAAAAGCCCTTTTGCTTCTCAAAGCTCTGAGGATCAACAGCTTTGATCTGCTTTTCGGGAAAGTGGCGGGCCAAATCCTGCGCCAATTGCACTGAGTGTTGGGGTTGATAGGCACTCCATTGAGACAGTAAATTCAAGAAATCGGCATGGCTGATCCGCTTTTGCCAGTCTGGATACAGGGACTCCAAGATCAGTACCTGCAAAAACCCTGAATGGCGCAGGCGCTCTATTTCGGTCAGCCCTTGCTGGGAGCGGTCAAACACGTTGTTAAAGAGCGCAACGGGATTGCGAAAGAGGGCCAGATGGGCCAGTTCTTCGGGCAAATCAGATTGGTACAAATCTTCCTCATGACGCAGGCAAAGCCAGCTTTCCAACCCCAAAATCCGCTCCAAATCCACCTCTGTTTGCCCGGCTTCACTTACGCTCACTGCAGAGTTGTTGCCCAGCCGTTGGCTGCGACCCGCCAAAAAAAGGCGAATCCACTTTTGGCGCAGGGTTTTATCCCCTGCCTGCAATGCACGCTCCAGGGCCAATAATTCGCGTTGCCAGGCCCCGGTCTGGGCACTGGAAATCCCATTTAAGCCCTCCAGGGCCTGAAGGTTGAGCAAGCCACTTGCCCCACCCCAGACGCGAAAGGCCGCTGCCAAAGGGCGGCAAAAACCTGGCAAATCCACCTGAGCAGACAGATTTTGGACGGCAATAAAGTCGGGATGCAGTTCGGGCCGAGGCAGGGCAAAAACCCGCTTAAAATCTGGCTGCAAGAGGCTGTTTGTGGGGGGAGCCACCTCTGACAGCAACCACAGGCAATCAGAATCATTGAGTTGCAGCGTCAAAACCTGGGGGGCAAACCCCTGCCAAAGTGGCAGAGGGCGATTGAGCCATGTTTGCCAGCTAAATTGTGCAACTTGCAATTCCAAGCGCTGATTGAGCGTCAAGGGGCAATGGCGGAGGGGTTCAGAGGCAAGTGCCAAACACGGAAAGCCGCAGGAGAGTATCAAGAACAGGCCGGTCAGAAAAAGGAGGGTATAATACATATAATTGTATTTTAACGCGGGAAGGAAACAGTCGCGCATGGTTTCATCCTCTTTTCAGGAATCCGACCACGGCCCACAACTCAACAAAGGCACCGGCGATCTATCTGGTTGGGACAGTGCTGCCCAAATCGCCAAACAAAAACTGCAAGAACGCGGCAGCTTGGATTTTTTAAATGAATCTGGCCACGGTGCACTCGAACCTGGCGTGGTCAAATGGCTCTACTGGGCAGAAAGCCACGCGGGTTCTGAAATTATCTACAAAACTGAAACCGGTCTGGTCAATGGCATTCCTCTCAATGCTTTCTACGATTTTCCCGATCGGTTCGAAGCAATTATA
>JBFWRL010000197.1:0-9119 GCA_050248915.1 Candidatus Sericytochromatia bacterium
GTTTACATCTGTCGATGGATGTCTTGGCCAGTGATCCCCGTGATGGGATTTACCAAAAGACCACCCATTGCATCATTATCTTTGTGGCGGTCAATGCAGAGGGCGAGCGAGTCGAAGTGCCCCGTTGGCTGCCCGAAACCCCTGAAGACCAAGCCATGGAACACTACGCTATCAAATTGATGAATCTGCGTGAGCAGATCGATACCGAGATGAGCCCTTACCGCAATTTGGTTTAATCTGTCCAGATGTTGCTCTTTCCAGATCGAGAAGCACGGCAGGCAGCCATCGCCAGTCTACAGGCAAAAGCCTGGGCCCTGCGTGACCAGGGACTGCCTGGGGTGGCGCTTTGGCGGCAACTGACAGAATGGGCCCTCTTGCCCTATTGGGAATTACACGACCCCGTCAAAGCCAGTGATTGTGTCATGCAAGACTTGGCGGTGGTGATTTTAGGGCCCTTTGCCATCAAATACCTGAACTGGTTTGACCAGGTGCGTTTGGACTTGGTGCAAGACCCGCTTGTGAACAGCTTTTTAAGTGATTTTAATGATCTCAAATTGCCAGATTTTGAAGTGATTACCCAGGCTTGGTGGCAAGCTGGTTATGCAGGCAAGATCGACGAGTCCAAGGATCCAGGGCTCGACAGCCACTTGGCTTCAGATTTTAGAGTTGAACTCAACGATGGCACAGATAACCAAATCTTCCACTGTTTTTTTTACCAGTTTATGGCCTACGTCACCCAGGCCAACTTCACAATTCGGGCAGCCAGTGTCTACCACGAACTCTTTGACAAAGGGGGCTCGACGCAAGACCATAGCGCAGCCCTGCTGGCCATTCATACAGGTTCACGCCTGCGGCAATTGCGTGATGGTCCAGATCCAGGTGCTGCCCTGGAGCAATGGCCGGAAGTCATCAGCGCCGTCTATGGCCAGAATTTTGAGGGATTGGCCCCACTGGCCCTTGAATTGCGCCAGGAGACCCATGAAATTTTACAAAACCCCGGTTTTTTCGAAGGCCTTTTGCGCAGTGTCGAAGAAACGCTGATTCGGCTAAAAAACGGCTAGAGGAGCCTTACAGCAGCCCTTTTACCAGATACCGTCTGCGCCCGGCAATGCTACTCATATTCAAGGGGTCTGGCCGAAGGCATTGGCTACATAAGGCCTGATGGGGCCGATGCCCTCTGGCGATCAGGCGTTTGATGGACTCACTCCAGGGTTCTGGCATGGGCCTGTAAAGGGGCCGGGCCAACGTCTCACAGCGGGGGCAATACGCCAGCAAAAACAGATCTTCGCGCAGTTCAGGGTACTCACTCATTGCCAAGAAGAGTTCACATTCCGCCTGAATACAGTCTTCTGGCGGCATTTCTGCCAGTTCGGGGCAGAGTGCACAGGCCTCATCAGGATCCTGAGGCCAAAAGTCCAGGGCGTCTTCCAGCTCCGAAAAAAAATAGAGCAGGCGATCTATGGTCGGCGTTTGGTAGAGCAGAGCAGCCAAGCGTTTGAGCCCCAGTCTGGGTGCCAAATCGCCAGCCAAGATTTGGCTGGCCAAGAACCGTGAATAGGGGCGAAACAGGGGCCCCATTTCAAACGTTGCCAGGTCTATTTTTAAATCTGCCAAGGCCTGATCAAACCAGGGTTCGACGTCTGCCAAGCTCTCATGACTGTAACAGCCGGCCAATCGGCGTAAGGCAGGGCTGTCGAACCCTTTTTCCAGGGCCATAACGCCCCAATCAATCAGGTCTTGACCCACAATCAGGCCCAACTGACGCAAAGCACAGAGTTCCAACAAAGAATCTTTAAAATGCATGGGTGATTTTATAAGTGTTTATTGTACATTTAAACGGTTTTGTGTATGATTTTATCATGGCACAAATTATTAAACCTCCTCAAGTCTTACCCGTTTCCACTCCCTCCCATCGGCCCCAAATTTTTCTGGCGGGCAGCATCGATATGGGCCAAGCAGAACCCTGGCAAGAGCAGGTTGCTGACTATTTTGCCTTAGATGACGTGATTCTCCTCAATCCCCGCAGAGACGATTGGGATGCCTCTTGGCAGCAATCGATAGACCATCCCGCTTTTCGCCAACAGGTTGAGTGGGAATTAGATGGCTTAACACAGGCTGATCATATTCTGATGTATTTTGCACCCCAAAGCAAAGCCCCCATCACACTGTTGGAATTGGGCTTGATGGCCAACAGTGGTAAATTACATGTGGCCTGTCCACCGGGATTTTGGCGCAGGGGCAATGTTGAAATTGTCTGCGCCCGATTTGGTCTGACGCTCTATGATGGACTTACAGATTTATTAAGAGCATTTAAAAGTAAATTTCAGCAGAAATTTGCCCTTAAGCCTGAAATCGTTTAAGTTTTACTGGCTTGCCAACCCAAATAAGCTGTCTGCAAAGCCTCAGGCAGACCTGTCTCGTCTTCAATTAGATACAGGGGTTTTGTAGCCAGAATCGGGTTGGTCTGCGCCGTGGCATAGAGCCGGGGATTGGTGGTAATCAGTGCATCGAGTCCGCCTTTGACCATCCAATCTCGCAAAAACAGACTGCTCGATTGCACATAGGCAATCAGGCATTTTTCAGACCGAGCGGAATACCAGCCACATTCCCAGGCGCAGTCCCGGCCAAAGGCGTCCAACATAACCAGTCCTATTTGAGAGTCTTCCATCATTTCGATACATTGCTGATAGACATGTAAGGGAAATTCTGTGTGATTCAGTTGGTCAGGCACAATCAATTGGGGCAAATGCATATAAAACTGCTCTTGAGGCAAGAGCCCTGCCACATGGGCATTGTTGGGACTGTTGCTGATACTCGCGGACAAATATATTTTTAAAAACTCCATGGCGCTTCCTTGTTCTGTTTAACGTTCGGCTTTTAGGCGAATTTGCAGCCATTCGTTGCGCTCGCCAAACCATTGACTCAAACTGGCTTGAACTTGATCCGGTTTTAGCACCAGCAATTCTTTGTCCAGATCGAGCAGGCTGGAAGCTCCCATCCCCAGAGCTTCCCATCGGGCCAAACGGGGCCACAATTGCAACAGGTCGTTTTTGAGCTGACGGACGCCAAAAGCCGCATTTTGCAATTGGATCTCAAATTCGGGAACCAAGGTTTCGCTGAGTTGAGTTCGCCAAAGATAGGTTTCGGGGGTGTCGGGTAACATAAGCATATACAACCAAGCCTTTTCAAACCAGGCCATTTTAAATTGTCCCAGCCCTGGATGTTTTTGCCCAAGCGATTGCTTTAACCAGCTCTCAATCAAAACCAGGCTGGCTTTTTCTGAATTTGGCAAGGATTCGGCAAAGATTCGGCCTTCCAAGCGCAAGGGCAGGGGGGTGGCACAGGCCATTTGAATTTCACCTCTGCGCAGTAACAGGGGCTTTTCGGGCTGAGGGAGGGTATGTTCCAAACTGATGGGGCGGTTAAAGAGTTCAGGCAACAGGCCTTCGGCCAATTCCCTGGGCAAAGCGCCCGTCAAAAGCGGGTGGAACCCCGTTGAGCCAAACAGGTCTTGCCAGGTCTGTTGGATATCTTCGGGGGAGAGGGCCTGTAAGCTGAAATAGTCCCCAGCAGGTGGACGGGCATAGACATGGTTGCCAAAACCCGATTGAAAGAAACGGGCTTCGGCTTCCCGCTGCAAAGAGAGCTGTTGCGACATGGCTTGAGCCAGCAATTGGTGTTTGCAGCGATCAAAGACGGCCCGCTCGGGAGGCATGGGGTCCAACAATTGGCGAAACAAGAGCAAGGCCTGCCGGTATTCGTTGGCTGGGGCGTGCCAATAAAACCCCGAAAAATCCCGATCCACATGCCATTGCAGGGTGTGGGTCGCCAGAAATGCCCCACTGGCGTCTTGTTGTTGCAATAAGCGGTCAAAGCGCTGGGCCAGCAGCGAAAAGAGCAGGGCTGTTGCCCCAGGCATGCGTTCATGGCGGCTGCCCTGATCAAACCAAGCCCCCAAACACAGGGATTGGCTTTGATTCACGGGCAATAACTGGGCATAAGATCCTTGGCCCAGATCGACTTTTTGAGCGGTGTTTAAACGAGAGACCTGGCGAGTGGGAGAGGGAATCACCGTCGGCCGGTACCCCAGAGCGGGAAAATGTTCGCGGTAACTGCTGTAACGCTGTTTGCGCGCAGAGGCGTGCAAGATTTCGAGAGTCACCAGATTATCTGCCTGTAAATGTTGCCGCCAAAAGGATTTGAGCGAATCCTGGCTCACATTTTGCAAACGGTGTTTAAAACGGCTGCTGCCGTGTAAACATTCTTCGATCCGCAGCACCGGTGAGAGTTCCCGCTCGTTCTGAAGGGCCTGCAACCATTCACTGTGGCAACTGTGGATGGCCTTGCGCAGACGCCGAGGCGTCAAATAGCCCTCGCGGGCCTGCAAGAGCCATTCCATCAAATGGTACTTGGCTTTCTCCAAATCGGCGGCCTGGGCCACATGGTAGACCAAATAGAGCAGCCCCCCTTGCATCCAAGGGGTCCAGCGGCATTCCAGGGCATCAATGCCCGTGGGAAGGCCTTCGAGCAACAAGACCTGTTCTAACCAATGTTGTAAGACCAATCCATGGACCCACCCCTCACTTAAGAGGCCCGGTACACGAAACCCCTGCCAAACCCAACCACCAGGCACATTGAATTCCAGGGTCTCTTGAACGGCTTCGTTGCTATTTAAGACAAAGGCCTGTTGCGGGGGTTGCAGCAATTCCACTGGCTCTAAGAGGGCTTCGAGCAATTGTAGCGCTTTGGGCAAAGGCAGGGAATCATTTAATTTGAGGTAAATGGTTCCCTGGCCAAACAGGGTTTGGCTGGCCTGTAACAATTCAGCAGCACTGAGTTGGGCAAAGGTTTCTGCACTCGCCAAAGGAGAACGGGCATAGGGCGTTTGGGGATAGGCCAATTGAAAAAAAGCACTTTCAAAGGTCTGTTCGGGTTTGGCCTGTTCAAATTGGGCTTCTTGAATTAAAACCTGTTGTAATTCAGGCCAAGGAACCAAATTGGGTTCCTGCTGATTAAATTTTTGCAAAATTTCATAAAAGGTTTCCCGGTTTTCAGGCATGGCCTGCAGCGAAAAAAAAGTCCAGTCCGGGGTGCTTTGAAAGTGAGAAGCCCAGCCGGGGGGCAATTGTCGTTGCAACAACCGGAAAAAGGCATGCCACAGGCCCTCTGAACCCTTGGCATAGCCAACAGGAAAGGCATAAGTGGCCTCCAAACCGGCAACAGAGGGTGTACGGTGGTAGAGCAACACCAATTGCTCATTCAAGGGGATCCGGTGGCGTTCGCTATTGGTGTTCAATGCGTTTGTGTTACTCATGCCTGGGCCCTCACTGTGGCTTGGGCCTGGCGCGCCATACGGCCCCGGGTGCTGGCCAATACCCATCTCAAGATCGGGCGTGGCACCCACCTGCCCAAGAGGGTCGCGATGCGGATCATATTTCCCGGGATAATCACCGCTTGGCCTTTGGCAAAACCCAGCAGGGCCTCACGGGCACATTGTTCTGAACCAATAACCACTCCGGATGGCGCCTTGGCCAGGAGGTCTGAATTGCCTGCGACTTGTGCAAATTCACTCACGACGGGACCAGGGCAAAGTTGAGAGACGACCACACCAGTGCCTTTGAGTTCGATTCTCAAGGCCTCAGTGAAGGCCGTGACATAGTGTTTGGTTGCCGCATAAACACTCATGCCAGGCATAAAAAAGAAACCCAAACCCGAACTGACATTGAGAATGGCCCCGTGTTTGAGTGTGATCATGGGGGCCAGCAATTTGTGGGTTAAATAGGTCAGAGCCTCAATATTTAAGCGCAACATCTGTTCGGTTTTTTTCCAACTTGTGTTTTCAAACAGGGAATAATCACCCAGTCCTGCATTGTTGATTAAAATGTCAACAGCGCCGACTTCGCGGCTGATAAAATGCAGCAAACCATCAATTTCACTTTGTTCAGCCAGATCACAGGCCTGAATATACACCTTGAGACCCGGCTGTTTTTGCTCAATTTCGTCTTTTAAAGCTTCGAGTAAATTTAAGCGACGGGCAGTCAGAATCAGGCTTTTGGGGCCTTTTTCGGCCAGTTGTAAAGCCAGCTCTCGGCCAATGCCAGCAGAGGCTCCGGTTACCAAAATACGTTGATCCTGAAAATTGACTTTCATTTAAGAACCTCCTGAGTTTCTTGCGGGAAGATGGGCTTTAGCTGGGAAAATGAGCCACAACAGCGGTGATATTGTCTTTGCCTCCCCGGCTGTTGGCCAATTCGATCAGGGCTTGGCAGGCCGCTTCGGGGGTATTATTTTGTAAAATATCTACAAATTCGTCGTCTTTGACATGGCGGGTCAACCCATCTGTGCACAGCAGTAATTTGTCTTCGGGCTCCAAGGGAAAGGTGGCCACTTCGGGTTTGACTTTTTTGCTGGCACCCAAAGCTTGACTCAAGGCATTGCGGTATTTGCTGGCCGCGGCTTCCGCTTCCGTCATTTTGCCGGATTTGACCAATAAATGCGCCATGGTGTGGTCTTCGGTCAATTGTGCAATCATGTCTTCGCGCACCAAATACGCCCGGCTGTCTCCGACATGGCCCACGGTGAGGTTCATGCCATGTACCAGGGCCACTGTTAGGGTGGTGCCCATTTTTTCGCGCTGGTCTTCGGCATTTGCCTGCTCTTCAGACAAACTCGACAAATTTGAATGGATTTCAGGGATCAAGATATTTAAGAGCTGTTCTGAGGAGTTGATGCCATAGGTCGAGAGAAATTCAGCCAATTGACCCGAAAACAATTCGGAAAAAATGTCCCGGACCATGCCACTGGCCACTTCGCCGCGTTGGTGTCCGCCCATGCCATCTGCGGCCAACATCAAGGCATCCAAGGGCAAATCTGGCACCTGTGCCGGGGTGAGAATTAAAAAGGCATCTTCATTATTGGTCCTTTTTTTGCCGACATCCGTGGCGCCAGCCATTACAATTTTGATCACAGGTACCTCACAAATTGATCGATAAAACTGAAACCTCTTCAATCTCAGCGATTGATGAGGCATCTTCAAGTATTTCACTGCGTGAACTCCGGGTCACCAAAGCCAGAGAGACATCGAGATCCAGTTTCTCTTGCAAAATATCGTCGGCGCTGGGGTTCATTTTGATCACCGTGCCGTGTTTTTCCAACAACATCACCAAAAGTGAAATTCTGACCGATTTCATGCGGCAGCGGGGGTGAATTTTGACATGCACTTCCAGGGGCGTATATTGTTGCTCAATCGCTTCGAGCAAAATATGTTGTTCAATCGGAGAATAGAGCAAACGCGCCTGGGTGGGTGTAGTGGTCATTTGGCTGGGCCGATTGAGTCGGGTGTCTCGCAGAGACTGTAAGCGGGATTTGTGGGACTCTACCAATTGCTGTAAACGCTCGGTGCCTTGGTGTTCAGGATTGGCTTTGATATCTGAAACGGCTCGGCGTGCTTCCGCTATCTTTTTGATGCGTTCGTACACCTCAGGATACGCTTGCACCACAGATTCGAAGGCCAGTTTGTTTAATTTGTACAATTGGGCCGTGGATTGGGTGCGCACAGTGGCACTGCGGGGCTCACTCAACACCAGGGCCATTTCACCAAAGATTTCTCCTTCGTGTAAGCTGGCCACCACTTGAAAATCTTTTAAGACTTCCACAGTCCCTCTGCGAATGATATACATCGTGTCTCCACGCTGACCTTCACGCACCAGAATTTTACCGGCGGGATGTTCTTCAAAGCGCAAACAGAGTTTAATTTTATCAAAAAAATCTGCGGGTGCATCTTGAAAAACCGAGACCCGTTTGAGTGTATCAGGCAAATTAAAGGCCGAACGAATCAAGGTTGGCGCGGAAGATTTGACGCTGGCAGATTCTGAGGGGATTTCGCTGATGCGAGAAAAATGTTTTAATCGCAGATCGGTCAAAAGGGAAAACCACTGCAATTGTTTGTGCAGCAACATGACCTCAAACACCCGATCTTCATTTTGGATCAGCACATTTTGGTTTTCGCGGCGAATCAGTGCCAAGGGCCGGTCGATGCGAAAACGGGGATCCATTTCTGCTTTAAAATAGACACATTCTTCCATCAGGTTGGAACTGGCATCCAATTCCAGAATGCGGTGGTTGCCGCCATCCAAAATGAGCGTTCGGCCATTGGGGTGACGCAGGGCGGCAACAGGTGTTTTTAATTTTTCGCGGGGGGTGGCTTCCCAAATGATCTTTTGGCTGATCGGATTGACTTCAATGACACGGTGATTGCCGCTATCTGTGATCAGGTAATGGCCCTGGGCAGTGAGCTGGATATCTGAGGGGCTATCGAGATACCCTTCATTTTTTCCCGCTTGGCCACGTAAACCATAACTCCAAACGATTTCTTGGGCTGCATTTACCCGTAAAACCCGGTGATTGCCTTGATCCACAATCAAAACATCGGGGGTTTCTGTGCCATTTTGGCAAATATGTGCCTTGGTGGGGTGGTTCAAGGCATGGTGAGCAGAAGCTGAATTATCATAAGACCAGCTTTTACGGCCAAAACGGTTACAAATAAAGACGCGGTGGCCCTTGCGATCGGTGATTAAAATCTGATCTGGATTGAGAAAATGGGCAGAAACAGGCTCTTGGCACAGGGCTTCTTCAAAGTTAATTTGCCAAACAATTTCGTGGTTGGCTGGAACATAGACAAAAAGCACCCGCCGTCGTTTGGGGTCTGCCAGCAAGAAATATCCCACTGGCAATGCCCCTCTGGGGTCCAAAGAGGCGGTTTGTTGTGCTGCACGGACATCTGGGCTGAGCAGTTCAACGCCACAGGAGCCACAGGTCCACTTGTCTAACATTAAGTTATTGCAACCTGGACAGCGTTGCGGGGGGCGGGCATAATCGGGAGACGGGGCCTTCAGACGCAGCCAAGCCTCAATGCTGCTGCGCTGGATCTGGGTTTTAAACGTGCTGTGACCCAGCACGTTTTCCAGGCGCACTTGGGCCACTTCTTGATTGGCCAGGACCCGTTGCACAGAGGCTATTTCCTGGTTGAGAAGTTGCCACTCGGGGGCGCTGCGCTGCAGTTCTTGACCCGTATGCTGTTGCAATAAGCCGACCAGAATATCCTGGATCTCAGTCCGGAT
>JBFWRL010000198.1:0-8916 GCA_050248915.1 Candidatus Sericytochromatia bacterium
ATCCGCAATCGGGCCAAAGGCATCAATCGCAAGCTGCATGGCGGTGGTGGCCATCATACCCGAGGCGGCAATGGCCACCCCGTAGAGACCCGCAAAATGGTGGGAGAGATAAATCCCAGAGGCCAAAATCAGGGTGGGGAAGAGGGTCGACTCCATACCCACAGAAAGACCGCCAATGATATTGGTGGCAGCCCCTGTATCAGACTGTTGCACAATTGAATTGACTGGGCGTTTGCCCATGGCCGTATAAAACTCGGTCACCAGGCTCATCAAAGCCCCCACAACAGAGCCCACCAAAATAGCCCAGAACACACCCATGCTGCTAAAGTTATGCCCACGCAGGGTCATGTTCTCTGGCAGCATCCATTTGACCAGGAAAAAACAGGCAATGGTGGTAATAATCACCGAAGTCCAATTGCCCATATTCAGGGCCTTTTGCACATCCCCTTTGTCATCGGCAATTCTGACCATGGTGCAGCCGATGATCGAGAAAATAATACCCAGACCCGCAACCAACATCGGCAGCAAAATCGGAGAAAGACCGCCAAACTGATCTGTGACTGCATGGCCAAACTTATCAGTGACTTCTCGGCCCAGCACCATGGTGGCAAGGATCGTGGCGACATAAGAGCCAAAGAGGTCAGCTCCCATGCCAGCGACGTCACCGACATTATCCCCAACGTTATCAGCGATGGTGGCAGGATTGCGCACATCATCTTCGGGAATACCGGCTTCAACTTTGCCCACGAGGTCAGCGCCGACGTCAGCAGCTTTGGTATAAATACCGCCACCCACACGGGCAAAAAGGGCAATGGATTCAGCACCGAGCGAAAAGCCCGCAAGCACTTCAATCGCTTTTTCCATTTCAACGCCATTGACAGAGCCACCTTGGCTCACGACATAGACATTGTAAAAAATAATAAACAGCGTGCCCAGGCCCATAACAGCCAAACCGGCCACACCCAGCCCCATCACCGTACCCCCCGTAAAAGCCACTTTCAGGGCATCTTTGAGCGACGTACGTGCTGCATGGGTGGTGCGGACATTGGCTTTGGTGGCAATATTCATGCCAAAATAACCCGCTGTCGCACTAAAGACCGCTCCAATAATAAAGGAAACGGCGATCACAGGCGAAGAAGTTGGAACCAAGGTGCCTGACCACGCCAAAAGGGCCGAGGCCGCGACCACAAAATAGGCCAAAATTTTCCATTCGGCCTTTAAGAAGGCCATTGCACCTACGGCAATATAACCAGCCAGTTCAACCATATTTTCGTCACCACTGGGCTGGCGGGTGACCCAAGCGGACTTAAACCACATCACAGCCAAGCCCAATAATCCCAAAAGCGGGATTAAAATAAGAATTATCGTTTGCATTAAAATACCACCTCTACGTCTTCAGCTTTGGCCAACACAGAACCGCAAAGCGGCGAAAAACAGATCATAAACTGTGCATTCATGCTGCTGTGTCAACCAAATCCTTTCTGTAGTTTTGTTTTTCGTATGTTCTAGAAAGAGAGTGTAGTTCAGGTTCGTATTTCACAGGATTAACTTTTACAAGCCCAAGCTCCGAGTGTCAACACAGGCGTCAACAAACGGGTAATAAGCCAAAGAGTAAAAGATTGTGAGTCAGTGAAATAAGTAGTAAATAGCTCAGATTGAGCAATAACCCATCCTTCAATCTAACACGATTTGCACACAAACGTGAGAGATTTGATCACCAAAATGATGGGGTTTTTATGAAAGCTTGCTGTTTTTTTAGAGTAATCTTAATCTTAAATCACTGGAAATTCAGGGGACTCTGGCAGGGACTGAGGCAAAATATGTGCCAGATAATCCTGCAACGCTTTTTGGTGCCCAACATCTTCCTGGGCCTGCTCTGAGAGATACCATTTGTGCTCCAGAATCTGGCAATACAACTCAAGCGGCTCCCCCACAGCAGGATGGGTCAGCAAGCTATCCAAAACAGGTTGGTAGGTTTGATTCAGCCATTGGTACGCAGCCACACTGACCGGCGTACTGCGGTTGTGCTGATTGGCCAAATGGGCACGTAATTCCTGAATTTCGTTCATCATTTTGCGGGCCTGTTGCTCTTCTGCTTCCAGACCGGTCAAGGAGTGTAAGATTTCTTTGTGAAAATTGCGATCGGTCACAGTGGCGCGCATGCGTAACTTTTCGCCTTCGGAAGCCGTTTGCAACACCACTTCATCAACCGAAAAACCCAAATTATTTAAAGCGCGGATCCGCTCTTGAATGCGATAGGTCTCCTCTTTGCGCACGATCTCTTCGCGGTTGATCTCTGCCCAGAGCCGCTCATAGCGCTCGCGGATATAAGCCCCCGTTTCAAAAATCGGGTAGTCCGCAGGTAAGGCCCCCATCGCGGCCAAATCTGCCAAAGAGCCACTGATATTTTCTTCCATCACATCGAGTTCGTATTGGCGCAGACTCTCCGAAAGGCTTTCGTGCATCTCAGAGGTTTCGGCATCCACCAAATAGGCCTGTAATGTGCCTGCATCGCGCCGAAACAGCGCATTGGAAAGTGAACAATCTCCCCAATAGACCCCCGCCAGATGTAGTTGCACCAATAAACTGGCAATGGCATCGAGCAGCGAATTGCGATACGTTTTTAAACTTTGGCGCAAAAACAGAGAGCGATAGGGCAGGGAATGGTCTAAATAGCGGGTGATCAAAATGCTGTGTTCAGACAAACTCAAATGACCCACCGCTTGAACAACGGGCAAATGTTTGTCTTCCATCTGGCGCAGCAGGGCATACTCTTTCTCTGCCAACTCAGGTGGCAATTCTTTGAGCGCGTAAAGCCCTTCGGCATAATTGACAAAGACCACCGGGTGGCGGCTAAGGCCCACAGGCAAGGATTCCAAGCGCAGGCACTGGCCTTCCCAATTTTCCAAAGGCAAAGCCCAGGGCAAATCCAAAAAATCCGGGTGCCCCGGTCGCAGGGCCGAGACAAAGAGAGCGTTCGGCTCGTTCAAGCGCTTAGCTTTCAGCGGATTTTTTGCGCAGACTGCGCACGTGCTCGGTTAAGCGATCAAGGGTATCCGAAAGCGAAGTGGGGGTACCCAGGTTCAAATCCTGCTGCAATTTGTTCACAGTTTGCATCATGGGTTCAAAAGGGGTGGCAAGAGAATCCACTGTGCGCTCAATATTGTCCACCAATTGGGCCAGATAGGCCTCATAGCCATCGTCAGAATTCTGGCGCACAAAGTCTTCGGCTTTGTGGTGAATTTCTTCGGCCACCATCGAAAGCAATTCAGCTTGTAAAGTCAGGGCATATTTTAAAAACTTGGGTACCATGGGAATCTCCTTCATCTAATGCGCCTTTTACACACAGCGTAACACAGAATGCCAAACCCCAAGCAGCAGATCCCGAGGCAGATCTCTCAGCAATTAAATTCAAGCCATTCCTGTTTGGAGGCCTTTGGAGAAAGGTGTTAAAATACCTGCATGTTCAGCCGTAAAAGCATTTTTGAGAATTTGGAACTCACCACCGACGGTCAATCCGGCGTAGAGATGCCTGTGAGGCTCTACCGCTCCGAGATGATTGTCTCTTATTTTGAATGTGAGCTGGAGCCCCTTTTGCCGATGATGCCCCATGCCCGCGTACACCCGATTCGCCGAGGCGGCAACAAAAGCGCGGTGGCCATTATCCAGGCCACCGTCAACCATGCCTCGATTCCCCCTTACCGTTCCGTCTCATTGGCGGTCCCGGTTACCTTGGGAAAATGGCCGGCCCCCTCTTATCTGCCCCTCTGGTTTGAAGAATCCTGGGGCAATAAAGGTTTTTATATCCACAAAGAGGGCGTCACCAGCAGCGAGGCCTTTGAGGTACGCACAGAGATCTGGGGCTACCCGATGTTTTTGGCAGAAATCCACCAAGAAATGCTCGACCCCAAAACCCAGGAAACCGTCTTAATGGAAGAAGAGCGGATTCTGACCGTGCGCAGCAAACGGCCCGAATATGTGCGCCAAACCGATCGCGAAGTCAAATTTTATTCGATCAAACAAAATATTGTCTGCGAAAACAAAATCAAGTTGGAATGCTCCCTGACCTCCTCCCGCGCCCCAGACGCCTCCATGGTGGTTTTTGGCAAACACCCCGTGGGCGCTCAGTTTAAAGCCATGAATATTGGCCCCTATTCGCTGGAGACATGGTATTACCTGGATATGCAGGCCGTCCTGCCCTACCCCGACTACCTCGATTAATTCAGCCCACTCCCTTGAAGTGATTGAAAGCCCTGTGCTAACATAAGACTTGCTCGGGGATGTAAAGGCTTCGACACATTATGTTACGGTACGAGCTGCGGGCCGAGAACGCCGATGTTCTCGTAAAACTATCGGCAAAAATGTAAATGCAAACAAGAAAAATCTGTTTGCTGTTCCTTCGTTGAAAGCTACCCCTGCCCGCGTGGCGGTGGCTGCCTAAGCGATTGAACGCCCCGGTTTTCTTCGGGCCACGGAAGGGGATCGGGTAGGTTAGTGGATGCCTGACAGGCCCATACTGGTAAGCCCGTCAGAAAGATTATCAGTTAGTTGCATCACCATCCTGTCTGTGGGAGGGGGGCGCGATGAAACAAACAATATACAGACTACGTTCCGTAGATGTTCGTACAGTGGGTTTTGTGGACGCGAGTTCGATTCTCGCCATCTCCACCTCGAGTCCAAAAGCGGGGAAGTGATTCCCCGCTTTTACTATTTTCAAACAGAGCAGCCTTTGTGAATCCGAACGAAAACAAAAAAACAGCCATCATCCGCGTACTGGCAATTACCTTTGTGCTCAATTTGGCCATTGCCCTGGCCAAGCTGGTCTATGGCTACTACACCCATACCCTGAGCATGGTGGCCGATGGCTTTCACTCACTCATGGACAGCACCTCGAATATTGTGGGTTTTGTGGCCATCAGCTACGCGTTTGCTCCCCCCGACGAAGAACACCCTTACGGGCACCGCAAAGCAGAAATATTGGCCTCGTTGTTTATCGGCGTGTTACTCGGTCTGACCTGTCTGGAGATCATCAAAGAAGTGGTGTCTCGGCTATTGCACCCCACCCCTCCAGAGGTCTCGCTCGTCTCATTTGCGATTATGGCTCTCGGGATTGGGATCAATCTTTGGGTGGTCCATTACGAAAGCAAAGCCGGAAAAAGGCTCAACAGTCCCCTTCTGCTCTCAGACGCCATGCACACCCGCAGTGATGTATTTGTCTCACTTTCAGTCATGCTTTCACTGGGCGCGATCTGGATGCACTGGTATATCTTGGACATTCTGATTTCATTGGCAATTACAGGCGTCATTGGAAAAATGGCCTACACCCTGTTTTCTGATAATCTGGGAATTTTATTGGATCGGATTCCCATCAACAAAGAAGAGATTACCCAATGGGTGGAAAGTGTTGAGGGCGTCTATCATTGTCACCAAATCCGCGCTCATGGCGCACCTGAGGCATTGTATCTGGAATTGCATATATGGGTCAATCCTGAGCAAAGCGTCACAGCCGCCCATGAACTTTCACACCAAGTCAAAAACCGCCTAAGGGAATCGATAGAGGGGTTACAAGACGCGACCATCCACATAGAACCGGCGAAACCGCCTCATAATGAGACAGTTTCGCACGATCGGGAAGCGAAGAGTTAATCTTCGTCGCGGTAGCGGGGGTGAATCCAATTGGAATGGGAATTGACCACTTTGGTCAGATAGAAAGCACTTTCCATCCGATTGGCCAAGGAATCAGCTGTAAAAGCGGATAAATAGACATCGTCATCGACGGTGACAATGGCACTCCGGGTGCGTTTACCTTTGGTACAGTCAAATAATTTGCCTGTATCTTTGGCACGGTGAATCAAACGCTTAATCGGAGCAGAGTCAGAAGCCACAATGGCAATGATCTGATCCATTGGCACCTGATTGTTATAACCAATATTCAGCATTGTTTATCTCCTTGCAGAAACTGCAAATCAGGTTGATTAGTCGTCTGACTTACGGGAATTGCTTTCGTTATAAGAGCCATCAGCGCGTTTGGCCAGAGAATCTGCAGTGAAAGCGGAGAGCACGATATGACCGGAATCAGTGATCACGACACTGCGGGTTTTACGGCCGTACGTGGCATCGACGAGCTTGCCTGTTTTTTGACCTTCGTGAATCATACGCTTAATCGGAGCAGAATCAGAAGAAACAATGGCGATAATGCGATTCAGGGGAACAATATTTCCATAACCAATATTTAACATGTGTACTACGTCTCCTAATGAGTCTGTATAAAAATCTAATGTAGTCTTAATAAAATTCAATTTTCTGGTTTCAACTCTGACTTCGTCTTCAATGTTCCTTTTCAGGATTTTCCGTTTTCAGAGTGTTTTCAGAGAGAATCACAGAATAATAATCTGTATTTCATTATAGCGAAAGTATGTTTCGATAAAAAGAAGATAGATTGACACTATCATCAATTTGTCGAAAAATTTATCATTTTGAAGCAATTTCCACTCAGAAAAAACACAAAATGCACGAAATAACCAAAACAATCTTGCCTTGGACACAGGAAGACAAAGGGCCCTATATAAAATAAACTTCGCTTAAAGATACTTCGCTTAAGTTACTCCACTTAAAATAGAACCTATTAAAATAGAACCTAATCAAAATCTTTAATAAAAAATTAAAAACAGGAGAAGTCTATGTTATTCTGTAAAACCCGATAAAATAATACCATATTTAATCTAAATGGGAATATAAATACGGGGCGCTTTTTGCACAAAAAATAACCTGTAGAGAAAAAACCCTACAGGTTGACAAAAACAACCGGACTCAAGCCTTAAGCTTGTGCGGCTGCATGGACTTTTTTAAGCAGGCGGCTCTTGTGACGGGCCACTGCATTTTTGTGCAAAACACCTTTGGACTGAGCTTTGTCCAGCTCGCTCACAGCATGTTTGGCCAAAGACTCAACATCGGTCTGTCCTTCATCCAGGGCACGGACAACTTTTTTCATGGCGGTACGGGCACGGGATTTGACCAGGGAATTTTGCACACGATTGCGCTCTGCTACTTTGATGCGCTTCTTAGCAGATTTATAGTTCGCCATGGAATCAAAAACCTCTTATTTAATTATGACAATATTTTATAAAACACGTATGTATAAAACTGAGTATACATAAAACTTAGTTATGTATAAAACTTAGTCTGTATAAAACTTAGCATGAAGTTAATCTAATGATTAACATACTCAGTGAGAGATCATCTTAGCATACTCTCACCCTTTTTGCCGAGAGCAATGCAAAAATTGCCTCAGTTGATCCGAATCGCAGGAAGTGATTGAGCCTCTTCAAACCATTGATTAACCTGATTTTTTGTGGGCATGAAGAGAATACCCTGCTGATTGATCTTTACGCGATTTTGATGAATTTTGGTATGCATCTCCAAGGGCTTGAACTTGAGCATATCCGCCAATGTCGTAATTGCAAGCAGCTCCAGCATCGCGACATTTTCGGGCCCCATGGAGGGAACCCGGCAAATATCAGCGGTGTGAACCAATCTGAGCAAGGTGCGTTCAGACAGCCCTGTACGCTTGGAGATGGTATCGCGGTTTTTGCGATTGCAAGCGACCTTGAGCACATCTTCAGTCGTGCGAATATTGAGTTCTTCAAGTTTATTCACGAAGGTGTGGGCCAAGCCTTTGATTTCTTTTAAAGGATAAGATGTCACCACTTCCACGACTTCCTCTGTTCTCAGCAACATATAACTGCAAGAGCCACAGAAAACCACCCCTGAAAGATTAAATGTCTGGCAAGAAGGACACACGCCCCCCTGCTCCAAGCTCCACAAATCAGTGGATTTGTCCTCTTGTTTTTTTTGCACAGAAGGCAGCTCATTCACCTCGTCAAAATGGACAGGCGCAACAGCGGGAGTATCAAAAGCGGGAGAAGGTGTTTTTGTACTTGAAAAAGGCGCCTGCGCCTCAGGTTTTTTTTGAAAGCGTGATTGAATCCGGGCCTTGAGGTCTTCCGAACTGCTGGGCCCAACAGCCCCACCCTGTTGTAGGCGATCTTTGAGGGATGGCGGCGGGGGAGGGGGGGGAGGCCCTTTACTGCGCAAGGCATCCAAACGCGCTTTAAATGCCGAACTGCTATCTCCGGGGGTTTGTCCACTCATAATAAAATCACAGCCCTCCACTCTTCTGCTTTTAAGAATCAAGAAAAATTTAAGGGTCAATTCAGTTTTGACATGCTACTATTAATATGTACCATAATTACAGATACAGACAATACTTCGACAATGCGAATTGGGCAATATCTTATGGGCAATACTTAAGTGCTTTTCATGGGTACAGCTCATGAGGTACTGAGATAGTTGGATCGTAGACGAATGTTTGAGCCGATGTGCCCAAACAGATGTATTGCATGTTAGACAAAAATAAAGCAGAGTAGAATCCGAGAGTAACTGAACGTGAACAAAAGCGACAAACAACCTTTTCGCACTTCTTCTTTTCGTTTTTGGGCCCTGGTTTTACTCTTGAGTGCCCCACTGCTGATGGCCCCGAAGACGATCAAAGTGAGGGCTGGTGGCCGTGTCACACAGATTCACGGTCAGGCCAATGTAAAAAAGGGGCAATTGGTCAGCCCTGGGCAAAAAGTCACCACGGGCAGCAATGGCCGAGTGGAGCTCACTTTTTCAGACGGTTCGAGACTGCGCATCGGTCCCGCCAGCCATCTTTTGCTGATCAGTGACGATCCCGTCAAGAAACAGACCCTGGCCCGCTTAGACAAAGGACGCGTCTGGAATCAGGTTCGACCCTCTCCTCAAAAAAAGATGGTGGTTCGCACCCGCCACTCAGTGGCCGCAGTGCTTGGTACCACTTACGAGGTTCAGATCCACGCTCAATTTACCCAGACAGCGGTTTTTAAAGGCAATGTAGGA
>JBFWRL010000199.1:0-8866 GCA_050248915.1 Candidatus Sericytochromatia bacterium
CACACCCACACAACCAGAACCCGCCCAGCCACAAGAGTCAGCAACATCAGAGCCCGAAAAGAACAGATCCAAGACGCTCTCCACCGCAACAGAGACCGGCAGGATCTGGATTTGAACCGCTTGGCGGATCTCTGGCAATTGATCCTGAATGCTTGGGTGGAGCAAGAAGCGCTGCTTGAGATTTTCAAGTAGGGCCTGCTCAAACCATTCCAGGGTCTGAGCTGCACGTCGGCTTTGCCACTGACCCAGGTTTTTTTGCTGCTTATTAAAGTCCAGAATGACCTGCCAAAGTGTTTCCAAACCCTGTTTTTGTAAGGCTGAACCTAGCAATACTGGTGGGTGCCAGCTTGGGGTGGCGGGGGTGAGATAGTGCAAGGCCATTTTGTATTCATTGGCTGCTCGTTTGGCTTGGGGCAGATGTTCGCCATCGGCTTTGTTGACCAAGACCGCATCGACCATTTCCATCACCCCTTTTTTGATGCCCTGGAGTTCATCCCCGGCGCCGGGGATCAGCACCAACAAAAAAAAGTCCACCATCGAGCGCACCAACACCTCGCTTTGGCCCACGCCGACGGTTTCAATCAAAATCAGATCATAACCTGCGGCTTCACACAGGAGAATCGTTTCGCGGGTGTGCCGGGCCACGCCACCGAGATTGCCCCCGGATGGGGTGGGTCGGATAAAACAGTTTTGTTCGCGGGTCAGCGCTTCCATGCGGGTTTTGTCGCCAAGAATACTGCCCTGGCTGAGTTGCGAACTGGGATCAATCGCCAAAACAGCCAATTTATGCCCCTGTTGGAGCAGGTCCAGGCCCAGGGCTTCGATTAAGGTGCTTTTCCCAGCCCCTGGATAGCCACTGATTCCAATTCGCAGGGATTGGCCGCTGTGAGGCAGCAAGGCCTGAATGATCTCTGTCGCCATTTGCTGGTGCTTTGGCAATTGGCTTTCGATCAGTGTAATTGCGCGGGCCAGCATGGGGCGATCACCGGCCAGAATTCCCTGGATATAGTCTTGGGCCGAGTGGATTTTGCGTTTGCGGGGGGTGAACATACTTCATTTTAAGAAAATCGGGGCTTGAAATGCAAATGTCCTGCTCCATGATATACTGTGGCCATGAAAAAACTCCTGCCTTTGCTGTGTCTCAGCCTGAGCACCCTGTTGCTCTCGGGCTGCCTAATTACCTATTTTTTTGCCCCCAAGATCAGCCAGCACGACCTGCCAGGCGGCGAAGCTCTGGAGCCGCTGAAACAGGCCTATATCCAGCAATGTTCCAAATGCCACTTGCTGATCTCGCCTGAGTTTTTCCGCTACAATCTCACGATTGAAATTGTGTTGCTGCGCTATTTACAGCAAAAAGTATTAAACGAAAAAGAGGCCCAGCAAGTGCGCGACTATATTCTGGCGATCACCAAAGATCCTGCGCCTTAAGCCGATGCCTACCAAAATACCTACTCTCAAAAAATCGGATTTTTGCACCTCCCTGCTGGGGTGGTTTCAGCCCGAGTTGCGGCAAATGCCCTGGCGTGAGACCGGCGATCCTTACCAGATCTGGATTTCGGAGATCATGTTGCAACAGACCCAGGTGCAGACCGTCAAACCCTATTTTAAGAGATTTGTGGAGCGCTTTCCCACGGTCCAGGCCCTGGCTGAGAGCCCGCTTGAACCCGTACTCAAACTCTGGGAAGGTCTCGGCTACTATAGCCGGGCCCGCAATTTACACAGGGGCGCCCAAGTGGTGGTTTTGGATTTTGCTGGAAATTTGCCCCAAAGCCGCACTGAGATTTTGAAGATTCCCGGCATTGGGCCCTATACAGCTGGGGCAGTCTTGAGCATTGCCTTTCAACTGCCCGAACCAGCAATCGATGGCAATGTGTTGCGGGTTTTTTCGCGGCTCTATGCCCTGGCTGATCCCATTGATAAAAAACCGGCCCAAAGCCAAATTGAGGCTTGGGTGCGCAGCCTGATCGACCCCGAGCGTCCCGGAGATTTTAATCAAGCCCTGATGGAGTTGGGGGCCACTGTTTGCAGCCCAACCAAGCCCAAATGTGACCTTTGCCCGCTGCGTGTTTATTGCCAAGCAGCCCAAGAGGGCAATCCCGAAACCTATCCACGCAAGGCGGGCAAGACCCAAGTAAAAACCTTAAATCTGCAGGTGGCGCTGCTGGCCTGGCAGGGGCATTATTTGCTCAAGCAGGAGAGAGAAAGTGGTATTTTTCGCGATCTCTGGGTCTTGCCATGGTCGGCTGAGGGCTTAGAAGCATTGGAGGCCCTGATCTTGGCTGAAACTGGGCTCAAAACCGAATTGGGTGATGCCATTGGCCAGGTTGAACACACCCTGACCCACCGCCAAATGAAAATGGCGTTACATCCAGGGGGTGAATACCAGGCTTTACAAGCTCCGCTCCTGCCTGCGGGTTGGGCCTGGTACCTTCCTGGAAAAGATGCCCCATTGGCTGTACCAGTGGCCCACCAGAAGATTTTTCAGTTTTTGGATGCCCACCCGCTTTTGCGTATGATCCACTTTGAGTAAAGGATAAATATTTTTTTAGTCTGAAATTAAATGTAAGTTAACCTTGTTTGCTTGACCTTTCACCTATAACCTCAAACACATCTCTTTGCTGAAAGGAAAGCCATGCAAATACAGCCTCAATCAGCTGCCATTTTGCCTGTTTCTCCCACGGGTATACCCGCCAACCGAGCCAGTTCGTTAAACACAAGAGCAGCCCAATTGCCCGCTCAAACCCACTCATTGTCAGCCACTTCGCGACTTTCGAGCACAGATCAACTCCACCTGCAAAAAACCGCTGACTCATCACCTTGCCCTCCCCTTTCAGGGGCCAAAACCACGGGCAGTTGTGGTAAAACCAGTACCACCAGCAAATTAACCAAGATTTTAGGGGGAGCGGGTCTGATTGGCGGTGGTGCTGCGGTGGGTTTTTTGGTCGGTGGTCCGATTGGGGCTGTGATTGGCGCAATTATTGGCGCGATATTAATGGCCTTGACCCTCTTGGGAAAAAGCCTGGGATCGCTCTTGAAAGAAGATAAATCCAAATCTACTCTCCCAGAATCGCCCTGTACGGCAAAAAAAAGTCAGATTCCAGTCGCTCGCACGGCCTTGATAGTAAAAGAACTTAGCTCTGAAAAAAACCGTATGCCAGGTCAAAAAGAGCGAGAAGACCGGCGTTTAAAATATATTTGAGAAAATTTGACTAATTTGCTGAACCCCTCTTGATTTAATCTTTTTGTTATGATAAGGTTAAATGTAAGTTAAGTCTGAGCAACGAAACCAAACGCTCAGACGCCAGGTTCAACCAGATTATGTTCGGAGGATTTTTCAAATGGTTTCTGTAAATGCACTTGCCAGTCAGATTATTCGCAATTATGACACCAACCGCGATGGTGTGATCCAATTACGCGGCAACAAGCCCGAAACAGAGCGCTTACAGCGCGATTTTATGCCCGGTCAGCAATATGACACCATCACTTTGACCCGCTTCAACCAAGACAAACTCTTTGCCAAAGCTGACGCCAATAACGATGGCCAAGTTACCCGTGATGAACTGCTCGGTGTGATCAAACTCTTTGATACCAATAACGATGGCGAACTCAAAAACAGTGGTCCTTTCTGGAATCGCAAAGGCGAAGAAAAGAATTACCAAAAAGCCTACGGCGAACAGGGTGAAATTATCGACCAACACCTGATTCATCACCCGCCTCAGCCCCCGCTGCCGCATTACCCCAGCCACCCCAATTATCCCGGCAGCCATCCGGGTCATCCTCATTACCCCCGTGCCATCGGTGGCAGCGTTGGTGTGATGATCGCCTAAGATTTAAAAGCCAATGTGGCCGCAGGCCTCTTGCGCTACGTCTTGATCTGAGAGATTAATCTCGCTAAAATGTGGGAATAAAATCCCATGACCAGCACAACCGCGATCTCTTCAGTCCCCTTGAGCAAGTCCAAGCCCTATTTGCACCTCAAATACAGTTTGGACTTTGGCTTTGCGCTGCTTTTACTCTTTTTAACAGGGCCCCTGCTTTTGCTGGTGGCCCTGTTGATTCGTTTGGAGAGCAAAGGCCCCGCCCTTTATTTGCAAACGCGCGTGGGCCTGGACGAAGTGCCCTTTCAAATTTTTAAATTCCGGACGATGGTTTCCAATGCCGACCAAATTGGTCCCTTGCTCACGGTCCAGAACGATGCCCGCATTACGCGCTTGGGCAAGTGGCTGCGCCGCAGCAGCCTGGATGAATTGCCGCAACTCTTAAATATCCTCAAAGGGGAAATGAGTTTTATTGGCCCCCGGCCCGAAGTTCCACCGATTGTGGCCGATTATAACGAGCGCCAGCGCGGGGTCTTTCGCGTGAGGCCCGGTCTCAGCGGCTGGGCCCAGGTCAATGGGCGTGACGAATTGGATATTCCCACCAAACTCAATTTGGACCTGGAATACATAGAAAAGATTTCGCTGGGGCTCGATCTCAAAATCCTATTCTTAACGCCCCTGGCGGTGATTTCTAAGCGTGGTGTAAATTGAACCAGCACCCCTGTTTGGCTTAACTCGAAGCCGACTCATACGAAGCCAGGCCCTTGCGCCAAAAAAAGCGAATCCCACTCCAGCAGAGCAGCAAGAGGACCCCGACCCAGATCAATCCAGGCCATTGGCGGGGATCCAGCAGAAATTTGACTGGCGCGCTGCCAACCAGCAACACGGGTACCACAAAACTGAAGAATTTTTGGGCAAAGTATTGGTAGACAAAGTCTGGCCAGCGTGAGACCTGCTGCAATTGCATGCGCAGAAAATTGATCCCCATCGATTCTACAATCCAAAACATCGACATGCTTAAAAGAATTTCAATGCTGGTCAAAAGTGTCAGGCCCAACAGGACCAAAAAAGGCAAAGCGACCCACTGCAAAGGGCCCAAATGCAATTGACTGCCAAAGTGAATCAAATAAAACCAAGGGAAAAAGCCGTTGATCAAGGTACCTGGACGCATCGACCTAAAAAAGATCACAAACAAAGCCCCCACAGGTTTGAGCAGAATAAAATCCAGCCTGCCCGTGCGGATATCGTAAGAGAATTCCCAGAAATTTTCGCTTACAAAGGTCATGTGCAAATGTTCGATGGCAATCATAAAGGCCATAAAAAACATAAATTCAGTTCGGCCCCAGTCGCCAATTTTGTTGACATGGGCAAAGAGAAAATCGACCGAACCCAAAATACTCAGATAAAAGAGCAGGTCCATAATAATCAGCATTACAAAGTGAAAGCGATACGTCATGGCGGCAGCAAAACAATTGCCCACAAATTCTTTGTAAATGCCCGCGTAATGACCGATTCTTTTTACCATTTTAGATTCCCGCTGCGGTATACGCTTTGAGGCCACGCAGCCAGAGCCAAGTGCTGCAGCCAAAAGCCAAAGCGGCCCAAGACACAATGAGGACAAAGGCCTGACTGAGATCTCCAGTGTATTGGCCCATCAAAACTTTGACAGGCACCCAAGTCAAATAGGGAAAAGGCAAATAGTTTAAGATGTCCCGCAGCCAATGGGGAAACAGCTCCAAGGGGATCAAGGCCCCTGAAAAAAACTGAGTCAGGGTCACCATCATCACCCGCAGGACCCAGGTTTCTTCAAGCCAGAAGGCCAAAATGCCGATCATAAAATTGATCTGAAACCAAAACAGGGCCACACAAAAACAGAAGATCAGACCCTGAAAAAGAGGCTGTGGGGTGATTTCGACCCAGTTCATGGCCGCCACTACTACCAGGGTTATTGCAGAAACCAAGAGTTGAATCAGCTCAAAGGCCAAAAAGTTACAGGCGTGAAATTGCCAAAACCCAAAGGGATAGATCAAATAAGCGGAGATCCGCCCCAGGCGGATATCTTCCGCCAGATTCATGCCATTAAAACCCAGGCCCAAAAAACCGACGATCATGACCCAGACCTGGTAGGCGAGCATCTGCTCAAAATTATAACCTTGCAGGGTGGTGATGCCCTCGATTTTGTAAATCGCGCTCCAGAGATTGTAGCGAATAAAAAAGAAGACCAGCACGGGCCCTACCACGAGCAGGATAAAATTTAATTTATAAGCCAGCTGTTTGCTCCAAGCAATCTGGATCGTGGCCAGCCATTTTTGCCCTTCGGTGGCAAGTCTCTTCATCTGGGGGCTGCAAGTAAATGGGGATTGGTCAATAATTCATTCATGACCCGCTCAATTGGCAGCTTTTCCATACTCAGGGCACTTACCGGATAATCGCGCAGGATCGCCATCGCTGTTTGGCGCAAAACCTCTTCGGGAATGCGCAACTCAACATGGGTGCCCTCACTGTTCCAGGTCGGATCTAAATCAACCCAAAGTTGCTCTCTGGCTTCAACCGGCTTCTCAAAATCGACACTGACAAACTTTTGTTTGCCCAGCATCGATTCAAACTCGCGAATCGCGCCATCAAAACGTTTACAACCGCCGAGAACCAAGACGATGCGCTGGCACAGAGCGTCCACATCGGCCATATAATGCGAGGTTAAAATCACGGTGGTGCGAAACTCGCGCTGCCAGGCCAAGACAAAGTCGCGGATATTTTTCTGGGCGACGAGGTCAAGACCAATGGTGGGCTCGTCCAAAAAGACCACTTCGGGCTGATGCAATAAACTGGCCATCAGCTCCATTTTCATGCGCTCTCCCAAAGAGAGTTTGCGCACGTGTACCTTGAGCAGTTTTTCGACATCCATCAACTCACAGAGTGTGCCGAGGCGTTTTTTGAAGTCGATATCGGGAATTTCATAGTATTTTTGCAGCAGTAAAAATGAGTCCATGGCGGGAATATCCCACCAGAGCTGGGATTTTTGGCCCATCACCAGGGCGATTTTTCGCCTGAAGGCATTTTCACGCTGGTGGGGCACATGGCCGAGAATCTGAATCTCACCCCCAGAGGGCACAATTATGCCAGTAAACATCTTCATTAAGGTGGTTTTGCCCGCTCCGTTGGGCCCCAATAAGCCGATGATTTCACCTGCGGCAATGCGCAGGTCAAAATCCCGAATCGCAGCCTTGGATTCATAGTTGCGCACAAAAAACGATTTTATCGATCCTGTGATCCCGGGCTCTTTGTGGTAATGGCGAAAGTATTTGGCCAGGTTTTGGCAAAAAATGGCATCTTGCATGATGGTTCAGTATAAGAAGGAAAAGACCCCGGCTACAAGCCTTTTGCAGCCAATTGGCCCCAGACCTCAATTTTGACCGGGCGTGGAATTTCGCCCTCGGCAAAGACGGCCAAGTGAGGGAATCTACGGGTTAAAAGCCGTTTAAACGCCCTGCGCAATTCAGCTTTGACCAAAATCACTGTCTTGGCAGGGGCTTGAGAGAGGGTTTTGTCAATCTCTGCAAACAGGGCCTCTGCGAGCAGGGGATTTAAGTTCAAAATAGTTCCGTTAAGATCCTGTTGGCGCTGATTGAGAAGTGTTTTTTCAAGTGAATGTTCAAGCACCAAGACCTGTAGCGTGTTGTGAGACCTATTTTCTGGCTTATTTTCTGGCGTTGCATTGCTGCTGAGCCAAGGCCAGAGAAGGGCTGTACCCATACTGCGCCGCAAGGCTTCACTCAATGCTTCACACTCACTTTCTGTTTGCGCCAGCCAGCTCAATGCTTCCAGCAAAGAAGGCAGATCCCGAATGCTGACCCCCTCTTCGAGCAGGTTTTGCATAATATGTCGCACCCTGCTCAGGGGTAGGCGGTGGGGAATCAGGTCTTCCACCAGGGCCGGGTGTTTGAGGCGCACATGTTCCAACATATGCTGAAAGGCCTGTAAACTCAATAATTCGTGGGCATAGGTCTTGACCATGGCCTCAAGCTGCAAAAGCAAAACATGGGTAGGTGTGTACACTTCCAGACCTGCCCGTTCGGCCCGTTGGGCCTCATACCCTGAGAGCCAAAGTGCCGCTTCGCCATTGGGGCCGTGGCCCGGCCTGCCGATCAGCTGCAGAGCGACTTTGGCTGGGGTATCTATCAACGCCAAGCGACAGCCCATGTCCAATTTACCCGTTTCCGCTCCCCACTCTCGCAGCAAAATCCGCCACTGTGAGCGAGGCAGTGCTGCATTTTCACGCAGCAAAACAGGGGGCATGACCAGCCCCAATTCCAGGCCAATCTTGAGGCGGACCTCACCCAGTCGCTGCAACAATTCACTCCCCTGGGCCGGATCCACCAGTCCAAAAAGCCCAACCCCTATTTCCAGTATCAAAGGGGGTACTTCCAGCAATTGGTAAATCGCGTTGTCGAGACGCTGATAAGACTGGGAATAATTCACGGGACCTCCCTGGTTCAGCGGTTTCAGTATAGCTTTTTTGAGGCGAGATGCGTCACTGGCCGATATTAGGGGGGCTTGACAGGCGTGAATTCATTTTGTATTATTGTGTATACATTCAATTGTTTCAAAATTTGTACTGCTCAGTTTGCCCGCGGTATTGGCATCTGATTTTGAAGCTGATAGGATGTGCTAGGGCACAAGCCAGAACCTTGCAATATGAATCGTGGATCGCGATTCTTGTCCACAGTGTGGCCATGCATCATGTACTTGCTCTTCACTATAGCGGCCCTGCACTACCAGAGTGCATGTACGGGATCCTTTCAGGGAAAGTACATGCACCTGGTAGTGCGTTCCGCATCGAGTGTAACAAGCACATTGTTTGATAGAACGAAGGATTGTGCCTGGCCGGGTGTTTTTTGCACCCGGCCTCTTTTCTGAGACCAGCAAGAGGGGGCCAGGGGATGGTGTTAAGTCGACAAGAACTTTATGAACAGATCAAAGCCAGTAGCAAAGATGGCTATATACTAGCGGAAATGCAGCGCTTGGGCTTTTGGACGGAGTCTGAACCT
>JBFWRL010000200.1:0-8826 GCA_050248915.1 Candidatus Sericytochromatia bacterium
GCTGTCAGCCAGGGGCTGTTTGAGAGTAGGGGGGTGAGCAGGGCAGGCAATAAGAGCACGACCGCAGGGGCCAGATCTGCAAAGAAGCGGCCCCCACTTGCAAGCAAAGCCAAACCCAGCAGGGGCACTGCCCAGAACCCACGCCAATCACCAGGCCCATTTTGGCGAGAGACTTGACGTCGTTGTAGCAGGCCCAAAAGAAAAACCAGTCCCAGTAGCCCAGCCAAGATCAGGGCCTGTTGGCTCAAGACCACACTGTGCCCCAACATCAGCAGCGCTCCCAGGGAGGATGCCACACCTGTACCTGTCAGAATTTGCCAGACACTGCCATCGGCTTGGGCTTGATAATCCAATCCTGTCCACAGGGCCGTTGAGATCAGCGCCAAACCCGCTGACCAGAGCAACCAGCTTTGTGGGCCTGCACTTTCACGCAAGGGAATTAAAACCAAGGCTTGACTCAGACCACTCAATCCCAATCGCATGGCCAAATTGAGCCATTTGGAAGGTGCTTTCGCGGCCTGAAATCCGCCCCAAAGTGCGCCCAAAGGCAAGAGATAAAATATCCACATGGTGCTGTCCACAGGCGGAAAAGGCGGGGCCCAGATTTCAAATAAACGGCCAAACCCCAGCGCAAAACCCAAGGCCAGCGCGGGGGGAATCAGCCAGTGGGGATAAATATCTCCCTGCCGTTTTTGGGCTAAATTCAAAAGCAAAGGCAGGCCGAGCAACAGTCCACCCCCAATCAGGGCAAAGAGCAATGAAGAGATCAGGGCCTGCACAATGGCCATGGTTTTACTTCTTTGCGCCTATTTTTTTACGCCTTCAAAGCTCAAGATCAGCGTCACGTCGTCACTCAGACCACCTTCTTTAATATAAGTGGTGATGCCCCATTGGCTGCGTTTGATTGTAAAGGTGGCTTCGCCTCCCATTCGAAATTCACCCTGCATACCTTTGCCCTGGCCTGTTTTGTGAAAAGTAAAGCTGACGGGTTTGCTCACACCGTGCATGGTCAATGTACCACTCACTTTAAAGGCATTGGCACCTGCTTTTTCGACTTTGCTGCTTTTAAAGCTCAAAGTGGGGAATTGTTTTGCATTAAAAAAGTCGGGGCTGCGCAGGTGGTCATCGCGTTTGGGGGTGTTGGTATCCACACTGGCGGTTTCTGCTTTGAGTTCGACTTTGCTGTTGGCGAGATTTTTTTCGTCCACAACAACTGTGCCGCTGAATTTATTAAAGCGGCCATATTGGTATCCCAAACCCAAATGTTTAATTTTAAACAAGAGGTGGGAGTGAATCGGATCAATTTCGTATTTATCTGCAGCCAGAGCAGGTTGGCTTGCCAATAAACCAAATGCCAGACCAGCGGTAAAGAGGGGTTTTAATGCTTTCATAAATGGACATCCTTTGAATGTTTTAAGTTTATATCTTTCAATATTAAATTATCTCACCATACATTGACAAGCTTTAATTTAAACGCTTTAAAGGACTTTGAGTAAATTGGCGTAAACCCAGTCAGCAACAAGATTATGGGGCAAAACGCCCCAGGCATAAATATACGCCATGGCGATCAGTCCGAGACTGGCTATCTGAAACGCGCGGGTTTTGATAATTTCGTCATAGCCAATCACCAGGGCAAACGGGGCCAAGGGCAACATGTAACGGCTCAGATCTTCATGAAAAACAAAGAGATTAAAAGCATAAAAAACCGCGCCATAGGTAAAAAAGAGGGGGTATCGCCAGAGTAGCAAGACACCCAACCCGTAGAGTAAGTAGAGCCCCAGATAAAACTCTGAAGCATGGGCATTGCCGCTGCCAGCATAATTAAAAAAAATGTCCAGGGGGCGGCTGTGAATTAACTTGTTGTTCCAGCTAAAATAAGCCATAAAATCGCCGTATTGAAAATGGTAAAACGTAAAGGTTGCCAGAAGCGGCAAGCCGATCAACGCCAAAAGTGGAATCTGTTTCCAGGTTTTATCCCTGATCAGCATAATCAAGTAGACCAGGCCGAGTAATATACCTGTGATTCGCGTGATCCCCGCCAGCCCAGCCAATAAAAAAGCCCAAGTGTATTTTTTGCGCAAATAACACAGCATCGAAAGACAGATCAAAAAGATAAATGGGGCTTCGGTGGCCCCCACACTGTGGTAGATCAGCCAGCGTGCAGGCAAAAACAGCGAAATCAGCGCTGACCAAAAGGGATTGGCGACGGCCCCACTTTCGCGCAGCAATTGATAAAAGGTCAATGTGGCCAGCACTGTGAAAAGTACGGTCGTAAACAACATGGCCACCGGGTAAGTCATAAACGAGAAGACTTTGATGGCCAAAGGATAAAAGGGCAAATGGCAGGCAAAATAGGCAGGGGTCGTTTTGTAGGGGACAAAAGGGTGATCCACGGGAATTTGGTACAGGGTTTTGGCCACGTAAATATAATTGGGGCCATCCCAGAAACGGGTTAAAACAGTGGCATCTTTGAATAAAAAAGGCAAGTAAAGGACCAGGGCCGAGAGCACGGCGGCAACCCCCAGCAAGATCAGATGGTAGCGAGGGGTGTTGAATTTCTTGAGGGTGAGTGGCAGTCCAGACATGATTCAAACTTTCTTTATAGGCTCTTTCTGTCAGGATACTCGATTCTGCTCGGGAATTGAACACCTGTATTGGCCGAATTGAAGTTTGAGAAAGTAAAAATAATTAATATATCTATTGATATTAATTATTTAATGTATTATCATTGAAGCATCATCAGCTAAGTACCCCTGCCTGATGACCTGAACTTGACAGTAGATTCTCAATGACCCCTGGGTCCGGGAACTCCCTCCCGGACTTTTTTTTGTCTGTGCAGCTCACAATCCAATTACCAAGAAGCCCCCGCCTATGTCCTAGCTTAACCATGACCCAAGTAGGACACAGGCGGATTGACCCTGACAATGGCTATTCCAGTCTGAGTTGCTCTCCCAGCGATCTCATGCTTTTGAGTTGCTCAGGCTCACTGGTTTGTAATTCAGTCAATTGCTCCGGATCTAATTGTTGGAAGGCATTCAGCTGTTCGGGTGGCCATGTCAAAATATCCAAAACTTCGAAGGGCAAACCTTTTAACGACTGCAATGCGCCCAACTCCTTGAGAGACAAATCTTGCATCTTGGGCAAAATATCTGGGGGAATCATATTCATGATTTTAAAATCGTCATTGGAAATGGCAGGGCTATTATCACTGTTGCGGGGGATATCGATAAACGCTCGAGAGGGAGCAGGAATCTGTCTAAATGCGTCGAGTTGACTCACAGAGAGTTGAGACAAAATCTGAATCTGTTGCGGATTTAATCTTTTGGCAATCGTGAGCAACTCATCATTTTTGGCAACTTTCAAAAATGCTGTACCTTGACTGCCTATGGCTTCCAATTGCCCGTGTTGCTGAGCATCTAGATTTTGTAAAACGTTTAAAGTTGAGGTATTTAGCCTTTCAAGGGGCTTAACATTGGCTTCGAGATTATCAAGCGCGAAGGTCTCCGTTGACCCTTTCGCCAGGGATTGGACTTTGCTGATGTAGGCGGGTTTTTCTCCCCCTAGTTCCCGGCTGGAGGCCTTAAAATACTGGGGTTTACCTTCGTCGCCCTGTATAAAGATCACCGGAAATCCTTCTTTTTCTGATTGTTTCACGGCATTTTGCAAATCATCGCGCTCGCCATCGGTATCAATGGCCTCACCGGAAATGTGGACAAAGCGATCGTGATGGTTATTGCTGTCATTTTTTTGTGAATCGATGAAAAACTCAGTTTCTTTAATTGGAATAACCGGGATGGGATTGACGCCCGCGAGTGAGGCCAACCGACTGAGCAAACTTGTGCCTTTGTTTGAGCTACCTTGGTTGGACTCAGCTTTGTTCAAGATTTGATTTTGATTGCCTGTAAAGGCCTTCGCATGGGCGGGCTGAGTTGACGGGCTGGAGGCTTCTGGCTTTGTGCTACCACTCGAAACTTGGCTTCTGTCTTGGATAGCAAACTGATTTTGTTCAATTCTCATGGTTTGGAACTCCTGTTTTATTCGTTTTGAATCGACTTGATTTGTTTTGCACCCAGCCATTCATCACTTGAGAATATTATAACAAAATTTGTTAATAAATTTGCAAGCCTTTTTTTATACTTTTTTTGCAAAAAAAATGTATGGCCAAGCTGAATTCATTTATCCTGCTCTTAAAGAGTTACAAGCAAGATCAAGCAATTGCAATGTTTTTGGATTAACGAATAGTGGTCAAAAGCTGATTTGAATAAATAACAAAAATTGTTAATAAATTTCCAAGCCCTTTTTTCACAATTTCACCGCCCGCTCTGAATTCAGATTAAAATACAATATGTCTGAACTTTCATTGACCGAAGAACAACGCGAAGTCGTCAACCACAACCAAGGTCCAGCCTTGGTTTTTGCCGTGGCAGGGGCAGGCAAGACCACAGCCATGGTGCACCGCATCGAACGTTTGGTGCGGGAAAAGGTCTTTCCTGCTGCGTCAATTTTGGCAACCTCGTTTAGCCGGGCCACCGTGGCGGATTTGCGCTCAGCACTTCAACAATGGTCTGCCTGCCGAGCCGTGAATACCGCCACTTTACACGCCGTTGGCTATCGCGTTGTGCAAAAAGCAGTGCGTGAAGGCCTGATCGACGATCTGCGTCTGCAAGAAGAGCAAGGCCTCAACGCCAATAACCCCGAACGCCTGCTTTTGCAGCGCACCTTGGCACGGGCCCGGCAGGAGCGTCTCGATGTGCCTGCCCATTTTGATGAAACCGATTTTCTGAGCTATATTGGGCTGTGTAAAGGCAATTTTCGCTATCCTGGGGTTTTTCCCAAGGGCCTGCCCGATACCGCTCGGGCGTTATTGACCGAGGCTGAGGCCCCTGGCGATTGGCCGGTATATCTTGAACTCTTTGCCCTCTTTGAAAAAGTGCGCCAAGAAATGGGGCTCTTGACCTTTGACGATATGTTGCTCAGTGCCTGGGAACTTTTACACAAATTTCCCGAGCTGTTAAGCAGTGTACAGGGCCGCTACCAGGCCGTTTTGGTCGATGAATTTCAGGATATCAACCATGTGCAGAGCGAGTTGCTGGATCTGCTCGTGGCTCCCCATCTCAACTACATGGCCATCGGCGATGATGACCAGACCATTTATGAATGGAGAGGGGCCAATCCCCGCTTTATTTTGGAATTCAGTCAACGCTATGGCGCAAAAAAATACCTGCTCAGAGATAATTTCCGCTCTCGGGCCTCTCATTTGGCTTTGGCCAATGCCGTGATTATTCACAATAGCAAACGTGAGCCCAAAGCCCTGCAACTGACCCAGGGCTTTTCAGGGCTGACCCGGATTCATCGCAGTGAAGATGCCGAAGGGCTGGCCAAGGCTTTGGTGACAGAATTAATCGCGGCCCAAACCCGGGGCTATCAACTGAGCCAAATGGCAGTGCTTCTGCGCATCTATGCCCAAACCGCCTTTATCGAGCAGGCCCTGAATGAAGCGCGCATTCCCTACCGAATTGATGGTTCGGTGCCCTTTTTTCAGCGCTCAGAGGTACAAGTCTTGCTGGCTTATTTGCGTTTGGCCCGCCAAGAACTCAAAATTCAGGCCGGTGCCTCACTTACCCCTGCTGAATTGCGGGTGTTGGCCCAAGACCTCAAGCTGGTGGTCAACCGTCCTCTGCGCTATATTTCTGCCTTGCAGAGCGAAGATTTGCTCAAAGGGGTCAGTTCGGGACTTTCTCTGACCACGGCTTTACATGCGGTGGCGGAGGGCGTGGAGCGGATCTATATCGCCCGCAACCTCGAAAAACTGGCAGATTTAATCACCTGGCTGGGCATTCAAATTCAAATTGATCCGGCAGACAGTGTTTTAAATGCGTTGGAGCAGCGGCTCGACTATTGTGCTTGGCTGCGCAAGAGCAGTGGTTTTCCCGAAAATGGTGAAGCCAAAGCGGCCACGGTGGAGGCCTTGCTGGACTATGCCCGAGGCAAAGGTTCGGTTGCCGAATTTTTAAATTATTTAAGTGAATTGGCCCAGGCCTCAGAAATTCAGAGCCGTGAAACCCTGGTCTTGACCACGATCTACCGCGCCAAAGGGCTGGAGTGGGAAGTGGTCTTTGTGCCCCATTGCAACCAGGGGTTTTTGCCCTATGGCCGGGGAGAGGCCCGGCTTGAAGAAGAGCGCAGGCTCTTTTATGTAGCAGTGACCCGTCCCCGTGAGGAATTACATTTGTTGATTATGAATTCGTCTCCAGTCTCCCGTTTTTTGCGGGAAGCGGGTTATCACGAAACCCTTGAAGGGGTGCAAGCGGTTCGGCAAGCACTTTCTCAGGCCCCTCAAGACTGGAAAACCTCAGATGTGCTCAATTTGGCCCGACATGCTTCGCGTTTACATTTTGAACGGTATTTATTGCATTGGTGGGAGGGGCCCGAAAAACGGGAAATGGCGGCCATGCGCATTGCCAGTTTGTTTCATGCCGCAGGTGAAATGGCACTTTTGGGCTCTTTGGCCCTTGATGGCAGTCAATTGAAGCGCTGGCAAGGGGCCATTTCACTGCCCTTGCAGCCTGAACTCTTTGCCGATTTGCGCGACCACGCACCCGCTGTGTCCGGTCTCAACCCTGTACCTTCGGCTTCTCTAAAAAGTTCAGCTTTGGGCAGCGATGGATTTCAGGTCGGCATGCGGGTGCGCAATCCCCAATATGGTGAAGGTGAAATTATTCATTTAGAGCCCAATCTCAAACATGGTCTGATGTTGGAAGTCGAGTTTGAACAGGTCGGGCGCAAGCGATTGCTTTCCCGTTACGCAGATTTACAACGGGTCTAAACAAACCCTTTTTCATTCGTTATTTATTTTAAAATAAGTTTACAAAACTTAATATATGGGAATGAATCTGTATCAACCCGTTTCAGGGCTATACAGGGAGCGCAGATCATGGGCCGAATCAAACGACAGGAAAGTGGCTTTACACTTGTGGAGTTGATGGTGGTGATTATCATCATTGGGATCTTGGTGGCTGTCGCCATGCCTCAGTTCGCTGCAGCCCAAGATCGGGCCCGGATAGCCTCTCTCAAATCGAATGCCCATGCTTTGCAGGTGATGGCCGAAACCTTTTATGTGGATAACCAGCGCTATCCTGCACTGATTACAGATTTTACCCAATTAGATGCCTATAAAGTATTGCAAAATCCCTTTACCGGATTTCAGGGGGTGGCGGATGCCTCAGGCCAAGGAGCTTGGCGCACCAACAACGATGGGGATGCGAGTGCGACTGGCAGCTCCTTGGGAAGCAGTTATGCCGATCGCGCGATTTCTCAGGGATTGGTGATCTATGTCGGACTCGATGCCTCTGGCGATGCCACAACCCGCTTTCTGGGCAATGGTCAACAGGGAACCGAAGCCACGATGTCTTACTTAATCTATGCCTGCGACCGCTCGGGATTACCTGTTAAAGGGTTACTGCTCAATGTGGGGCCCATTCCCTCTACGGCAGCAGCGAATTTGATGAGTGGGCATGCCTCTTAAAATCAAACAGGGTTTAAACTTGGGCTAAATTCTTTGCATTCTAAGAAAGTCTGGGACTTGTGAAAGGCATAATAGATCCAGTCACAAGCAAAAATGCGCAAAGGAATCTCTATGGACTTTAAGCCCCTGGGCCAACCCACACCTCTCTCTGCAGCCTTGCCCAAGGCAGGCCCATCCAAACCTGCGCCTGTGACGGGTCCTGTTCCACCAACTTTGCCTCAAGCCGCCACTCAGACCGATCAGATTCACCAAGGAGCTGTTCCGCCGGGTCAAGCGGTGGGATCTTTGGCCTTTGTGGAAGATGTTGCGGCGGTTGATCCTCCCACCCGGGAAGAATTGCAGTGGTCGCTCGAATTGGAGGCCAAAATGAAGCAGGGCTTCCAACCCACTGCCGCAGATGCCCTCCGTTTTAATGAAATTGAAATGCGCTTGGCTGCCACACTTGAACCCCAAGAATTGGGACCTCCGACACGGGCTGAAGTCAATTGGGCCCTGGGTCTGGAAGACAAAGTTAAACAGGGTTATCAACCCAATGCCTCAGAAATCAAACAGTATCAAAATATTGCGCATCGGCTCTTTAAAGCAGATCAAACGCCTTCTGTTCCTGAGCTGAAAACAGTGACCCGTGAAGAGTTGGCTTGGGCCAAAGACCTGGAAACCAAAATCACCCATGCTCCCCCTGAGCTGAGATATGAAGCCACCAAAGAAGACATTGAAAAATACCAGGATATCTACAACCGCTATCAAGCGGAAAAAGCAGAGCAAAAAAAACAGGTCCCACCCACCCCAGAAGAGCTGAAATGGGCCCAAGATCTGGCTGATGAAATAACCCAAAAAGGCCACAAAGCCACCCCAGAGGAAGTTGAGCGCTATACCGAAATTTTTCAGCGCCACCAAGCAGCCTCAAACCCAGATTCGACACAATCCCTCAGCTCTGATGACCTCAAGTGGCATATGCAATTAACGGCCAAAATGGAACAGGGCTACCAACCCACTGCCGCCGAATTGGACCGGGCTGGAAAAATTGTCGAGGCCTTGTATCTCAACGATTCCAACCTGATTCAACCCCATGATTCACCCGTGGCTCAACACGAGCAAGATTGGGCTTTGCGCTTAAAGGCCCAAGCTGAACAGGGCATTCCACCCTCTCCAGAGGAATTGGAACGCTACGCGGAAATTTATAATCGCTACGCAGCTCTGCCGCAAAAATAAGCGCCATGGCTTGGAAGATTGGCCTGGTTCAGATCAACAGCAATGCCATGAATTATCTCCCATATTCAGTGGGACTGCTCCAGGCATAT
>JBFWRL010000201.1:0-8809 GCA_050248915.1 Candidatus Sericytochromatia bacterium
GATGGCTCACCGTTGGAGATCTGTCCGCGTCAATTGCTCAAAAAAGTGCTGGCCAAAGCTGAGTCGATGGGCTTTTCCGTTAAAGTCGGCATGGAGTTTGAATGGTTCAATTTTCAAGAAACACCCCACAGCATTGCGGCTAAGAATTACCGCGATCCCGAGCCCCTGAGCCCAGGTATGTTTGGCTACTCGATGCTACGAACGAGTTTAAACCAGGAGTTTTTCTCAGCCCTGATGGATGAATGTTTGGCCTTTGGCATTCCGATCGAAGGGTTGCACACCGAGACCGGGCCGGGGGTACTTGAGGCGGCCATTACGGTGGATGATGCGCTTGAATCTGCGGATCGGGCGATTTTGTTTAAAAGCGCGGCCAAAGAAATTGGGCTGCGCTTTGGGATTATGCCGAGTTTTATGGCCAAACCGAGCATGAGTCTGCCCGGCTGTAGTGGACATATTCACCAGAGCCTCTGGGACGAAAAAGGCAATCGTTTTTATGACGCCAACGATCCGCAACGCATGAGCCCCTTGTTTAGACAGTATTTGGCGGGCCAGCTTATGGGCCTACCTGAGGTGTTGCCGATGTACGCCCCCACGATCAACAGTTATAAACGGCTGGTTGAGGGCTACTGGGCTCCGACCCGGCCGACCTGGGGGGTAGATAACCGCACCACCGCTTTGCGCGTGATTCCCGGCAGCTCTAAATCGACCCGGATTGAGGTGCGCATCCCCGGCGCAGACGTCAACCCCTATTTGGCGATGGCGGCCTCGATTGCCAGTGGCCTATACGGGATTGAAAAACAGCTTGAACTGACCGTCCCAGCGATTCAGGGCAATGCCTATGCTGCGACCGAAGTGCCTTTGTTACCGCGCAATCTGGCCGAGTCCAGTGAGCGCATGGCCCAATCCGAGTTTGCGCAGGAAATTTTGGGTGAACGCTTTGTCAAACACTTTACCACCACCCGTTTTTGGGAGTGCAAACAGTTTCACAATACCGTCACCGATTGGGAAATGAAGCGCTATTTTGAGATTATCTAGGGGCGTTTTTTCCCTCGGCTAAAAATTGCCTCGGAAGGGATGACAAGCAGCCCGAAGAGTGCTTAAATGCCTTTATTCAGGACTTGCTGAAAGGAACCCCCTTATGTCAATTTATGGTTTTAATTTTCCCACACCGATTCGCTTTGGCGCCGGAAGCCGCAAGGAAGTGGGGCCGCATCTACTGGCTCAGGGCTTCTCTCGTCCCCTGATCGTGACCGACAAAGGGGTGGCCCAACAGGCCTTTTTTACTGAATTTGTGGTACTGCTCCAAGAACAGGGGCTGAAGCCCGCTGTCTTTGATGGCATTTGGGGCAATCCTGTGAAGTCTCAAGTCTTGGCGGGGGCTGAGGCCTTTCGTGCTGCTGAGTCCGACGCCATGATTGGCATTGGCGGGGGCGCAGCTCTCGACGTGGCCAAAGCAATCGGGGTCTGCATTCACAACCCGGAAGATCTCTTTGCCTACGAAGATCGGCCGGGTGCTTTGAGCATAGACGAGCCGATTCCCTATTGGGTGGCTTTGCCCACCACGGCAGGCACCGGCAGTGAAGTCGGTCGCAGTGCGGTAATCTCCGATGACCAGACCCACCAGAAAAAGATTATCTTTGCTCCCTCGCTCTTGGCCCGTCAGGTCTTTGCCGATCCCGAACTGACCCTCGGGCTTCCTCCGCATATTACAGCCGCCACTGGCATGGATGCTCTGACCCATTTGGTTGAGGCCTTTTTGGCCCAGGGCTACCACCCGATCTGTGATGGCATCGCGCTTGAAGGCATGCGCCTGGTGCAGGCCAGTTTGGTCCAAGCGGTGCAAGAACCTGGCTCTCTGCAGGCCCGTTCAGATATGTTGCTGGCATCGATGATGGGGGCCATCGCTTTTCAGAAGGGGTTGGGCGTCGTTCACTCGTGCGCCCATGCGCTTTCGACTGTGGCGGATTTACATCACGGTCTGGCCAATGGCATTATGATCAACCATGCTTTGGCCTTTAACGCTGAGGCCGTGCCCGATTGTTTTGAGCGCATGGCGGTCACACTGGGTTTGGAGCCTTCTGTTGAGGCCTTTTTTCACTGGCTCAAGGCCCTGCGTGCGGAGATTGGCATTCCCCATCAATTGGGGGCGGTCAAGGTGGGAGCAGAACAATTAAATGCGCTGGTTGAAGTGGCAATAGCTGATGCCTGTCATGCCTCTAATCCACGCATCTGCACACGGGAAGACTTTGTCCAGATCTTTGAAGGGGCTTTTTAACCATGACTGAAATTCATGTTACCAATCCCGCCACCGGCCAAATTATAGCCAGTCTGCCCGTAGACACTCCCGAAACAGTCTCTCAAAAAGCCCGTCAAGCGCGGGAAGCACAAAAAATCTGGGCCCATACACCGCTGGCCGAGCGTTTGCGCTTGATGCAGGTCTTTCGTCTCAAATTGACTGAACAGCAAGAAGCTTTGGCCCGTTTGCTCAGTGAAGAAGTGGGCAAGCCCATTCGCCAGTCGCGCAATGAACTCAACGGCTTTCTTCAGCGCTTTGACTATTTTCAAAACCAGGTCTCAGCTGTGCTGGCTGAAGAAGAGGTCTATACCGAAGCGGGTCTGTCTGAAACCATCACCCAAGAACCCTTGGGCCTGGTCGCCAATATCTCCGCTTGGAATTATCCTTGGTTGGTGGGCTGTAATGTTTTTATTCCCGCGCTTTTGACGGGCAATGCGGTCTTATACAAACCCTCTGAGTTTTCCAGTTTGACAGGTTTGGCGATCGCCCGTCTGTTTCAAGAAGCGGGGTTCCCCGCACACGTCTTTGAACCTGTGATTGGTGGACGTGAGACAGGGGAGGCCTTGCTGGAAGAGGATTTGGATGGTCTCTTTTTTACCGGATCTTACGCCACAGGCACTGCGATTGCAACACAATTGGCCGGGCGCTTGTTGCGAATTGGCATGGAGTTGGGGGGCAAAGATCCGCTGTATATTTGTGAAGATGTGGATATTGCCGCCACTGCCGCAGCGGCTGCAGATGGTGCTTTTTACAACAATGGCCAGAGCTGTTGTGCTGTGGAGCGCATCTATGTTCACCAGCATATTTATCAGGCCTTTGTTGAGGCCTTTGTCGAAAATGTCAAAGGCTTTGTGGTGGGCGACCCACTCGATGAAAGCACCTATATTGGCGCTCTGACGCGCGGCCAGGCCGCGCTCAGCACCCTTAAGGCCCAGGTTAAAGATGCCTGTGCCAAAGGGGCCCGTTTGCTCTGTGGGGGTGAGCCCTTGGCACGCGAGGGTGCCTTCTTTGCTCCCACCGTTTTGGCTGATACCAATCACGGAATGGCGCTGATGCGTGAGGAATCTTTTGGCCCTGTGATTGGCATTCAGCCAGTGTATCAGGATGAAGAAGCCGTTACTTTGATGAATGACACGCCCTATGGTCTCACAGCCAGTGTCTATACCCCAGATCGTGTGCGGGCGCGCAAAATTCTCTCGCAACTGCACACAGGAACCGTGTATTGGAATTGCTGTGATCGGGTCAGCCCCCATTTGCCCTGGTCAGGGCGGGGGCATTCAGGCTTGGGTTCAACCCTGTCTAAGTTGGGGATCCAGGCCTTTGTCCAACCCAAAGCTTGGCACTGGCGCGGCTAAAACAGGTTTTTCAAAGGGCCTTGATTTATATCAAGTTAAGGGTTGACTTCGGGCAAAACGCTTGTGGGGCCTCCTTGTTAGACTGAAAGTGGTCCAAGAGAATGATTCTCGGCCCAACAGATTTCAAGGAGCTTTTTATGAAAAAACGTGAACCCATTACCCATATCATGTCTCGATCTGTCTTGAGTGTGCATCCCAAACAGACGCTTTGGGAGGTCAAAGAGCTCTTTGATCAGCAGAACATTCGCCACGTTCCTGTCTTGAATGGCAAGGAAGTCGTGGGCATCGTCAGTTTGACTGATTTGATGCGGGTGACTTATGGCGTAGCCAAAGAGGATATAGATCAGAATCAGGCTGTTTATCAGTCGATTTTTGCTGAAGAGGCCATGACACCTTCGCCCAAGGTCGTCTCTGAGGATGCAACGATTCGCGATGTAGCGGAACTGCTTGTAGATAAGGGTTTTCACGCTGTCCCTGTTGTGTCTGAGTCGGGTGAACTCTGCGGTTTGGTGACCACCACCGATTTAATTCGCTATCTGATTGAGCAATATTAAACTTCAGAGTTGTTTGAGAAGTTGAAGGTAGAAGCGGGCTGCTTGGGCATGAGCATCAATTGAGATACGCTCATTGGCACCATGCACCCGTTTGAGGTCTTCAGCGCTGAGGTACACCGGTTGGAAGCGGTACTGGTTTTTACACAGTGTTTGGTAGTGGCGACTGTCGGTGCCTGCGAGCACCAGCGAGGGCGCCACTACTACTTCTGGGAAGACCTGCCGAATGGTGCGGTGCAACAGCGTGAAATCCGCACTTTGGCTGTCGGATTCGGGCGCGGCTTCTGAAGAAAAGCCGCTCCGGGCCTGAATCTTTATCCGGGGATCTGCCGTCACTTGCTTGAGATAGGCCAAGGCCTTACTCTGACTGTCTCCGGGCAATAGACGTAAGTTGAGCACCGCTTTTGCTTCGGCTGGCAGGATGTTTTCTTGTGGGCTGCCTTGCATCATGGTGGGTGCCACAGTGGTACGGATCAGGGCATTGGTGGCAGGTTTTCCAGACAGTTGTTTCAGCAAGAGGGGTTCGAACAGCCAGAGATTGGCCAGGGCCCATTTTGATGCTCCGCCCATTTCTGGGGCCAGCCAGCTGAACATCTCCCGTGAACTTGAACCCAGACGCGCAGGAAAAGGGCTGTTTTGGAGCCGATTGAGGGCACTTGCCAAAATCCCCACAGCTGTCTCTTTGGGGGGCATTGAGGCGTGTCCCCCTGCTTGTGTTGCCGTTAGTTCGACAGATAAATAGCCCTTTTCTGAGAGCCCAATCAGGGCGACAGGGGGTTTCATGCCAATCATGCTACCCGGTACAATCGCCAAGCCCTCATCCAATGAAAATCCACATTCAATCCCCTGTTTTTTTAAAGCTTTGGCCAAATAAGCAGCCCCTTGGGCACCTCCAATTTCTTCATCATAGCCCAATGCGATGTATACACTTCGTTCAGGACGTTGTCCTTGGCGTAAGAGTGCTTCTGTGGCCTCTAAAATGGCCAGAGCACTTTGTTTGTCATCAATGGCCCCTCTCCCCCAAATATAGCCGCCTGTCATTTTTCCGGAGAAAGGTGGGTGTTTCCAGACTGATGGCGACTCTACTGGGACCACATCCAGGTGGGCCAAGAGTAAAACCATGGGCTCTTGGGGGTTTTTACCTGGGAAATGAAGCAATAACCCGTGTTGATTGATGAGCCGGAGAGTCAGTTTTTGGGCGAGCAAGGGAAAACTTTTTTTCAGCAATGCCTCCAAGAGCTTAAAATTTGGATTGATGTGGTTTTTCCGCGAGATGGTCTCAATTTGAATTGCAGCAGCGAGACGCTGCGCCATCTCTTGTGCCGGAGCTGGATTTTTGGGGGGGAGAGCGGGCACTTTTAATTGGCGGGTTTTGAGAGTCAGGCCATTGCCCACAATGACGGTTATCACGGCCAAAAAACAGATCAGTCCCAACAGGCCCCCCAAGCGCAGATATTTTTTTTGCATGGCTAATGTTTGAGCCAGTTTCCACAGATATAATCAGCAAAAGAGAAGGCGCAGGTAAACGCGGGTGACACAGCATTGAGAATGTGCAGGCTGTCTTGATTCCCTTCTAGTACAAAATCTTGCACCAACTCCAAACTCTGGGTATTGAGCAATTGGGCGCGAATACCTGGCTTAAGAAAGTGTTTGAATTGGTGAGGGTTGATCTCTTTGACCAGTCTTTTGGCCAGTTTTGCAAAATGGCCTGGGCTGTATTTGCGGATTTCAGAGAGGGCCAATTCCCGAAAACCAAATGAGTTTTGAACAAAGAGTTGGCTTTCGTACCACACAATTTCAGCCATTTCTGCAAAATTGATGTTTTTCAGGCCTCGGTAGTTTTCTCTCCACAGAGCAGGGATGGCTGTTGGTCCGATTTTGACATGGCCATCCACCGTTTTTGTAAAATGCACACCCAAAAACGGCTGTCGGGGGTCGGGAACAGGATAGATATGGGTTTGAATCACCGAATCAGCCCCTGAATAACCCAAATAAATGCCCTTAAACGGCAAAAGTGTGTACTGTTTAGCAAAGCCAAAATCCCGCGCAATTTTATCGGCATACAGTCCCGCTGCGTTGATCACAAACCCTGGCTGATAAATGCCTTTGGTGGTGTGAATTTTATTTTTTCGCTTGAAGAGATACCGAGTATCCAGGGCAATCTGAACCCCTTTGGCGAGCAATTCGTTTTTGAGGGTTTGGCAAACCAAAGCGGGATTGACCGTGGCTGTATCGGGTGAATAAAGCGCCAAACCCTCCGATTTTGCATTGGGTTCGATTGTTTGCGCTTGCGCCGCTGTTAAGCGTTCCAGCCGAACCCCATTGGCCAGGCCTCTCTGGTAGAGTTTTTCTAATTCAGGTTCTTCTGCTAAAGAATGTGTCACGACCAACTTGCCACAGCTATTTAAAGGCAAATCCCTTTCCAGACAATAATCTTTCATGGCCCTGTTTCCCTCGACACAGAGACGGGCTTTTAAACTGTTGGAAGGGTAATAAAAACCCGCATGTAAAACACCGCTGTTGCGGCCCGAGGCATGTTGCGCGACCTCGCTTTCTTTTTCGAGCAAAGCAATCGAGGCATCAGGCCAACGAAGTTTGATATTCTTTGCCAAAGCCATGCCCACAATCCCTCCCCCGATAATCAAAAAATCGGGGAAGAGTGGGTTCACTGGCTTAAACAGCGTAAGCGGTTAGCCGCCACAACCAGGCAGGGGACGCAGTGTCATGGTGAGATCGGGAGCGTAATTGACCACCCCTGGGCGCACATTCAACAATGTCGCGGCATTGGGGACAAAACAATCAGCCAAAACCTGATCGGTGTCTGTGAGTAAACCAGCCACAATCAGAACGCGAGAACCCGTGGACACATTTTTCAGATAAAAATTATTGTCCGTAAGCCGGGTAGATCGATCTGCTGATACCAATGCATCGCGGGTTTCTCGCAAGAGGTCAGGGGTGCGCTCCAAGCCGCCGATGTCATTTTTATTGACAATGGCCAAGGCATCAGGGACATCAACATAAGCAATTTTTATATTGTTATAATTAATTTTATTGGAAACATCGATCCCTTTTTCGTCAATGACCTTTAACCGGCCCTTGACATCTCCAACACCGAAAACGGGGCGAGATCTAAACATAATGATCAGATCGGTGGAAATGGTGTCTTTGGGAGGGACAAAGACACTGACACTTTTTTGGGTCTGCATGCCTGTCATCGAAATGGTGATATTTTGTTTGCCCCCGGGCACATTGTTTAGGACTACACTCTGAACAATATTCGGCCCAATTACGGCATCAGGAAAAACCTTCACTTCTCCTGCGGCATCTGTCCCTTTGAGACTTAATTCTGGCGCGGCGGGATACAGAACTTTCTCTGAAATTTCAGTGCCCTCCACGTTGATCAAGGTCTCCAATGTGCCAGCCTTTCCATCGGTCTTTAAGACGCCCAAACCATTGTGATAGATATTTTCCAGGGTGGTATCACCATTTAAGTCATATTGGCGGCAATTAAAGCCAATGATACAACCAACAGGTCCAATCACGGGGTTGCTGTCGGGCTCAATAAAGGCAGGAGCATCTTCTACCCGGAAGTTGACTTGAACGCTGCCCACCGGTCTCAAAAACACGTTTTGAGTGACAGTATCGGGTTTCCCATTGGTGATATTGGCGGGAGATATTTGAAGGGTTGAACCCGTATAGCCATCAATGGCTTCGGCTTCTAAGGTGAACGGGCCCACCGGAGCGCCATTTAAGGTGTACTCACCTTTTGTGTTTGTGACCGAGGAGACACTGGTGCCAGATACTTTGACTCGAACCTTGGAAAGAAAGACATTTGAATTTGTGCTGTCTTGAACAATGCCCTTGACTGTGCGCACGTTGTTTGTGTCAATTGTGACAATTTGTTTCTTTTGGAATTCAGACACTCCCACGCTAAACGGTGGGACTGACTGACTTGTGATAATTTCAAGCTCTTCACCGACCACGTCGAGCAGAAAACGCCCTGACGCATCTGTGGTGGTGGTGCGAAAGGTAAATTCTTTGTCTCTGACTGTAATATTGCCCAAAGGCGTTTGGTCGGGGCCAAGTAAAATCCCTGTTACGGCTTTGGTCTGCTGTTTGGGAGAATCTGTGACCATGCGAACCGCGCTTAAATTTACCACCCGTCCCGGAAAGAGTTTAATCAAACGGCTAAAATCAGCGCGCTGAATCCGAATCGTCACTTCTTCACCGCTGATCTTATTTTCCGGAGCAACTTTTAAATTGCGCAAGAAAAAACGACCAAACTCATCTGTCTGAACAGACGTTAAGACTTTGTTTTCGTTATTCAAAACCTCTACAGCAATGGGTTCTTTGGGGGGAACCAAACGGCCATCCGTGGCTGTACCAATATAAACCACACCCGTAAGTGAGCCCTCTGTATCTGAGGTGACGGCTTGAGCTGTGGTTCCTGCGGTCGTGATGCCCGTTTGTGCTGTTTGACAGGCGGCCAATGGAAGTGTCATTGCAATTATGAATCCCACCAGACTTTGAGAGGACAGGTGTTGCAGACGTTTCATTCGTTTCTCTTGTTTCCTTCCGGGCGGTTTGAAAATTAGGGGAAATTTAAC
>JBFWRL010000202.1:0-8789 GCA_050248915.1 Candidatus Sericytochromatia bacterium
GGGGGTCAGGGACATATCGCTGGCGAAAAGATCGGCCCCATGTTCTTTTTCGGAAACCCCAAAGGCAAAAATGCCCCCCTCTTGCAGGAATGCGGCGGTCTGGATTTTGACCTTTTCGTTGTGGCTGATCCAGATTGGGCCCAGCCCCAAAATACTGACCTGCCAGGTATACCAATACGAGGTGCTGTAAAAGCCCAGAATTTCGTTAAAGGCACAGATCCGGGTGGTGTCCCAGCGCGACTCTGCTGCCCCATAACCCGCCGGGGTCAACAAGGTGGCAAAGGCCTGTTCCTGTTTAAAAAAAGCGAGAATATCCGCATACCAGAGGCGTTCGCGGTCATCGTGTTTGATCTGGGCCAGGCCCTTGTTTTCAAAAAAGGCAATGCTCTTGTGCATCAAAGCGGCGCTGTCGGGGTCAAGGTGATTAAAGGTGCTGCGTTGGGGGTGAAAGAGAATCATGGCTACCTAACTCGATTATTGGGGTTCAAGAGTGGGATTGAATATTGTTGGAGCAATTACAGCTTAACATGGGACACAGGCAGGGGTTAAATCAAAGACAAGGGCTGCCCAAAACCAAAGTGACCCGCGCCAAAGCACCCGGTTGTTGATCGGGGCCCTGTTTGAGATTGTCGATCAGCACCCCGGCAAAGGTCCGGCGTTGGCCTTTGGCGGCATAAACGGTGTATTGCCCCGGCAAGAGGCGGGAGAGTTGGGTCTGGCCGAGGGAATCGACAAAAGCAGTTTGGCCCAGCGCGGGAGCGGGGTCCAATTGCAAAAGCGCCAAAGGCACAGGTGCGCCACTGCAATCCTGGACCTGAACGGCCAGACGCCCCAAATTCAGGCTTTGCTCAGGCAAATCCAGATCTAAGCTGTGGCTTTGCCCGGCTTTAAGTTCGATCTCTGTGAGCAAAGGCGGATAAAAAGGCCGGGTGACCAAAAGGGTGTATTTGCCTGAACTCAGCCCTTCGGGTAGCAAAATCCCCCCGATTCGGTACCCCCCCTCAGCGTCACTCAGGCTCAGGCGTGAGAGACTTAGCTCTTGGCCAATCAGGGCAATTTGGGCGTGAGCCAAAGACTGGCCTGCACTGGTCAAGCGGCCTGTCAGTGTGGCCTCTGCGCGCGGCGTGGCCACAGGGCGTAGCTCCAGGCTTGGCACCAAAGTCACACCGCCCGCTTTGACATCGATTAAATTGCTTTCAACCAAGCCATACCCCGCTTTATACGCCGAGAGGCGGTAGCTGCCTTCGGGCAAATCAGGCAGGGCAAAATTGCCCTCTTGATCGGTTTTGGCCACAAAGTGGGTGCCAGGCAAGTAGACATCGACCGCGGCGGGGGAGCCCGAACCGGTGTTTTGGTCTGTAACGCGGACTTGGCCCGAGAGACTGCCTGTCTCTTTTAAAAAGAGTGAGGCAAGATCGATGCTGGGCAGGGTGGCGGCCAAGCGCAATGGCGTGCGCAGCTTAAAACTTTTGCCCTCGGCATCGGCTTTCTCGGCCTGCAAAACCAGGTCTGTATTCAGGGGCAAGTTATCTAAGTTAAAGCGTCCGTTGGCATCGCTGTAGGTCTGCAAATCTGTGCCTTCGATCCGCAGCAGGGCGTTTGGCACGACTTGCTGGGGCCTTTGTGGAGCGGTTTGTTGAATCCGCCAGGGGGCAGTCAGCAAAACCTGACCAGAAATGCGTCCGGGGCCGCGGCGTTCGCCTTTGCTGCTGGGGGTTAAGCGCTCGCCTTTGCTGCTGGGGGTGAGCTGAGTGAGATGGGTTTGCGGATTGGGTGGAACCACCGTGGCTTGGGGCTGACAGGCCCACAAGAGCAGAGAGATCACCCAAAGCTTAAATTGGCTGCGTTTGCGCTGAGAGGCAGAGAAATTCACGGCTTGCCTGCGTTGGCAGATTTAGCAGATTTGGTAAAATTGGCAGATTTGGCAAAGAGCCGCTCAAAGGCGCGGGGGTGTGCTTGGCGCAGGTGGTTTAAATCGGGATCCGTTTGGGCCTCCGCTACGAGGGCGTGGTCTTTGCCCACCAATTGCAGGGCCCGGCTGAGATGCTCCAAGGCCTCGTTTAAAAGCGCTGAATTCTGGCTTTGTTCGGCCTGTAAGCTGAGCAAACAGCCACGGGCATAATGCGCAAGGGCATAATCTGGGCGCAGGGCTTGGATCAAGGCCAAAATTTCTTCAGCTTTTTCAAAGAGCCCAGATTTGCTGTAGGCATGCCCCAAAAACAAGGCAATCTCTTGCAGGGCTTCGCTGCCTATCAGGCGGTTGTCGCGGTGTTTTAAGACCTTCTGGTAAGCGCTGATTGTCTCTTTCCAGAGCGATGCGCTGCGGGAAGGGCTTTCGAGATGGGCCAAATTAAACGAGACACGGGCATATTCATCCCAGATATACACATCTTCGGGGGTGATTTGCAGCGCTTGGAGAAAATGCTGGCGGGCAGACTCAAAAGAGCTCACGGCAGATTTGCGGGCTGTGCTGGCTGCTTTTCCTGCTTTGGTGCCCCCTTTTGTTGCTTTTGTTTGAGGGGTTTCTTTGGCCAACTCCCGGTGATAATCTTGTAATAGAGCATACCCTTTGAGAAAACAACTGACACCCAGGCTCAGCCATAAATCTGCCTGGCCCAAATGGGGGCCGGGTTGTTGCCTGTTCAGTTGCCCTGTCTTGTTGGCGGACTGCTGCCAAAACTGCAAGGCTGTCTCTTGGGCCAAAATCGCATTGTCATAATGCCCACGCGCCAATTCAAGGGTGCCCAGCAGCGATTGCACTTCGACGGCACCGGGAAAAAGCTGAAAACAGGCCTGAATCCGGCTTTGGGCCTGTTCTAATTCCCCAGCGCGGATCAGGCTCCGGATCAGGGCAAATTGGGCCCGAAGATCACCTGGCTTGGCCTGTACCTGATCGAGATAGACCTGGTAAACAGGCGGGGATGGGGCCATCAATTGCAAGTTTTCGGGTGAAAACCCGGCCAGCATCAGCCACTCATCTTGCAGCGCGGGATTGCCCTGGGGATAATAAAAGGCCACCATTTTTTTCAGCAATTTGCGGCTTGGGCTGCGCACCCCCGATTCCAAAAAAGAGATATACGATTCGGTGACTCCCAGCTCTGACGCCAATTCTTGCATGGTGAGCTGCTTGTTTTTGCGGTAGGCACTCAGTCTTTTGCCGAGAGGGGTTACAGCAGAGGAGGTCACAGCAGGGGAAGGCACATCCGGGAGAGATTTTGCAACACGGGCCATCAGCGGATCCTTTTCAGGTGACATTTTCAGGTGACAATCGATGAAGGCATTATAGCTCAAACAGGCAAATTGAAGAGATGGCTCAGCCGTTTTTCATCCAGTTTGGCGGGATTCCAGACCCAATACAAATCCAACAAAGGCCCAGGCGGAGCGTGGGGCAAGAGCTGAAGTTTGCCACTGGCCAATTGCGTTTTTACCGCATATTCTGGCACCCACAATAAGAGATTTGGAGCGGTATTGGCATCGGTCAGGAGCAAGTCCAGGCAAGTATCCAAATCCAGATCTGCCCAAACAGGGCCGGGCAAATCCGTCTGAGGCACAGGCATAAAAGGCTCAGGCACAAAGGCCTGCCAGGGATCGGGCCAGTGGGGTAAAAGCAGCTGGGTTTCGGAAAAAGAGGGAGTGAGAGAAGAGAAGACAAAGCCAGCATCTGCGCTAGCATATTTGCTATCACGGGCGATAGCATGGGTGCTAGTATGGGTGCTAGCATCAGACAAAAAACGGCCCACCAGGCAAAAGCGGGTCTGGATCCAAAAGCGACAGGCAAGCCGATCGGATTCCACCCTTTGGGGCCACAAAAGCAGATCGAGGTCTGTTTGCAGGCTATCGTGGGGAGAGGTCTGAGGCCCACCATCACAGATCAGATGCAGGGGCCCCCAAAGGTGCTTTTGGGCCTGCTGTGCTTGAAAGGCCTGCAAGACCGTTGCCGCCAGGCAACTGGGCAGCCCCACTTTTAATGGCGTGCGCTGGGCTGCGGCTGGCAGATGGGCAAAACGGCTTTCCAATTGCCGACAGGGATTTAAAATGGCCTGGGTTTGTTTGAGCAAACATTCACCGGCAGGGGTCAAGCCCAAAGGTCTGCGTTTTAAAAGTTGCACTTGCAATGCGCCTTCCAATTGGGCCAAAGACTTGCTCAGGGCTTGCTGGGTTAAACCGAGTTGTTTGGCTGCCGCCGAAAGACTGGGGCTTTGGGCCAAAACCTCGAAATAAAACAGGGCATCAAGAGAGGGCCATTCGAAATCTGGCTGGGCGTTTGCAGATTCTGTGAGCACAGAGATGGGCTTCATAAGCTAAGCAAAAACCCCGCTTCAACCAAGGGGCGAATAAACGGGGCCACGCTTTCACGGGCAATCAGGCTCAAATACGGGCTAAAATGGGCGGGGGCGGGCGGCAAAGCCACCACTGCCAACTGGCCACTCCGGGTTTCTGCTTCGATCGCCCAGGCAGGCAGACAGACCGCACACGCCCCACTTAACGCCGCCTGGATCAAAAGCCCTGTCAAGTTGGACACCAAATAAATTTGCGCGGGCTTCAATCTGGCCAGCCAAGGGAGAGACAAAGTTGCCGGGGCCAGGGCATAAGACCAGTCATCCCAATTGCGCAAGGGCTGGGGTGCAGAGACAATCACAAAGGGGCTCGCAGGGCCCTGAAAGGACAAAGCATTGGGGCAATCCAGCGGCGCGGGCGAAAAGGCCATATCCACCGCTTGGGTTTGCAAGGCGTGAGCCAGGGCTGCGGGGGTATCAAATTTGCGCTGAATAAGCCCCTGCTGGGGAGCCAGGGCCGAGCGCAGCAGGCGCACCAGTTTTGCCTCGCCATAAAAACCCGCAACAAAGCCCAGCACCAGCGGTTGAACCGGGGGCAAAGCAGCAGAACCATTCAGGGGCAAACGCTGAGCCGCCCGCTGAGCCGCCCGCACTTGGGCCTTGAGCGTGTCGAGGGCCTCAAAGACCGGGTTGAGTTCGGCAAAGAGCTGCTGCCCCAAAGCACTGAGCTGGATCTCTGCCGCTTTAAAGAGAAACAATTCCCCGCCCATAAATTCAGAGAAGGCCTCCAAGCTGCGGCGCAAAGCCTGGGGGCTGATGCCCAAAATACGGGCACTTAAACCCAACTGTGCTGTGCGCGCTGTGATAACAAAATGTGCCAGCCAACAGGTTTTAAGACCGGGTCTGAGCGGTAGAACCGGGGCAAGATCTAAGCGAGAAGAATCTGGCAAAGCAACACGTTTCATAACAAAGAGCTTATGTTATTATGACAAAATTGTCAAGAATTATTCGCGTTTATGGCAAGCTGAGCAGACACTCGTTGTGATTGTTGATCGTGACGTGAACTTCCACACCCGGCGCAGAGACATTGACCTGGTTTTGGTTCTGTTGGTCGCAGAGGGTTGAGCCCAGGGCGGAACTGAGGGCATGCCCGCGCAAGATCACTTCGGCAGTCTGGCCTGGATCGAGGGCCACAAAACGAGAGGCCTGGGTTTTGTTGGCTTTGCGGGCCCGCAGATAATAGCTGCCGGGTTCGAGGCCGGGAAGTTCAAAGCGGCCTTGGGCATTGGTTTTGACCCGTTGTGTGGGAGGAATAGTCTCAATCTCTATCTCTGAAAGCGGCTGCCCCCCGCTGTCTTGCAATTGCCCGCGCAGACGGCCTTGCACGCTCTCTGTTTGGGCTTGCAGCAGCAGGTCTTTTTGCACTTTTTCACCCGCTTTGAAGGTGATACTTTGGCTCAAGGGCAGGTAGCCCTCGCGCTGGGCCAGCAGGGTAAAACTACCTGCGGGCAAGCCTGAGAGTTTGAAGCGCCCTTGGCTGTCGCTCAGGGCCAGAAACGATTCTCCGGCCAAATGCACCGTTACCCCAGGCAGGGGGCCTGCCGAAGATTGCACTTGGCCCGACAACGAGGCAGTTTGGGGGGCTTGGTTGCTTTTGGCCGCGAGCTTTAAATTCAGCGATGTGGGTTTGCCACTTTCGACCACTATACTGCCCGTGACGGGAGCATAGCCCTCTTTATAAGCGGTCAGGGTATAGCTGCCAGGGGCCAGGCCGCTGAGAAAATATTCTCCTGCAGACGTTGTAAAAGCCCCCATGGGTGTGCCCGCCAAAAAGACCAAAACGCCCGTCAGGTCGCTCTGCCCTGTAACTTCTCCTTCGAGACTGACCTGGCCGTAGACCGAGCCCGTTTCACTTAAGAGCAAGGGGGCCAGATCCACTTGCGGGCCACTGGGCGAAAGCGGCAAGCGCTGACTGTAACGGGTGCCATTGGGGCCTGTGCTGCTGGCACTCAGGCTGCGGGCCTGGTTGGCAGGCAGCTGCTCAAAGCGAAAGGCCCCATTGCTGTCGGCTTGGGTCTGAAAGGGTGTGTTGTCGATGCTGATCCGGGCCCCAGCAGCAGGCCCCGTGGGGGTGGAGACCCGGCCAACCAGATCAAATTGGCGCAACCCCGCAGGCGGCGCAGAACTGTGGCTGGCGGTGGGGTTGGAAGATGGGCTGGCTGTTGGGAATTCTACCCGCACCAAGGGCTTGGCAGCGGGCAAACAGCCGGTTAGGGCAAAGCTGGACAGGGCAACGACAGAGCAGAGAGCAAAAAAGGTGCGCATGGGTTCTCCAGAGGGTGGGGCTCAAGCGAATTATAGTCAATGCGGTGGAATTCTGCCAAATGGGGGGCTGAGTACAACTTTTGGGCTAAAACGAGGATTAAAAGTTGTTGGACATCATCATGGAAAAAAAATACACTAAAAATTGAAAACAAAAAAAGGACTCAATAATGAAAAAAAATATATTAAAATATTTTTTGCTCTCAACAATTTTTAACTCAGATAACATTTGAAAAAAACTCTATTGCAACAGATGCCGAGTGGTCACCTCTAAATGACAAGCTACTTTTTTCCTCATCCCGTTCTGGGACTCTTGAATTGTGGGAAATGGATCTCAATTCTGGAACTTTAGCACAAGTTACGCAAAATAATAGCCGAACTCATGACCGATTTCCGAGTTATTCGCCAGATGAAAGCATCGTGATATTTCAATCGAACAGAATCAGCATGGTCAATAATATTTGGAAAACCAAAAAAGGTGACAGAGGGTTAGTTCAGTTAACAAATTCATCAAAGGGGGCTTTTATCCAAAAATTTCACCAGATGGCAAAAAAATTGTTTACAGGAAAAATACGTCAAACAACTCATCAATGGCCAATTACGATATTTGGATAATGAATGCTAATGGTTCCTCTCCAACTCAATTAACCAATGATTCAACCCGACAAGATTTTCAGCCACGGTTTTCACCGAATGGAAAAAGAATCGTTTACACATCTCGATTTCAAAGACAAGTACCCATTGGTGCAGATCAAAATGGAAATCTTCAAATAGACAGTGTTCGATCTGAAATATGGATGATTGATAATGAAGGGAAAAATCAAACACAATTAACTGCATTTAAAGGTGTTAATGATACTCCAACATGGTCATTAGATGGAAAAAGAATAATTTTTTCATCAAATAGAGGTGGTGAATGGAATTTATGGTCAATGATCCCTATCTCTGAAACAAACTAATAATTCTAAATTTAACCTAAATAATAGTCATTTCATTGTCAAATGGCTATTATTATGGGGTTGAAGAACATTTCATTAACTTAAATCCGACATTGAGCAGGGGAAGGGCTTCATCGTATTGAATTAAATGCGAAACTCAATGTAACCCATTTGTAGCAAGGAGTTTGACCCAATGCAAATGAAGATCGATCGATTAAAGCATTTGGGAGTGGAGGCAGGCATTTTGAAAGAACTTGAGCTGAGCAAAGATATAGACGCCCTTTTACCGCCCACAGACGACATGATGGCCTATTGAAACCAACGATTCAAGTGGGCTGAAAATCCAATACGATGGCCCGGCCAGAAGCACCCCCTCTGATTTAAGATCCACTCCACGATCTCCAAATGCCCGTTTTGGGCTTGGCGTCCCAAATCAACAGAAGGGCCATTTCAGGAAAATACATTTGTTGTGAAATCTGCAGACAACACTCCCCGTCTAGATTGCAGAGCAAAGGATTGGCCCCTTGCTCCAGCAAATAGCGGGCGATTTTGTAATCCGCTGTCGCAAAAGCCGTCATCAAAGGGGTATCGCCGTATTGATTATAGGCATCAGGCGAAACCCCTTCTGCAATCAGCCGTTTAACCGTGTCGAGATCATTCGAAAACGATGCTTCCCAGAGCATGCTGACGGGATCGTCATCCGAATCTGCTGTATCCTCCAAAGACATACCGTCCAATCGAGAAAGCTAATTGCTCCAGTCAGGAAGCGTCTCATCCACGCCAGGTGTATTGGTTAAATTCACCAGATTAGAGCCATTAATATTGGCCATAAAAATATCTTTATTGCCCTCTTTGTTAGATACAAAGATGACCTTGGTTTCGTTGGGCGACAAAGCGGGAGTGATCTCCTCTGTACCAGCAGTACTTGTAACCTGATTTACAATGCCCCCCATGGTAACAGTAAAGATATCGTTGTTATTGTGATACACAAACAGACTTTGGGTATTGTTCCAAGCGATCTTCACCGCATGTCCTGGGCCATAAGCAACATTGCCCGTGTCATTATTGTAATCTGCGCGCCGCACTGTCCCGTCGCTATAAACGAGAATACCGTCATACCTAACATTCACAGCAGATCCGTTGCCCTTTGAGCCCGAAAACGTTGCCACACCCCCACCAGAACTATTGGCTTTATATATTCCATCACCAAATGCAGAATACTTATTTCCGGTGGGATCAACAGCATTAAACA
>JBFWRL010000203.1:0-8779 GCA_050248915.1 Candidatus Sericytochromatia bacterium
GGGAATTGAGAAAAACTCGATATCGTGAATGGATGTGGAATGACGGGAATTAGGAGGGCATCAGAGGGGAATATTCGGCAGCCATTTGGGGGGAATATCCAATTGCCGTTTGTTTGAAAAGCGCTTCAGGGCCTGAATCAAGATCGGGCGGGTGCGGGCGGGTTCGATGATATCGTCGAGATAGGCATGGGCCGCCGGAATAAAGGGGTCGTCCATGCGGCTGCCCTGGGCGTGTAAGGCCTCAAAGGTCTTCCGCAAAAAAGGATTGTGCCCGGCAAAACTAGCCATGGCCTGATCGCTCATAATGCCTATCATAGCACCGGGCCAGGCATAGACCAGATCCCCTCCCCCCACCTTGGGATTGAGTAAAAAATAGGCTCCCCCAAAACAGCGACGTACGACGACACTGACTTTGAGACCCTTGAGGTGGCCAATGGCTGAAAGGGCTTGGGAGCCATAAGTCAAAATGCCCTCCCGGTGGGCCGCTGAATTGGGCATGAGCCCAGGCACATCGACAAAACAGACCAGTGGGTAATTAAAACTGCTGAGAAAATTGAGAAAGCGCGCCATTTTGCGCAAGGCTTTGCTGTCGAGAGCCCCGGCCAAAACCAGTGATTGATTGGCGATGATCCCCACCGTCTGCCCGCCCAATTGGGCAAAGGCGGTGATCAAATTGGGTGCAAATGCCGCTTGGACCTCGAGTAAACTATCTTGATCTACAACCGCTTTTAGCACAGGCAACATATCAAAGGGCGCATCGGGACTGTCCGGCAAAGCGTGATTTAATTCTGGCGCTTCGCGGTCGCAGGGATCGCTGCAGAGATAATGGGGCGGGCGTTCGGCTTGGGTGAGTGGCAAATAACTGAATAATTGGCGCACACGGGCAATAGCTGCCGCTTCGTCGGCTTCCACGAAGTGCACAGCCCCTGAATGTCGGGTATGCACGTCAGGGCCACCGAGGGCCTTTTCATCAAGATCTTCACCCGTGGCAGCTTTGTTGACGCCTGCTCCCGCCACACAGAGGGTTGAGTTTTGGTCCATGACAATAAAATCGGTCAGGGTGGCAACAAATGCCGGTGCGCCAATACAATGGCCCAACACGCAGGTGATTTGGGGCACCACCCCCGAAAGATATACGGCTTCTTTGAGGGTCTCGGCATAGCCTTCCATGATTTCCATACCATCGGTTACCCGCGCGCCACCCGATTCCACCAAGGCCACCAAAGGCAGACCGGATTGCCGCGCCAAGCGATAGAGTTCATTGAGCTGCCGGGTTTGTAAAGCCCCAATACTGCCGCCAAGGGTCTCAAACTCACTGGCCCAGGCCAAGAGCGGCCGCCCCTGGATTTCTCCTGAGGCACAGACAATGCCATCGCTAAAACTGGGTTTGTCCAAGCGGTTGCGCACAAAGCGAAACAATTCTTGGCCTGTGCCAGGATCAAAGAGGGCCTTAAGGCGCTCGCGGGCACTCTGGCGCGCAGAACAATCGGCTTGGCTTGGGGATGATTTCCGATCAGAGCGGGCATTTTCTGCGTCCAGCAACAGCTGTTCCGCCATTTTCAGGCGGGACAGATCAGTGTGCGGAATTGGCTGAGTGGGGAATTCGGTCATAGCTTAAGCCCTTTTCATGGCAAAGAAAAACAGAAGATTGGCAGAGACAAAGAAGCCGGCAGCGAGCATCATGGCCGAAGCCCAGGAGACCTGTGTGCCCACAATCAGGCAGAGCACCAGACCAACCATTAACTCAACCAGGCCAGCGATCATCAGAAAACGCGGGGTAATTTTTTGTTTCATGCTTTATAACAATCCAAAATTTTGTCCAGATTTACATTCTCCCCGGTAAAAGGCCCATTCTTCACAATGGGAGCGATCCGTAAAAAAACAATACCCAGCTTGGCCCAGATCAAAATTGCGAATTTCATGCCTGCCTTGGTGCAAGGTACAAAAGGCAGCAGCGGGATTGGCGACTGTCGGTGCAGAAGCGGGAGTGCCTTCTGGACTTTTTTTGCCCGTTGGCCCCAACACGATCACAGGGGTACAGCCCAACAAAAGCATCAGGGCCAACCAAGTCACTTTCATGGCACAATCAACCCAGTCATTTCCAGGCTGAGCTCCCAGAGCCGCTCTTGCAGCGCTTGGTTATAAGAAATTTTGGATGATTTGACCGCTTTGCAATTGTCATAATACCGGCCACTGTCGGGATTCAGTGCTTGGCTGGTGGCCAAATAGACCATGGTCTCTGCCCCTTTTTCAGGGCTGATCATGAATTTTTGAATGACTTTAGCAAAAGGCTGTGTCCAGGATGGGCCTTTGCTCCAAATATCTGTGGCCACTACTCCTGGGTGCAGGCAATTGGCAGACACCCCCGTGCCTTCCAAGCGCCGGGCCAGGGCATAGGTAAAGAGTACATTGGCCAATTTAGACTGCGCATAGGCCTGGGTCAGGCTGTAATGCTCTTCACCCTGCAAATTGGCAAAGTCAATCACCGCTTGAAAGTGTCCCACCGAAGCGACGTTGATAATCCGTGCTGGGGCAGAATTTTTAAGCAAATCAAGCAAAAGATGGGTCAAGAGAAAATAAGAGAGGTGGTTGAGCGCCCAGGTATTTTCGTAGCCATCAACGGTCAATTCTCGTTTGGCAAAAACGGCACCGGCATTGTTGATCAAGACATCCAACTGATCTGTGCGTTCGCGCAAATCGCGCGCCAATTGACGCACTTGGGCCTGTTCGGAGAGATCTGCGAGCAAATATTCAATCTGGCCATTCGTTTGACGTTTTAATTCCTGCACGACATTCAGGGTTTTCTCGGGTTTGCGACCGACCAAGATCACCCGCGCGCCCCTGGCTGCCAATTCACGGGCGCAGACTTTGCCGATTCCCGCTGTGGCCCCAGTGACCAAACAGACTTTTCCCTCCATCTGAATGCCTCCTGTCTAAAACCTAGACACACCTTAACATGTTTTTATTCTAAATAGAGGTTGAGGCGGGTATTGGCCCCCCCAAACCCATCGGGTTCAATATTTTCACATTCCGGGTCGGGAATCCAGCGTTGGCCATTGACCACAAATTTATAGGCGTAAATGCCTTTAAAGGGAAAGACCTTTTCCAGAATCCAGGTCGAGGTATTGGGAATACGGCTCAGATATTCACGATCGGCCTTCCAATCGGTAAATTCGCCGGCCACAGCCACGCTCTCAGCAGCGGGATCATCGTAATAAAACGTCACCTTGCGGCCTTCTACATGTGGCGAAGAGCCGCGTTTAACCCCCCGGCGATAGCGGTCATTTTCGGCCTCTTTAACACATTTGCGCGGGTGAATCAGGCCGTGCCCCTGTTTCTCAATGGCAATATTAAATATTTTATCGGTGGTTGAAGTCAAAATTTGTTTGATCCTGCGCGGGCTCAATTCGGGATTGGCTTCAAACATCTGGGCAATGATCGAGCAGACAATGGGGGCCGAAAACGAGGTGCCATCGACATGTTGGTAATGCATACCCACAATTTTCTGCTCGCGCAGGCGTGCCTGAATGCGTTTGCGCATTTCTGCAACGGGCAGAGCCAACATCTCTGGCCCAAAAGGCAGATCTTCTAATTGTTCACGCAAGGCATCTGGCAGGGCCTCGTCACTGAGTTTATTAAGTTTGCTCAGGGCCTCGGCCTCACGGTAGAGACTGGTTTCGGGCAAGATTGGGGCAGCTACCCAGATACCAGGCGCAATTAACTCGGGTTTCATCAGGCCATCAATGGTGGGCCCATAACTGGAATGGTACATATCGTAATAGTGGCGACTGAGCTTGTTTTTGTCGTCGAACCCCCCCACCGTGATCACAGAGGGGGCATTGGCAGGGGGCGTAATCGCATTATCAGGGGAATTGCCATCATTGCCTGCCGCCACCACCACGACCACACCGGCTTGCCAGAGCGCTTCGGCCATCTGGGTCAGTGCATTGTCGAGATAAGATTCTTCGCGGCCCTCCCCCAAGGAGATATTGACCACGCGAATATTGTATTGTTTGTGGTGCTCCAAGACCCATTTTAGGCCTTTGATCATGTATTCGGTCTTGATGCAGCCTTGGCGGTCGGTGGCCTTGAGCAACACCACATTGGCGTTGCTGGCAATGCCTTTGTAGAGGCTGTTGGAAAGATAGCCATTGCCAGCGGCAGAGACCGTGGTTTGCATCCCATGCCAGGAATTGTCCTGGGGAATGCCAAAATCGTCGTAATCGGGGTCGGGTACATTGATATATGCCAACACCCGATTATTGGGCATGGTCAAATCAGGGTGGGGGTAAAAACCCGAATCCAAAAAGGCAATCGTGACCCCTTTGCCGGTGTAACGGGAGACAGCATTCAGACGCAAGGGCGTAGGTATGATCTCATAATCTTTTTGGTTGTAAATTGGAAAAAAACCACTCAGTTCTGAGACCAATCCCTCGTTGGGGTATTTGTTGGAGAGCAGGAAGATGTCTTGGGGGTTGAGCTTGCTGCCATCTTCGCGTTTAAACAGCTCAATTTGGGTCACCCGATCTGTCAATGACAGGTATTCATTGAGTACCTCGCTGCTCTCTTCGTCGATCAAGATGTAGCGATCGGGCTCAGGGCCATGTTGATAAACCTTGAGCTGGATCCGACCATCATCGCGGTGGATCACATCTTCGATGATCAGATCGCAAATGGCCTGGGCCCGAATCGGGGTGCCGTAATAGAGCATCAAAATGCACAGGTCGTGTAAAACATGCCATTGTTCTTGGCGTTTGATCTTCTCTAAAAGTTCGAGTTTGTGCTGTTTCCACTGTTTGTCGAGGGGTTTGTACTGACGAGAACGCAGGGTTGCAATATACGCCCCTATATAGGCTTTGATCAGGTGTTGCAGACTGTCCATGGCTTAACTTTCTAAAAAGATCTTTTTCTATTTGATCACTTTGTGGGCAATCAAGGCCTGATAATATTCGACGGCCTTGGGGCAAGAACCATCCGCTTCAATCCAGCGGGGGTTGTGGCTGGTGATCAGCTCTAAGATTTGTTTTTCGACATTTTTATGAAAAGGGATGATCGCATCATCAACTTCCCGCTCACAAACCGGGCAAACATAGCGGTTGTCGAGGCGGTTGTCTGTGTGAAACTCCATGCAACGCTCCTTGGATTTTTAGACGATCCTTATCTTAGCACAGTCAGCGAAAAAAACCCCTCAGTTCAACCTGAGGGGCATAGGGGAGAAGTTAGAATTCAAAATGCGAATCGGACTTTAGCCTTTGTTGTAATAAAAGCGCTCGTTGACCACTTTGCCATCTTTCCAAGTCTGCACAGCCACTTGTTGCATTTTGGTGCGAAAGCCGCCTTGAAAAGTCAGGTCCATCCAATTTTCAATCATGGCCACGCCAGTTTCATCATTCCAGGCCAGATTGCTGATTCCTGCGTCGTGAAAGGCTTCAATACTGCCGAGAAATGCCACTTCGCGCTCCCGGTTGGCGGCTTTGCCCACAGTGGGGGCTTCATTGTTTTCCTGCATGACGACATCATCGGCATAAAAATGATCAAAGGCTTCCAGCAATTGGCCAGAAAAAATTTGCTGGTACAGGGTGGTGACATCCTCTTTTAAGCTCATTAGGTGGGACTCCTTAAAAACTGTAATTAATTTGGGTACGTTTAATAGCTTCACTATATCATCCAAACTTAAATAGTTCAATATTAAACCAATTATTTTTTTTCTTTTTTTTGGTGTACACTGAAGCACTCGCAAAAGCCCTTCAAATCTGGCTATTTGCGCTCTTTGAAAAAAGGAGTTCCGTCATGCGTAAGTTATTTTTTATGGGCGTTGCAGTGGCCCTGGCCATTATTGGGCTGGGGTATCTGGTTTTGCCCCCCATTTATCACCCCTTTCACAGCACCTTAAGCGCAGTTTTAGGCATTTTGATTGTGATCGGTTTAAACGATGCCTTTCAAACCAAACACACCATTCGCCGCAATTTTCCGATCTTGGGCAATATGCGCTATATCCTCGAAGAAATCCGGCCAGAGATCAATCAATACTTTATCGAATCCAATACCAATGGGGCTCCGTTTAATCGTTTGCAGCGTTCTTTGATTTACCAACGCGCCAAAAGTGAGACCAGTACCCTGCCCTTTGGCACCCAACTCGATGTCTACCAAATTGGCTATGAATGGGTGGGCCACTCACTTTTGCCGGTGCATGTCGACCCCGCTTCGCTGCGGGTGACCGTCGGCAGCAAAGCCTGCACCCAACCCTATAACGCCAGTATTTTTAATATTTCAGCCATGAGCTATGGCTCCCTGAGTAAAAATGCCATTTTGGCCCTCAATGGCGGCGCCAAAGATGGAAGTTTTGCTCACAATACGGGTGAAGGTGGCCTCAGCCCCTATCACCTCGAACCCGGCGGGGATATCATCTGGCAAATTGGGACCGGCTATTTTGGCTGCCGCAATGCTGACGGCAGCTTCTCAGCGGAAATGTTTGCCCAAAAAGCCCAACACAAAAATGTCAAAATGATCGAGATCAAGCTTTCCCAAGGAGCAAAACCGGGCCACGGCGGTATTTTGCCAGCGGCTAAAGTCACCCCCGAAATCAGTCAGATTCGCAATGTGCCGATGGGCCAAGACGTCATCTCTCCCCCACGCCACAGCGCTTTTTCCACGCCCCTGGAATTGATTCAATTTATTCAGCAATTACGTGAACTCTCAGGCGGCAAACCCGTGGGTTTTAAGCTTTGCTTGGGCAAACTCTACGAGTTTATGGCGATCTGCAAAGCGATGGTAAAAACAGGCATTGTGCCCGACTTTATCACAGTGGATGGCGCAGAGGGTGGGACGGGGGCTGCCCCCCTGGAGTTTTCGAATAATTTGGGTGTGCCCGGCGTGGAAGGCCTGGTCTTGATTCACAATTGCCTCAAGGGCTTTGGTCTGCGCGATCAAATCAAAATCATCTATTCGGGCAAGGTTACCACGGGCTTTGATGTGATCAATAAAATTGCGGTCGGGGCAGACATGTTAAACTCTGCACGCGGAATGATGATCTCCATTGGCTGTATTCAAGCTTTGCGCTGCAATACCAACGATTGCCCCACGGGCGTGGCTACCCAAGAGCCCCATTTGGTGGCGGGTTTACACGTCGGAGATAAACGGGTTCGGGTTACGAGTTTTCACCATAAAACAGTCGAAAGTGCCGCTGAATTGATGGGTGCCATGGGTTTTGACCGACTTGAATTGCTCAAACCCCGCCACGTCTATCGCAGAATTAGTCCCTCTCATGTGATGAATTACGAAGAAATTTATGAATACATCAAAATGGGGGATTTTTTCAAAGAGCAACTGCCTGAAAGTTATCAAAAGGCCTTCTTAAATGCCTCTGCTGAAAGTTTTGAACCAGCAATTAAAGTCTAGTCGTCGGAGCAGAATAAGTCGCTATTTGCCAAGTCCACCGAGTTGGTGGGCCATTTCTAGCCCCAAACCGGCCAAACCGGCACCCGCCGCCACCCACTGGGCTTTGCCTGGCAAAAATCCAGCCACGCCGCTGATGGCGTTGAGACCAACTTGAACTCCGGCCACAACCTGGCCAGTGGTATTGCCTTTTTCGCGTGCCCGCACCAAGCGCAGGGAATTGTCTGCAATGGCCAAGGTGGCCCCCACGGCATTGGCCGCAGGCAAGACCTTGCCCGTCATGGTCTTGGCCACAGCTGGACTGGTCAAGCGACCGACTACAGGCATTTGCATTAGGCCCATCGAAAATTTAGAGACTACTTCCGTTCCCTTGGCCACTTTGAGTGCGCCGGAGGCCAAGATGCGGGCACTGGGGCTGAAAACCGGTGCAAAGACATGTTTGGCTTTGGCAGCCTGGGTCAAGGAGTTGGCCACAGATTTTGCGCCTTGAATCACCCGAGGTGCATTTAAACTGACTTGGTGGGGAAACGCCAGAGCACCAGCGGCAGAGCCTGCGGCACCCGCCCCATAATTGGCGTAGCGCACAAGCCGATCTCCCAACGGAGCCTCTGTGGGTGCTTTGGTGGAAGAAGATTCATGTTTTGCTTCACTGGTCCCTTTTTCTGCGGCCTGTTTTTTGACAGGGGCAGTTGTCGGACTCACCTGAGTGGGGCCCTGAAGGACAGTAGTGGTAGCAGCGAGGGTGTAAATCATGTTCATCTCCTCTTCTTTTTATAGCCCCAAAGGCAGTTGAAATGAAGTTAAATAACGCTTAATTTTGGGTTGTCTCAGCTCAATTTGGTCACTGTATAACGCCGTTTGGCTTCAGCCAGAAAGGCATCACAGCTTGCTTGATCGGGATTAAAAGGCAGAACCAACGGTGTCCCCCAGTCTTGGCCTTCTCGGATATCAGCCCAACGTCGGCCATCTTTGAGGTGAAAGTGCAAAAAGCCCTTGCCTTTATAATAAAAAATCCCTGTTTGTTTTTCTTTGAGACCCGGGCAATTGCGTAACTCAGCCAAAATTTCGGCCAGATCAGTTAATTCTTCAGCCGGACAATGGGCCATGGGAGACTCCTTCGCGGTTCAAAGTTGGGGACTGTTGGTGGGGGGCAGCTCAAAGTCATGTTCCAATTGGGCTGTTGCTGCTTCTACCACATAATACCAACCCAGCAATTGGATGGGATAAAATGCCCAGACCCGCCCACCTGGGCGGGAAGTGTCTTCGAGATACCCCGATTTTTTGGCCAAAATCTGGGACAGGATCGCTGGCTGAGCAAACGGCCCCTTCACATTGGCCTCGCGGCTGCTGGCGATCAGCTGGCCCTTCTCGTTGAGCAGATAGC
>JBFWRL010000204.1:0-8449 GCA_050248915.1 Candidatus Sericytochromatia bacterium
GCCCATCAGCATCATAAAACTGGGCACCAAGAAAAGCCTGACCAGGGTGGCGTCAATCACCAAGGCTGCAATAATCCCCAGCGAAACCTCTTTCATAATCGCTGATTGAGAAAAGAGTCCTGGTAAAAAGACCATAATTAGAATCAAGGCCGCACCTGTAATCACCGAACTGCTGCGGGCCAAACCCTCAATAATTGATTCTGCCACATTGCCGGTACTTTCATAGACCTCGCTGATGCGGCTCATGATCAAGATTTCATAGTCCATACTCAGACCAAAAATCAGGCCAAAGAGGGTCAATGGCACCAAATTGCCGATGGCACCCTGGTGAGGTAAATGTAGAAATTCGCTCAGAAAACCATCTTGAAAGATCAAAACCAAGATGCCATAGGCGCTCATAATCGGCAAAAAATTCATCACACTGGCTTTGATGGGGAGAATCAGTGATTTCATATAGACCATCAGCACAACCAAAATACTCAAACTGACGAGTAACAAGATTTGGGGCGTGTAGGCATAGAGTTCGCGAATGAAATCCTGGGAGCGTGCGACGACGCCTCCCACACGCACTTTGTATTGGGGGTGCAAACGGGCATAATTTTGGGCTTGGGCAATTAGCTCATAGCTTTTGAGGATATCCATCATTTCTGTTTGCTGGATATTGAGTAAAACATATTTGGGTGAAACGCTGCCGGGCGCAAACAGCAAACCTGTGGTTTGCAGGCTTTGATACAGGCGAATTGATTCGGCTTTGGAGATGCCCTTTTGGTAGGGCATGGGCCCTTGAACAATGGCTACACCTGGAATTTCTGCCATTGCTTGGGTCAGATCATAGAGATAGCTTAATCCCGTTGGTGAATCGAGAGGAGCTTGCTCGGGGGCTTCAACAATCAGATGCAAGGGAAGTAAGAGGCCACCCCAACCGTCTTTTTGCAGCAATTGATAACCTTGCATCGATTCTGAATGCTCTGGAGCCATGGTTTGAATCGGATCCCAGAGCCGAATGTGCAATACCGGAGAGGCCAAACCAAGTAAAATCAACAGTGAGAAGGCAAAATAGCGTTTGGGGCGTTCCACAACATGGCGTGCAAATTTTTGCCAAAAAAGGTGTTTTTTAGGGCTGCGAAAGCGTTGAGAGAGCTGTTTGGGCCAGCCTAAAAACGGGCTGGTCAGAATCAAGAGACCGGGCAAAAAAAATAAGGCGTTGAGGGTTGCGACCGCTGCCACACAAACCAGATTGAAGGCATTGGTGCGCTGTACTGAAAGATTGGGCAAAAGCAAAGCTGCTGTACTCAAAACAACCAATAATCCTGAAACCAGCACGGTTTTGCCTGTGGCTTTGAGGGTTCGACTCAAGGCCAAAAATGCCACAGGTTCTTTGTCCCATTCTTCTTGATAACGACTGACCAGAAAAAAAGCATAGTCAATCGAGAGGGCCAGACCCAGAATGGAGGTGAGAAGCAATGACACCGGGGTGATCTGGATCTGAAAGAGATTGAGAAAACAATTAAACAAAAGCAAGGTGGTAACACCCATCATCAAGGGCAGTAAAGCACTTACCAAACCGCCAAAGGTAAAGAGTAATACGCCAAAGGCAAAGAACAGGGCCAGTAATTCTGCTGTTGTGGCATCAGCCTTGCTTGCTTCGAGAAAATCGTTGTAAAAAGCGGCATTTCCGCTGAGATAGGTTTTAATCCCCAGTGTTGGAGATTTTTCTGTCAGAAAATGGCGGATTTTGTTTACCAATACCTGTGTTTGAGCAAAGGGAATTTGAGTATCAAAAAACAGAAACCAACAGCGCAGGTTTTTGTCTTTGCGGCCGGGTTGATCTTGAATCTCTCGAATTTCGCTAAAATTTTTGAGCAAAGCGGCTTTTAATTCTGGTTGAGGTCTTGGCCCCATTATGACCAGGGCGGCTGTGCTATCGGGGCGATAACCAAATTGTGCTTGCATGATCTGCTCGACCTGATAGGCCTCTGTTTGGGTCGCTCCCTTGAGTTCGGTGAGGGTATTTCCCATCGGAACTGTGCTCAAACGCAAGAGACAAGCCCCCAGTATCAGCAGCCAAATTGCAGCCAAGGGCCAACGCCAATCGAACAGCCACTTGCAAAAAAGAGCCAGCCTATCGCCTTGGGGTGATTTCATGGGTTTCTGCAGCCGTTGAGTGTTAACTCAAAGCAGATCGAGAGAGGTGTGCTGAAAATGTGGGCTATCATTGCGATTTAACTCATTTTAACACGAGGCGGACGTTTAAAATATCAGCGCGTGGTTTTAAGCACAGGCCTGACAATTCAAAAACGAGAGATCGCCATACTCATGGCCGCGATAGCCGCGTTCCGCTGCTTCTTTATACCCTTGTTCAATCATCGCCAGCGGGTAGAGTGCATCGAGAATACGCATATGACTGGAGCCCTGTTCGTGCATGCCTGTGACCAGCGCGTTTACGACCTGAAAGCGGTAGCCTGGCGAAATTTTAAGCGCACTCAAGCCTGGGCCGGCTTCAAGTAGACCCCCTTGGGCCGCAGATTCTAAGGCCCGCAGTACGGTGGTGCCCAAAGCCACGACCCTTTGCTGATTCCGGCGGGCGGTCTGGACCGCTGTGACGGTGGCTGCAGGAATCTCATACCATTCGTTCAGGGGCAAAACGCTGTCTAAATCAGGATCACCTGTGCTGGAGAGTCCCGCACTGTGTAAGAGGGGCGCGATCACCACGCCTTGCTCCCGCAGGGCAAAGAGCAATTCCCAGGTGAAGGCAAAACCGGCACTGGGAGGCTCAACCGAAATCGGCGGCCCTGAAAAAATCGTTTGCTGATCCCAGACGGCCAGGGGAGCTTCGTGATAGGCATATTGAATCGGTTTGCCATGCTGATACAATTGCGGAAGTAAGGCTATTTGCACGGGTGTGACAAAGCGTAGGCTCAAAATGCGGTTTTGCTCTACTTTTTCGATCTCAGCCCAAAGTTCTGGACCAATTTCAATCCGATCTCCCGCTTCTAAACTGGGGGCGGGCCCTCTTGCTTCGGTGGGCTGACGCCAATCGCCAGGCCCAAATGAGATGGCTTGCCAGCTGCTCAAATCTTGGCTTGAAGGGCCCTGAAAAGCAGCCAAGCGGATTTCGATGTCTGCTCCACTGCGCAAGACCTTGCCACGAAAACTGGCTGGCAAAGTGGCGGAACGATTTACTACCAACACGTCTCCGGCTTTGAGTTGACCTTTGATGTCTTTGAGTTCTTGGTGGCTGATCTGGCCTTCATTTTTAGCATTTGCCTGGGTTGAGCCAGAGAAGACCAGCAATTTGGTATTTTCGAAAAAACGCTGTGAGGTACTTGCTGCTTTCATAGGGCCCTCCGAACAGACTCAAAGTTGTGGGATTCAATTAAGCGGATCAGTGCACGGGCCGAGTCAGCCGGGTCGCGCAGCTCAGCTGGATCTGCATCGGGCACAGCAGCTCTGTGCAAAGGCGTGTCCATATCACCTGGGTCCACGGCTAAAAAGCGCACACCCTGGGCTGCTAATTCAGCGTCAAAGATTCGTGAGAGATGATCCAAGGCCGCTTTGGAGACGCTGTAACTGCCCCAGGTGGGGTAAGCACTCACGGCTGCATCGCTGGAGATATTCACGACCAGTTTGGCCTGTTCGGCCTGTTTGAGCAACATGCCCGGCAGCAGGGCCTTGGTCAGGCGAAAGGGGCCGATCAAATTGGTCTGCAGCACAGCTTCCAGATCTTCGCATTCGGTGTCGACCAAATAACGCAAAGGGGTGGGGCCCAGGCTGCTGGCAGCATTGATCAGCAGATCGACATCGCCCAGCTGGCTCTGAATCGTGGCTGCCAGGGGGAAAATGGCGTGTTTGTCGCCCACATCGGATTGAAAGGTCAGCAGGGCAGGGTATGCCTGTTGCAGAGCCTTTAAGGGTTCGGGGCTGCGGGCCACAATCGCGACCTGGGCACCTTTTTCAAGCAATTGCAAGGCCAAGGCCCGGCCCAGACCCGAACTGCCGCCTGTGATGACGACGTTTTTGTTTTTAAAGCTGTTCATTTTTCAAGACTCCTTTGGAGGTGGTATGCCTTGACTTTAACAGCTGAGATGTTATCTTATGAACAGAATTGTCGATAGATTGACAAAAGGTTGATTTATCCACATCATTTTTTCAAAGGCGGTCAACAAAAGATGCCCAAGCAAACCCCACAGGCCCCAACAACAGAGCCCCAAAGCCAGGTTTCGAGTTATTTGGCCCAGAATTTGCGCTATTTGCGCGGCAAAAAAAATTGGAGCCAGCAGCAATTGGCCGACCTGGCCGAGTTGCCCCGCACAACGTTGACGCATATTGAGTCCGGCCAGGGCAATCCTTCGCTGGCCAATCTGGTCAAGCTCTCAGCAGCGCTGGGCGTGGGGGTCGAAGAGTTGCTCTCGCGGCCCCGCTCGGCCTGTCAGCTGATTCCCGCCGCTGAGATCCCCGTGCGCAAACGCAGCCAGGGCCGGGTCAAGGTCTTTAATCTCTTGCCCGACAGCCTCAAAGGCATTGCGATTGAGCGCCTGGAACTGGCTGGTGAGGCCAGCATGGGCGGTCAGCCCCATTTGCCTGGGACCAAAGAGTATTTACTCGTTTTGCAGGGCACGGTGGCCGTTTATGTTGCCGGAGAGCACTACCCGGTGCATCAGGGCGATGTCTTTGCCTTTCCGGGTAATCAGGCCCACTCTTACAGCAACCCGCAGTCTCAGCCTGCTGTGGCGATCAGTGTGGTCATTCCCGTGCCAGCCACAGCTTAGGTGGGGTTGCTTGATCTGGCTTGAATGATCGGGGGTTGACAAGTGAACGTTCATTCATTTATTATGATGGACATGAGAAGTTTAGATTTAGATAAACGGGATGCCGTCTGCAAATCCGCTGTGCGCTTGATCAATCAGCTGGGTTTTGATGGCGTATCGATTGCCAAAATTGCCAAAGATGCCCATGTTTCGCCGGCCACGATTTATATTTATTTTGAAAACAAAGAGGACATGCTCAAGCAGCTGTATTTAACGCTCAAACAAGAGATGGCCAGCTTTATTCTCAAGGACTTTAAACCGAGTTCAGACCACAAAGCCAATTTTAAACACCTGTTTTACCAACACTGGTTCTTTTTTTACCAACACCCCGATTCGTTTGCCTTTATTGAACAATTTGCCAATTCCCCACTTTTGACAGGCTCTTGCGCTGAAATGGGCTCCCGCTTTTATCTGCCGATTTTGGCCATTCTTCATGCCGCGCAGGAGGCGGGCGCGGTCAAGCCGATTTCCCAGGCTGTTTACCATGCCTTGGTCTTTGCGCCTCTGTTGCAATTGGCCAAATTACATGCCAGTGGCCGCCAGAACATTCAGCCCCAGGACTTGGAGCAGGTTTTTGAGATCATTTGGGCCGGTCTCAAAAGAGATTAACACCCTATTTTTACCCTTTATTTTTTTAACGATTAATAAATGAATATTCATTAAAGGAGAAGAGAAAATGAAATACCGTTTATTGGGACGCACGGGGCTTTATGTTTCAGATATTTGTCTGGGCACCATGAATTTGGGCGGCCAGGGCATGTGGCAAGCGATGGGGGCATTGCAGCAAGCAGATGCCACAGCTCAGCTCAAAAGTGCCTTTGAAGCCGGGGTCAATTTTTATGACACCGCCAATATTTATGCTTATGGCGAATCCGAAACCCTGTTTGGTCAGGCCATTCGCGAGAGTGGCATTGATCGCGAAGAATTGGTGATTGCCACCAAAGTGCGGGGGCGCATGAAAGACGGGGCCAATAATGTGGGTTTGAGCCGCAAACATATTTTGGCCCAATTGGATCAGAGCCTGAAACGCTTGAATGTCGATTATATCGACCTGTACCAGATTCACGGCTTTGACCCGGTCACCCCGATGGATGAAACCCTCAGTGCGCTGAATGACGCTGTGCGCGCAGGCAAAGTGCGTTATTTGGGTGTGTCGAACCACACGGCTTGGCAGATCATGAAAGCCCAAGGCATTGCTGAGCACAAGGGCTGGAGCCGCTTTGAAAGTATTCAGGCCTATTATTCGATCGCCGGTCGTGAGCTGGAGCGTGAAATTGTGCCCATGGCCCAAGATCAGCAGATCGGCATCATGGTCTGGAGTCCTTTGGCCGGGGGCTATCTGAGTGGCAAATTTGATCGCGATGGCAAAGGGCCTGATGGCAGTCGCCGCACCAACTTTGATTTCCCGCCTGTCAACAAAGACAAGGCCCAGGATATTATCGGCGTGATGCGTGAAATTGCAGGCAATCATGATGCCTCTGTGGCCCAGATTGCCCTCAGTTGGGTCTTGCATCAACCGGGCATCAGCAGCATTATTATTGGGGCCCGCACCCAGGAACAATTGGCGCAAAATCTGGTGGTCAGTGAGATTGCTCTGAGCGCCGATGAATTGGCGGCCTTGGATAAAATCAGCCAATTGGCACCCGAGTATCCCCACTGGATGCTGGGCATGCAAAGCATGGATCGCTATCCCGATGGGGTCAGTCTGGCCGAGCGCTTTAAGCAATTTGCCAAAGACCATTAGCTGACGGGGGTATCTGGGCCAACGCAGCAGACCGCTGCCAGCCTGGATACCCCACCTCTGTTTGTCCCGAAAACGCAGTCCCTCTGGGAATCTTGTATAATTTGATACCATCTTTCTGCCGGAGGCTTTCCCATGTCTCAACCCCGCTTTGTTTTGGCCCTGGATCAGGGCACCACGTCTTCCCGTGCGATTCTCTTTGATCAACAGGGTCAGATTCAGGGTTTGGCCCAGCAGGAGTACCGTCAGATTTATCCCCAGCCCGGCTGGGTGGAACACGATGCCACAGAGATTTGGCAAACCCAGCTCCAGGTCGCACGCGAGGTGCTTTCTAGCAGCGGCATTGCCCCCAGCCAAATTGCGGCAGTGGGGGTCACCAATCAGCGCGAAACCCTGGTTCTCTGGGACAAAGCCACAGGGGAGCCTGTCCACAACGCGATTGTCTGGCAATGTCGCCGCTCGGCAGAGATCTGTGCCGAACTCAAGGCCCAAGGCCATGAGCCGCTCTTTCGCGCCAAAACCGGCTTGGTGCTGGATGCGTATTTTTCGGGCACCAAACTCAAGTGGCTGCTCGATCAACACCCCGAACTGCGCTCCCGTGCTGAAAACGGCGAATTGCTGGCTGGCACGATCGACACCTGGCTCTTGTACAATCTCACCGCAGGCAAGGTCCACGCCACCGAGCCCTCCAATGCCAGTCGCACCCTGCTCTACAATATTCACAGCCGCAGCTGGGATGCGGAGTTATTGCAGATATTGAATATCCCAGCCGCTTTGTTGCCCGAAGTCAAACCCTCTTCGGGGCTCTTTGGCCACACAGCCCCCGCGATTTTTGCCGGTGCTGAAATCCCGATTGCGGGCATGGCTGGTGATCAGCAGGCAGCACTCTTTGGCCAGGGCTGTTTTGAGCCCGGCATGGCCAAAAACACCTATGGCACAGGTTGCTTTTTGCTCATGAATACCGGCGAAACCCCGGTGCCTTCGCAGTCGGGGCTGTTGACCACCGTGGCCTGGCAGGTGGGGGAACAATTTGTCTATGCCCTCGAAGGCTCTGTCTTTATTGGTGGGGCGGTGATCCAGTGGCTGCGCGATGAATTGGGCATGATTCAAGAGGCTGCTGAGAGTGAGGCCTTGGCCCTGGCCGTGCCCGATACGGGCGGCGTCTATCTGGTGCCTGCTTTTGTCGGCCTGGGGGCACCCTATTGGGATTCGCAAGCGCGGGGCAGTTTAACGGGTCTGACGCGTGGCACCAACCGCAAACACATTGCCCGTGCAGCTTTGGAGTCGATCGCCTACCAGAGCTGTGATCTGCTCGGGGCCATGCAAAAGGATGCCGCCAAACCCCTTAAAGTCCTGCGGGTGGATGGGGGCGCGACCGCCAATGGCTTTTTGATGCAGTTTCAAGCGGATATGTTGCAATTGCCCGTGGAAAGGCCCGCGGTGACCGAAACCACGGCTTTGGGGGCGGCCTATTTGGCCGGTCTGGCCGTGGGCTATTGGGACAGCCTGCAAGATATTCAGGCCAATTGGCAATTGGATACACGCTTTGAGCCGACCTTGGCGGCGGAGGGCGCAACGGCTCTTTACGCGGGCTGGCAGCACGCGATTCAACAAACCCGCGCCTAACATCTAACACCTCACTCCTATCCCGATTTACAATGCGATTAATACATCCAGCTTTATTCTGCTGACTAGGTAGCTATTATGAAATATTTAACACTCTTTACCGCACTTTCGCTGCTTTTGGTGGCTCCTGTTGCAGCCAATCCCCACACCCATTCCCAAGCCAACCCCCACCCGGCTCCGACTGCTGAAACCAGCCCCGCCCATGAGCCTCTGCTGCTCAAAAACGCCCGTCAACTCGTTTTTTCGGGCAAACGTTCGGGAGAGGGCTATTTCA
>JBFWRL010000205.1:0-8331 GCA_050248915.1 Candidatus Sericytochromatia bacterium
TGGTTTTATTGGATTCATTATACCTTAGGGGGGAGATGGATTAGGTTCTAAGACCTGTCTTCTCCCCCCTGGCTGCTCTGTGCTACCATGAAAGCATCAGGCGTGTTCTGTAAGTCTTTGAATGAAAATCAAAGGAAAAGATTATGTCCAAGTTCAATGAGCTTTATGGTTACCTCTCAGATCGTCAAACCCCCCATCTTTTTGTGATAGCAGAAGTGCTCTATGGGGTGAAAGAGTCGATCGACAAACACAACGAACATTTGTCCAGCATTGCTGCCAGTCTTGAAAAATTGGCAGGCCAGTCCTCTTCCGCTCTGAGCCCGACAGCCGATGACAAAGCCTCTGAATAGCAGCACAATTAAGCGTTTGAGATTTTTTGGGGGCTTGGCTGCTGGGGTTCTCACACTGCTGGCCTGCCAGACGGGGATGCCATTGAGCAATACCTCAGCCCGCATTCAGGCCCAAAACAACCGTGCCCAGCAGCGTTCTCCCTTGCAAGTGGGTGTTTTGGCCCCTGAAAAAATTCCCGCAGAGCTGCAAACCCGCACCCAGGCTCAGGCCCAGGTTTATGCCGACGAAGTCAGTAAACGTCGGGGAATTGACCTTTTTTATGTGCATGCTGTGCCTGTGGCTCTGCAATTAAAGGCCGCTGGCCAAGAGGCCTGGGTCTTGTCTTATCCGGGTACCTCCCGCCTGCGCACAGATCTCAATCTTGAATTGCGGGCACTTGTGAGCCCAGCAAGCGGCTCAAAGGCCGCGCTTAACCTCAACTATGCCGGCCCTGTTACCCTCGGGCGTTCAGCTCAAAATCTGGCAGAAGATAGGCCCTTGCTTGCCCGTCAAAACAGCGAAGCCCTCTCCTTTGAGCTGATCACGGGCCTGCCCGGCAATGGTGTGACCGAGGCCTATGGCGATTATCTCGATGGCCTGCAAAATTTTCTGCGTTCCCGTTTTCAGGCCCGGCCCTTTCAATTTGATGATGGCCCGCTGATCTACGCTGTTCACCAAGGCGAGAGCCTTTTGGGTTTTGTCTTTCAGAACCAGCGCAACCGTCTGATCCTCGGTGAGCGCAAATATGCAGATGTGCAGTCGATGGTCTTGGTCAGCAGTTCCCGCGAGATATTGGGAACCTATACGCTGGTGGGTTTTAACCCCAAAACCACCACGCCCGATCAGCCCCCTGTCTATACCCAAGAATACCACGGCTCACTGGGCCAGCTTTTCATCTTTGGCGAATACTAACCCCTAAAACCGCAACTCCTGCTCCTGAATGCGATAATCCCAGAACAATTTGCCTTTGGCGTCGCGGGTTTCCATGATCAGCACCCGTTTGCCGGGGGGGCCCTCAAACTTGAGCAGGCCATAATTGTGTTGCTGGACAAGGGTGCCGGGCACCCGTTTGGACAGGTTTTGCTCAGCTGCACTCATGATCTGAGTGGGCAAGCTGGTCAGCGGCGAAGACGTGAAATTGTAAAAGGGATAGCCGTTTTTAACGGGCTCTTTGTAGAGATCTGAGTGATGCCGATCGCCGGAGACAAAGACAATGCCTTCAATTTTTTCATTTTGAACAAAGTCAAAGAATTCTTTGAATTCGCTGGGATATTGCGCAAAACTCTCGCTGTAAACCGGATTGAAGACAGGGCTGCCCGTAATGACGACTTTAAACGGGGCCCGGCTGGCTTTGAGTTCTTGCTTGAGCCAGGCCAATTGGGCATCGCCAAATAATTTGCGTTTATCTTCGGGCACCTCATAGGCATCGCGGTAATAGCGGCCGTCGGTCATAAAAATATCCACATCATTCCAACTCAGGCGCGACCAATTTCCTGCTTCGGTGGCCAACCCATAGCGGGGATTGGCCCAATAGGCTTTAAACAAATCCAATGACACTTCTTTTAAAGGGAAACCCGAAGTCGAGTTGTTGGGACCAAAATCGTGGTCATCCCACACCGCATATTGGGGCATTTTTGCCAGCAGCGGTTGAATAATGGGCTGGGAGCGCTGGAGGCGGTAGCGGGAGTTCATGCGCCAAGCATTGGAGACATCAAGGGGAGACATATACACATTGTCACCGAGCCAGAGCATCAGATCGGCCGTCTCTTGCTCCAAGACCTGAAAAATCTGCAGAGGGCCGCCATATTCGATACCCAACAATTTCATCCAATCGTCGTTGATATAATAACAAGAACCCATCACGATTTTAAAATCTGGGGCCGCTTGGCCTTTTTGCCATTGGGCAGGGGTTTTGAAGCGCTGCGGGTAGTTTTTTTCAACCACCTGTCCATCGAGGTAGACGCGATACTCATAGGCTTGAGCGGGTTTTAAATCAGGCAAATGTAAGAGGGCGGTAAACCAGCCTTTTTCACCAGTCGAAACCTCGGCACTGCGTTTTTTATCCGAGGATCCCTGTTCCCAGTATTCGATTTGCACTTTTCCGGCTTCGTCGGTTTGCAGCCAAATGCGGCTGGAGTGAGGATCGGTATGCCCCACCATGGGGCCGGCTATCAGATCCGCTTCGGCGTGGGCTGGAAGGGGTAAACACAAAAGGGCCAACAGGCCCAACGCGGCCCAGCGAGACTTGGGTTTGTGGTTCTGATGACTGCTTGTGCTCATTTGGCGCGCCTCCGGGGTCTGTTCTTCAAAAAATATACCTTTTCAAATCCATAACTGGGTTCAGTTTACTTCAACTTAACTTTTTTTGCCCAATCAACTTGGCGCTCAAAGCCCACCCAATTAATTCAAAACCTGTGAATTCTGTGCAATTACTCCATTTATTCCCGCCTCCCAGTCAAGATAATTTAACCAAAAATTTATCTTATTTTATATTTAATTTAATCAAACAAAGAAAGCATTAACACCTTAACCTCTATATAACCTTTATCCTGTATGTCTGATGAGGTTTGAACCATGGTTGGTGCTATCACCTTTAATCGTCCCGAAACGCTTACAAAGCCCGTTTCTGCTCCCGTTATTCCACAAACTGCACCCGCTGTTTCAGTTCCTCTCGCCCCCAAAGCCACAGCAACCCCAGCCGCCGCTGATCAACTCCAGCTCAGTATCAACAAAGACAGCCGCATGCCCAACACCCCGCTGAGCTTTGCAGCCAAAGTGGCCTTTGACCCCATTGCTGCAGGCAAAGCCAATACCACCCCCACTTACAGCAAAGCCAATATGCCCGTTTCGGTGAAAACAGCCCTCGAACCGACCTTTAAAATTATCGACGCCGTTGACCCCAAAATGGGCAAAGCCCTGCGTGAGATGGACGAATCCGACTTTGTTTTGGCCGACGACGGCATTCACGATATGTTTGCCAAACACGATATCTATGCCGCCTGGGTGGCCGTGGCCCGCGAAAAAGGCACAGCCAAATTTCACTTTCGGGACATGGTGCTCGACGATCGCTTCTGGAAAATGCGCGATGCCGAAAAAGCCTCAGTCTTGATTCATGAACGGGTGCATGCCGACGATTTGCCAATTATCTCCAATTTTGAAAAGCTCTTTGGCACGATCAAAAACAAGATCAAAGGCATTGAGTGGGGCGACCCGGTTGAAGACCGCGCCTATTTATACCAATACGAAGTGAATAAAAAACTCGGCATTACCGACCGCGATGAGATGTATTGGGGTGTGCAGACCTATCTCGAAGACCGGGGCTTGGTTCCTGCCCATAAATTTTAAGCAGGCCCTTTAAATGCAACGCGTTGTCGTCCTCGGGAGCAATTGTTTTACCGGCAGCCATTTGGTGGTAGCCCTCTTGCAGCAGGGCTACGAAGTCCATGGCATCAGCCGCTCGCGGGAATATGCCCCCCATTATTTGCCTTATGCCCATTCAGAACACAGGGACCACTTTCACTTTCACCATTTGGATTTACACGCATCCGCCCGGGTCTTTACCCTGCTCGACAAATTGGCACCCACGTATGTCTTTACAGTTGCTGCCCTGAGTGAAGTGGCCCTGAGCCATGAGATCCCCTTGGAGTATTTTTCGACCAATTTACAGGCCATCTCCCGGCTGGCCCATTGGCTCAAAGACAAATCCTGGCTCCAGCGCCATGTGCATATTTCCTCTGCCGAAATTTTTGGTTCCTGTGAAGGGGCCCAAACCGCTGACAGCCATGAATTTCGCCCCAGCACCCCTTATGCCGTCTCTAAATTGGCCGCGGATCTCTACCTCGAAACCCTGCGCCAGAACTTTGGCTACCCCGTCACCCTGATTCGCTCCACCAATGTCTTTGGCAAACACCAGCAATTGTTTAAAATTATTCCCCGTACGCTGATCTACAGCAAATTGGGCAAAAAGATTGAATTACATGGTGGCGGCACCTCGCAAAAATCCTTTATTCACGTCAAAGACGTGATTGCTGGATTGCTCAAAACCCTGAATTACCCCGAACACCGCACCTGGCACTTTACCCAGGCAGGCCCCGAAACGGTGGCTGATGTGGTGCGAATGAGCCTGGAAGCCGCTGGTCAACACTGGGAAGACCATGTCGAAATGGTGGGTGAGCGCCTGGGACAAGATGCCCGCTATTGGCTCGATGACAGCGACTCCCGCCAATTACTCAATTGGGCACCCCAGATTTCATTGGTTGAAGGCATTGCTGAGACCCAGGCCTGGATCGAAATGCACTGGGAACAAATCCAAAGTGAGCCCCTGAACTACGTTCACAAACACTGAGCCCGCTTGGGTGCAGTGTCTACCTGAGCGTGGAGAACTGACGGGGGGAGAGCAGCTCATCCTATCGTTCCGCATTTTTGAAACTTCATCAGATTGTGAAGGGTTGCTTGCAGCTTTCGTTGCACATTTACTTAAAAAGCAGGGTTCATCTGTATTGGGTCATAACCATCATATTTAAAATGCGCCAATGCTCTCTTTGTTTGGCTCGTGTTGATATGTACCCAAACCGAGCCGAATAATGCCAGATTTTCTTTGTGTCTTGCTCGTCGTAGCGCTGTTCAGTTACAGTTATTCCCAACAATTTGGCATTAATTATTTACGTGTGTGATTCAGGCCGGGGGAAGCAAAGTTGAAGGTTTACGTTTTTGCATTGACAAAACGTTTTTCGTAAACTATCCTGCCTTTGGATAAGGTGGTCGATAAAATGCCCCAAAAACAAGCCCTGCTCCTGAGCACCGCCGAAGCCCTCTTTCGCTTACACGGCATCCGCCGTGTGACAGTCGAAGAGGTTTGCAGCAAAGCGGGGGTCAGCAAAGTGACCTTCTACAAATACTTTGCCAACCGCAATGCCCTGGCCCTGGCGGTCTTGGAGCGCATGATTGCGCGCAACAGGGCAGAGACCCACACCCTGCTGCATTCAGACCAGCCCTTTGGCCAACGGCTGCAGGCCCTGTTGGCCCTTAAACACAGCATCATCGACAGCATGGGCCCGGCTTTAATCGAAGACATCATGACCCGCCCCAGCCCAGAGGTTTTGGCCTTGCTGCAGGCCGAACAAGAAAAATCCCTGGCAGATACCCGCACCTTTCTCAAAGAAGGGTATGCCTCGGGGGGGCTCAACCCCGCCATTCCCGAGAGCCTGATCTTTTACCTGATACAATTCAGCCGCAGCTGGTTTAACGATGCGGGTTTTGTCGCTATCGAGCCCAACCCCAGCCAGCGCGCTCATTTGCTGACCACCTTGCTGATGACAGGGATTTGTATGCCTGCCGAGACCGCTCATGTTTGAAATTGGAAAAACACCCCTGTTTCAAATCACAAACCTGAGCAAATTTTATGTCATGGGTGAGGTCACGGTGCATGCCCTCAAACAGGTCAGCCTCGAAATTTACCCCCACGAATTGCTGGTGATACTCGGGGCCAGTGGCTCGGGCAAGTCCACCTTGTTGAATATCCTTGGTGGCATGGACACGCCCAGCGAAGGCCAGGTCTTGTTTCGCGGCGAAGATCTCTCCAAAGCCAGCGAAAAGGCTCTCACCCGCTACCGCCGCAGCCACATTGGCTTTGTCTTTCAGTTTTACAACCTCATTCCCAATTTGACCGCGCTCGAAAATGTCGAAATGGCCACCGAGATTGTCGAAAAGCCCGCTGACCCGCTCGAAATGTTGCGTTTGGTGGGCCTCGACGACCGAGCCGACCATTTTCCCGGCCAGCTCTCGGGCGGGCAACAGCAGCGGGTGGCCATAGCCAGGGCCGCGGCCAAACAGCCCGAGGTGCTGCTCTGTGACGAGCCGACCGGGGCCCTCGACTACGAGACCGGCAAAGGGGTTTTGCACTTTTTGCAGAAGATCAACCGCGAGACGGGCACCACCTTGGTGGTGATCACCCACAACGCGGGCATTGCTGCCATGGCCCACCGCGTGATTCACATGCGAGATGGTCTCGTGCACGATGTGCAGGTCAATGCCAAGCCCGTGACCGCCGATGAGGTCTCCTGGTAATGCCGGTTCTCTACAAAAAACTGGGCCGCGACCTCTGGCAGACCAAAGGCCAGGTTTCTGCGGTCACGGCGGTGATCACCTGTGGGATTGCGATCTTTGTGGCCTTTTTTGCCTGTTACCGCAATCTGCTGCTCACCCGCGACAGCTATTATGCCCAATACCGCTTTTACGATTTCAGTATTCAGCTCGAAAAAGCCCCGCTTTCAGCGGTGTTTAAAATTGCAGATTTGCCGGGGGTGCGCGCGGCCCGGGGCCGCATTGTCAAAGATGTCAGTTTAACTGTAAAAGACCAAGACGAGAGCAAGGTCGCCAGGCTCGTCTCCCTGCCCCTGCGCCATGAGCGCGTGCTCAACGGCATCCATTTGGTCGCGGGCAGGCACTTTAACAGCGCGGGCATCGATGAATGTGTCGTCAATGATCGCTTTTTGGCGGCCAACAAGCTCAAATTGGGCGAGCGCATCACCGTCACGGTCAATGGCCGACGGCAGAGTCTCAAAATGGTCGGCACGGCCCAGGCCCCAGAATACATCTATACCATTCGCAATGCCCAAGAAATGCTGCCCAATCCCAAAAAATTTGCAATTGTCTGGGTACAAGAGCCCTGGGCCGAGAGCCATTTGGATCTCAAAGGCGCGGTCAATGAAATTGTGGGGGAGGTCTTTGACCCCAGCACGCTCAAGGCCCAACTCGATCAGATGGGGGATATGCTCAAACCCTATGGGGTCTATGCCAAAACCCAACGCAAGGACCAGCTTTCGAATTGGTATTTGCAAAGTGAACTCGACGGGCTCAAGGTTTCAACGGGCATCACGCCTACGATTTTTCTGGTGATCGCCGCTTTGATTCTGGTTATCTTGCTCACCCGCATGGTGCGCCGCGAACAGATGCAAATTGGCCTGCTCAAGGCCTATGGTTATACCAATTTCGAAATTTCGATGCACTATATCCGCTACGCCTGTTTGGTGGGTTTAATTGGCGGGCTGCTGGGTTATGTCTTGGGGCAGTGGATGGGGCGCGGCCTGATTGGCGTCTATGTGGCCTATTACACCTTTCCGATTCTCAAATACCAGTTTTACCCAGATTTGCTGCTCTGGGCCCTGAGTATTTCCACGGGCTGCGCCCTACTCAGCGCGTTAACCGTGGTGCGCAGTGTGGTCAATATCTCCCCCGCCACAGCCATGCGCGACAGCCCCCCGCGCTCGGCCAAACGCACGGTCTTGGAATACCTTCCCGCGATCTGGAAGCGCCTGAGTTTTACCAATAAAATTATCTTTCGCAATATGTCGCGTTACCCGCTGCGCTCAGCCTTTACGGTGCTCGGGGTGATGCTCTCTACGGCCATTGTAATCATGGGTTATTATTCCAACGATGCGATGGGGTATATGATCCAGCACCAATTTGAAAAGGTCCAACGCGAAGATATCCGCGTGACCTTTTACCTCGAACGGGGCGTGGGGGCTCTCTATGAGGCCATGCGCATGCCCCATGTGCGCAAGGCCGAACCCCTGCTCTTTTATCCCTTTGAATTGCGCGTGGGCTGGAAGCGCAAAGAGATGTTGATCACTGGCCTGCCTGCCGTGCCCCAGCTCTATGGCCTGCTCGATGATAAAAACCGGCGTGTGGAATTGGGCAAAAAAGGTCTGACCCTGATGGATATTGAAGCCAAGCGCCTGGGGCTCAAGGTCGGCGACCGGGTGATGCTCAAACCGCTCTATGGCCGGGTCAGCAAAGAAAAAGAGGTGGTGGTCGAAAAAATCGTCACCCAGTTTATTGGGGCTGGGGCGTATATGCACTGGGAAACCCTCAGCCGCTTGCTGGGTGAGACCCGTGCCTTAAACGCCCTTCTACTCAAGATTGCGCCCGGCAGCCAAAAACAGGTCAGCGCTTACCTCAAAGACATCCCGGCTGTGGCCGCTGTCGAGGTCAAAACCGATG
>JBFWRL010000206.1:0-8267 GCA_050248915.1 Candidatus Sericytochromatia bacterium
GCTCTTTGCTGAGTATAGCTTTTCTATGGGAATGGAACAGCTCCAGCGCTATGGGGTGATTCAAAACTCCCTGGATACCATGACTTTCAAACTCTTCGAAACCGAGGTCGAACGCAACCGTTCGGTGATTCTCGAAGCCCTCAAACACGGCGAATATTTTATTATTGGCCTGACGTATAACTCGATCAAGTCTTCTGTCTACATGATGAACAGCAAAAAGAAGATCAAAACCGATCAAGAACAGCAATTGGCTCAACTTGAGCGCGAACAAGAGGCCACCCAGGGCATGGTCAAGGTTCTCAAGGCGATTGAGTCGGTGATCAAAGTGGAGACCGTCGCCCAATTGGACTTTGCCAAAATTCAAAGGGCCCTCGAAATTTACGTCAATTATTTCCGCAATGCCGAACAGGTCTATACCAAACCCGCCTCCGATGAGCGGGTCTTCATTCTTTTTGGCGAACACGTCGAATTTCTCAAAGCCAACGATTTTGCCGGAGACAAAGGCACAGCCGCCTTGCACATCGCCCTCTGCTGCGATGTCTTAAATATGCTGGCCCATACCGACGATCAGCGTCGCCGCACCCAGGAGTGGCGACAGGTTGTTCAGCCCTAAACCCACTCAACCCATTGGTGGTTTTTGCAGTTTTAGCCCAATATTGTCCATTTGCTCAGCCCAGACCCGCTCCAGCGCCACAATTTCAAAGCCGTGTTGCTCGGTTAAACTGACCACCTCTGCGGGAGAATAGAGGGTAAAACCGTGCTGGGTAAACGGCAGATGTTGCACTGCTTGGCGACTGCGAAAACCCAACACAAGTCGGCCCCCAGGTTTGAGCACCCGCCACAATTCAGCCAGACAATCAGGGGGAGAGTCCCAAAAATACAGGGTATTGACGGTGCAAATGCCGTCCATGCTCTGGTCTGGAAAAGGCAGAGCCTGTAAACACCCTTCAATGACTTGCAGATGGCCTGAATCACAGGCCAGGGAGTGGCGTTGAACGATCTCTGAGATCATCTCCGCAGAATAATCCAGGGCGTGAACCCTGCCCTGGGTGCCGACCGCTGACAATAAGCTGTTTAAAAAGGCCCCGTTTCCAGGGCCCACTTCGAGCACGGTCTCTTGTGCAGTGGCAGCCAGCAGCCGGTAGCTCAACTCGGTCAAGCGTTGGTTGCTGAGGTTCATTTGGGTGGCCACTTGGGAGGCTGCTTCGCCAGAGGGTTTGCGCAATTGGGCAGCCAGCAGGGCCGGATCAAATTCGGGCAGGGGGGGATTTGACATGGAAAAAACTCCAGCTTAGAATGATTTGTTTACAAGCTAAATTCTTGCCTGATTTAGATAATACAGGGTTTTTAGAGGTGTTTTGGCGACAAAACCAAGAGCTTAATCCGACCTTAAACAAAAACAGCCAGGAATCAGGCCATTGCGTGGCGGTTTATTCCCTGTATCAAGCGCCCTGAAGTCTGGCCTGTCTGTGGCGGGGGATTGCTGAATTTTCCTGCAAAACAGCGTTGGCTGACGCAAGGGGATACAAACAGCAGAGATTAAGATAAATATAAATAAAAGTTAAAAAATATTGAAGATCCACAAGTTTTTGGCTAAAAATCCCATGATTCTCTTTATGGGGTTTTGCTCCATTTAAATCAAAAATTCTGCGTAGTGAGGACTGTTTAAAAATGAAAAATGTATTTTCTGGTTTGATCGCCACTGTCTTGACCCTCAGTGCATTGAGCGCCTGTGGTACCCCTGCTTTTGTCGGCAATGCGCCCCTCAATCCGGGGGTGAATAGCTTTGCCAACCGCAACATGCCCAGTGGCAATACCCGCACCAATGCTGGTCTCGACAATATCGCCAAACGCATGCGCACCATTTTGTTTAATCAGCAAGACGCCAACCGCGATGGCATTTTGCACCGCCATGAAGCCACCTTTGTGCCTGCTGAGCTCTATGGCCAGGTAGATAAAAACAAAGACGGCATGTGGCAACCCGCTGAATTTTTGGCCTTTAACTTTGATGCCACTTCCTGGACCGTTCCCTCGCGCCAGGTGCTGCGGGAAATGGCCAAACAAGCCTGGGCCCAGTACAACCGCGACAACAATGCCTTTATCACCCTCGATGAAATGTTGACGGTGATGTCTGCAGCCCAACCGCCCGCTTCCTGCCCCGGTGGCGTGGGCAAATGCCCCAGCGATCCGGCCCAGCCCCCCAGTGCCGGTGAGCAACAGGATATTTTGCAAAAAGCCACCAGCTTGTTTAACAGCGCCGACAAAAACTTTGACCGCAAATTGGATCTGAATGAATTTGAAGATTTGCAGGCCAAACATCTGCTGGATGCCATGGAAGCCCCCACATCCGTTCCTGGCAGTGCTCCCCGCCGCTAATTATTTTTGTTAATCTGCTTACCGGGATCTGATTTGAGATCCCGGTCTTTTCTTGTCCCCATTCTATTTTCTTGAGGAGTCTCCTGTGATTTTTAGCCGTTCAATTCAACTCTCGCTTTTGGGTCTGTGTGGCCTCAGTCTCTTGCTGGCCTGTGGCATTCGCCGTCCAGGCAATACCCCCACCCCCACGCCGACCGCTTCCAGCAGCAGTCCCAAACCCAGTGCAAATCCCAGTGCCTCCCCCACTGCCATGCCAGGTTTGATCACGGCTGAAATTCGCCCAACTTTCGAAACCAATGACGCGGTCTTGGCCGAACTGGAGCGGCTCAAACTCAGCAAGTTGATCAGCGACGCCCTTGTGCGAGAGTCGTTCCCGGTTCAGATCACCGCCACAGGCACCCCGGCGGCCATTCAAAAATTGCAAAAATTGGCGGCAGGCAGCACCCCCGACACAGTGCTGTCGTTTGAGACCCTCTCCAGCCGCAGCAGCCGCATCAGCTCCAGCCAGACCCAGGCTGTGAGTGACGAAGAGGCCTGGCAAACACTTTGGCAACAACACACCGGTTCCGATGCCGACCGGCCCATGATCAATTTTGAAATCGAAACCGTGCTGGCTGTTTTTGCAGGTCAAAAGCGCAGTGGGGGCTATACCATCAAAATCACCCAGGTCAAAAAAGTGGGCAATGAGTTGGTGGTTACTTATCAAGAGACCTCACCCCCTGCGGGCAATTTGGTCAGCCAAAATCTGACCTCTCCGGCCCATCTGGTCAAGGTGCGCAGCAGCAAACTCAACGGCGACTTTGGCTCTGTGCGCTTTGAAAAAAACACAAATTAAATGCAATTTTTTAGCAAGCTCTTATGAGTTTAATCTATACACTATGTATCCTTAATCAAAAATTAATGAAAGTGAACCCATGAAAAAAGTTTTTGCCGGTATTTCTTTGCTCGCCCTGCTCGCAGCTTGCCAACAAACCCAACAGCCCCTCTCTCTTGTCAACAGCCAAAGCGCAGCGCGTGTACAGGCCCAATCCCGTCAAAGTCTTCATCACCCCGATTTTGTCCGCAAAATGCAAAATCCGGCCCAGTACCGCTTTCAATTTGAAACCGCCAATACCAGAAGTATTTGTGGCAAAGATGATCTGCAACACGTTAACGATTACAAAGGGGATCTCGGTCCAACAGTAGAGTTTGTGAAAAAATTCCAGCCTGCGGTGGGCGCTTTGGCCATGGGCAAACCCGATGCCACTTCGCGCAAATTTTGCACAGGCACCCTGATCAGCGAAGACCTCTTTTTGACTGCCGGCCACTGCGTAGACGGTGCAATTACACAAAAATTTGTGGCCTTTAACTACGAAAAAGCCGCAGGTTCTGCCGATTTGCTCGAACAAGAGCATGTCAAAATTGAAGCCATTGTTGAAGACAGCCTCAATGGTTTGGACTTTGCCGTACTCAAACTCGAAGGCAAACCCGGTCTGAAATACGGATTTAGCCCCATTCGTGTGGCCCTGCCTGCCAATAACGACCCCCTGATTATCATCCAGCATCCCAAAGGCAAAGTCAAAATGGTGGAATCAGGCCCCAAAGTGGGTGAATCTGGCACCTATATGGACTACGCTGATCTCGATACCGAACCCGGCAGTTCAGGCTCAGGTGTCTTAAACGCCGATGGCTCACTGGTGGGCGTGCACACCAATGGAGGCTGTTATTCAGGTGGTGGTGCCAATCGCGGTGTCAAAATGACCGAAATCGCCAAATACTCCAAAGTGGTCCAGAGCTTGGCCCAAGCGGCAGCTCGCCGCACGGTTGCCCGTCGCTAAACCTTTTTTACTTTCATTACGGCCCGCTTTAGACAAGCGGGCCGTTTTTTTTTGTTTGCATTTCTTTTGATGACTACTTATCAAAACTTCATTAAGTTATGTTAACTTTGTGTCAAATCAGGGCGGGTTCTCCTGCCAAGTGCAGATAAACCAGTACAGCAAATACGAGCCAAACTCTCATAAATATTGGCTTTGATCCGTATGACACATTTGCTGCACAGGAGTGTAGAGCAATGCAAACGCAAGATGTTCAGGGCAGCGTGCCTTTTCCGGCCATGAGTTATACCAAATTGGAGGCGCGGGCGGTCAGCCTGATTCAATCTTTGGCTGCCCAGCCCTTCAGTTTGCGTTTGGAACCAGACACCCGCGCCGAGGTGGAGCGGCTGGCCAATGCCTATCGCAAAGCCCAAAAAACGGTGGCTTTTCAACTCTCTGAGGATTTCTTTGCCGCTGTTTTGCAGCCTGCCAAATTGCGCAGGGCCTATGCCCAGATTTTGACCCAGCCGATTATCCGCCACTCCGAATTTCAAATGGTCTTGGACTGTCTCAACGAACTCTGTTTAAGCTCGGCAGGGGGGGCTGTGCAAGAGGATGAAACGCCCCTGCCTTTGGAAGAAGCCCTGCAAATCTTGCTCTTAAAACTCACCCAGAGCGATAAAAATGCGATCTACTACAACCGCATCGACAGTTGCACGGGCAAACTCCGCCCCACGACATTTCCCCTAACCGAAACCCTGATCGATCATTTTTTGGCCCCTTTTGCTGAGAGCGGTGAAAGAGCCAAAAAGGTGCTGATCTTTCAAAAAGGGCTGGTCATGGCCAATCCCGCCCTGGTTCTGGCTTGGGAATACCGGGCCCGCAAACAAAAGTACGAACAGGAAAAAGCCCGTTGGGAGGCGGCCCAAGTGGCAAAAGTGACACCCCCTCCCCCCTCCTCAAAGGCCTCGGAGCCCAGGCTGATCTCTGCAGAATTGGAAAAAGTGCTGGCCTCTCTCGATAGCGACGAGCGCTCAGCGCTACAGCAGGGGCTGAAACCCGACAATTTTGCCGTGCTGTGGCAAGCAGCCCGCCTGCCCGGCGAAGATTTTGGCAAGACCTTTAAACAGGTCTCTTGCCAAGGACTCTCACAGGCCAAAGCCAGCCTTTTGGCCGCACGTATGTCGGTACGTCTCAAACGGATCTTAACCCTGACAGGTGACTGGAGCGAAGACTATTGGCGCGATTTTCAATCGCTGATGCAAACCCTGGGGCTCTGGGAAGGGCAGGCCTGGCTCGTTAAATGGCGGGCCGTTAAACAGGGCAAACAGGCGCTGGTTAAAACGGGCAACGACTACCTGACGTCACCCGAGGCAGATCCCCTGGCCGCCCAGCTCAAGCAGGCCGAGAGGTTGCGAGACAAACAGCGGGGCAAACACATGCTCAGCCCCGCAGATATGTCGGACTGGATCAAGCCCCCCGTGCGAAACGTGCCACCAGAACAGCGCAAGGTCTTGGCGGTGCTGGCCCGCAGCGATCGGCTCGAAGAATTGCTCAGTTTGGCCCTGCCCCCAGAGGTTTTGATGCGCACCTCCCCAGAGCTACAAACCCGTCTCTACCAAGTCTTTTCCCTCTTGGCAGACACAGATATGGACACCATCAAAGCCCAGTTTTTGGCCGATCTGCCCCCAGAAGAAAGTGAGGCCGCCAAATCGTTGATAGCCTCTGTCGAGCGCAGCTTTCATCGCCTCAGCAGCCTCTTCCGCCAGGATTTTAAAATGACCTTTCCGCTGGCAATCAAAATGTTAAACGATCAAGCAGAAATGGTTAAACAACGCCAAAAAATGAACAGCCCGGTCTATTCCAATAGCCCAGCTGCCCGCTACCAAAGTTACCAACAGGGAATGGCCTAAACAGTCTGCCCAAACAAGGCAAAATGCAGTAAAATGCATTCGAAATGACTTTCAATTGCCTTGTTTAAAAAGGGGGCCTCAAATTGAGTGGTAAACGCAACAACGTCTTTGGTTCGCCCTTCTCCCCAATGGATTTTTGCCCCAGAAGTTCTGGCTCAGACAACCCAGCTCTTTGACCGAGCACCGCTCTATTTGGGGCCCTGCCGACAGGGGGCAGAGGGTTTTTTGCGGGTTCCGCCCTGGGCCAGCGAGCTCTTTTTGGCCTGTGCCCCAGACAGTGAAGGTGCTCAAACCCAGACTCAGGTGCGCAGCAATGTCTGTTTGCACTGGCAGGCGGATATTTTGCCGATGACGGGGGATGGCTTTTTGCCCTTTAATAAGTCCATTCTCTGCAAAAGCCACAATGCAGTCTATTCAGCCGCCTCGGGCCAATTGCTCAATCCCCACCTGTTTAAACAGACCTGCAACCATGTCTTGCCTGAAGTTCCCAGTGTCGAATGGCAGGGTTTTATCTTCAAAGAGGCGACATGGCAAGGCCTCAGCAGCACGTTTTCACTCAGACACGAATTGGCCCGACTGGAAGCGGAGACGGGCGCGCTCTTTCATACCCAAGGCTATCGCCTGATGAAAACAATTGAAATGGAGCAGGCCGGAAATTGGGCGCTGTTTGTGCTCAATTATCTCGATCTGATGCATGTCGACCCGGCCCATGCCGACACCTTGGCCCAGCTCTGTGATTGCTCTCAGATGCGCTCTTATCCGGGGCTGAATTTTAGCTCAGATCGCCAGGCCTCCGAGCGCTGGACAGCGGTGCAACAGGTGGGCTGGAAAAAAACCTGGGGAGAAGGCCAAATAGAGGGCTGGGACGATCCCAACTGCGCCCAACGGGCCAAAGCCGCTTACCATTATTGGGGCAAAATTTACCGCGAAGCCAAAGGAGATCCCCCACTGGGTTCGGTTTGGGCCACGATCTTTCCCCAGCTGATGCTGGAGTGGTATCCGGGGGTGATCGTCATGTCTCAGGTCTTTCCTCACCCCAGTGATCCCGGTCGCTGTAAGGTTTACCATGATTTTTACTATGATCAGACTCTGCTGGAGCACCCCGATTTTTTGGCGGTGCAACAGGTGGCTTTTCATGCCACAGGTGACGAAGACGAAGCCATGGTGGGCAGCATGTCGCGCAATCTGATGCGCTTTGCCCGTCAAGGCCTGAATGCCCCGACGGGTTTTGTGCACCCCCAATTGGAAGACTGCAGCCCTTTTTATTATGCCCGCCTGATGGAAGTCTTGACTGAGCTGGGTGTGGCCTTATAATCCCCCCTGACATTTGAGGCTGGGATTTTAACCAAAATTTACGCAATTATTTGTCCTCTCTGGGGTATATTGAAATAATTAACAGGTATTTTAACTCCGTGATGGACAGGCAATAGCTTATGAGTGTTTCTGGAATTCAGTCTTCTTCGACCTTTGAAGCCCGCTTTCGCGATGCGGTCAAAGACAAAAAACTCGAAGCCCACGAATACCAGTCGCTAAAACAGGAATTTATCCGGCTCAATCCCCAGGGCAATTTTGACGCCTTTTTGAGTGAGCGCCTTTCCAACAAGGTCGATTTAAAAACCTTGCAGGGGCTGGGCAGCAGCCACAAGGCCACCCCCGTGGCCCTCAATTTTCCAATTGCCGAAGAAAAGCTGCGGGTCTATGGCAGTGCCGATCTGCGCCTGCAAATCACGGACAACAATGGCTTTGCCAACGAAGGCCGCGAGGACCTGTCAGGCAAGGTCAGTGGCAGCATTCAGCTCGGGGGAGTAACCAGCATTGATGTGCCCGTGTTGGGCAATGTCAAAATGGACCTGCGCGATTTGCGCTCTTATGGCCTGGAAATGGACGACAAGGGCCGCCTTTCCATGAGCACCAGCAGTGCCTTGGGTTGGACCGAATGGCTCTTCTCAAAAAAGATCGACGCCCGGGCTGTGATCCAAGAAACCCTGCGCTCAATGGGCATCGAATCCACGATTCGCGAGGAAAATGGCCGGGTCTTTTTTGAACCCCAAAAAATGGCATTGACCGGTGCCCAGCTCAAGTCGATGGGTATTCAAACCCCCGTCTCTGCTGATGCCAAAATCGAAATAGACCTGAGCAAAGGCGCGCGTCTGGATTTGGTCGGGGGCCAATTGCAGATCAAATT
>JBFWRL010000207.1:0-8117 GCA_050248915.1 Candidatus Sericytochromatia bacterium
GCGCACTTGAGATAAGCCATGATCGAGAATATAAATGCCATTGTGTCCGGCACAAATGCCTGAGGGACTTTTGAATTCTCCGGGGCCAGATTGGCTTGAAATCACGGCTTGAATCATGCCTTGCAAATCAAAGACGTGAATTTTGTGGCCATCAGGATCTGTGACATAGATATGCTGATTAAAGATCGCCAAGCCAAATGCCGAGGCCATCTTACCCAGGGCGTCCCCTTTGCCTCCAAATTCTTGAATGAAGTTGCCTTGGGGATCAAAGCAACGAATATGGGCATCCAAGGCATCCAAGATAAATATGTTGCCCTCTAAATCCGCAGTGACAGCACAGGGCGCTTTCATGCCTTCATGTGTGATTTGTTGAAGGCTTCGGCCCTGTTTATCCAAAATTTGGACACGGCTATTTTGGGTGTCTGCAATCAGCAAATTTTCTGCTTGGGGATTGTGAAAAATCCAGCGGGGAGAGGCAAACTCTCCCACGGAGTTACCGCTTTTGCCCAAAATCTGGATAAATTGAAAATAGGCCTGTTGCTCGGATTCTGGTGTTTTGACAACAGGGACGGCAATCGGTTGTGGCACAGGGGGAAGAGATTGGCTCATAAATGGTTTTGATTCTAGTTCTGAATCGACTTGGGCCAAAAATTGATCCCCCGTTCGCTCTTGAATGACTTTGACAATTTTTCTGACTTCATCAACGGCGTTGGATTTGAGAATATAGTCGACCAGTCCTTTTTTCATCAGGTTGATAATGGTCTGGGGGCTGGATGTGGATGTGACGACAATTGTGGGGATCGTCTGGGCTTTGTCCAAAATTGCGTTGGCATACCCATCTTTAAGCATATAGTCGCAGATCAAAAAATCAAAATCATGTTTATCGAGCAATTGCAAGGCTTCGGCGATATTATCAACCAGCATCCAATCAAAGGGCAGGCCCTCTTGTTTGATAATCTCACCAAAAATCCGCTGGCGAATGGGATCATCTTCGAGATAAAGCAGTTTGTATTTGCCCAGTTTGATATTGCCGGTGGTAATGGCGGTCATGCGGAAGTGAGAGAGGTAGGTATTGCTTTGGTGGGATATACGAGAGCTGGCGATATCTTCGGATAATATCACCTCATGTAATTCCCGATTGCTGAGACTGATTTTATAGGCCAATAATTCTTGAATCAGATCTCGGGCTTTGGCAAAGCGATTTTGGGGATCTTTTTCCAAGCATTTGAGAATCACCTGTTCCAATTTTTCGGGAATGCGGTTATTGATGCTGCTCGGTTTGGGGGGCTTTTCTCCCATAATTTTCATAATGGTTGAGCCCACTGTATCCCCATCAAAAGGCAGTTTGCGGGTGAAAATCTCAAACATCATTACGCCCAAAGAGAACATATCTGCTTTGGAAGAAACATTCTTTGAATTATAGAGTTGCTCTGGCGAAATATAGGCAATGGTTCCCAATATGGTGCCATCCTGGGTGAGATTGCTGTTTTTGCTTTCAAGCCCCGCAATCCCAAAGTCCATGATTTTGACGACACTGTCTTGCAATACTTTGACATTGTCGGGTTTGATATCCCGGTGAATGACCCCTTTGCTGTGGGCATGATCCAGTGCGCTTGCAACCTGAATCAAAATATCCAAAATTTCTTCAAGCAAAAAGTTATGGCCTTCGTCGAGATAGTCTTTGAGGGTTTTTCCTGGTAAATATTCCATGGCAATAAAATGCCGTTTGCTGTCTTCGCCAACATCAAAAATGGTGACAATATTGGGGTGATTCAGGGTTGATGTGGTGCGGGCCTCGCGCTGAAAGCGGCTGATAATATCTTCCCGTTCGCGACCTTGAATGGTGCGGCTGAGTACCAATTCTTTGAGTGCCACTTCGCGCCCCAAGCGAATATCTTCAGCCAGATAGACCAGTCCCATGCCTCCCCTTCCAATTTCTTTGATCACTTTATATTTGGAGAGGACAATCGTCCCGATTAGGGAAGCGTTCTCATCATGTGTATGGCTCATAATCGTATTTCCGTTCCAGAAGACAGCCGCCTTAAAGATGGCGACCGACAATCTCTACAAAGGTTTTTTGGTTAAAATTTGTTTTTTCAACAAAGTCATCAGCGCCAGCTTCACGGCCTTTTTGCTGAAATTCGGGATCTGCATGGGACGTGACCATCAAGACAGGCACCTCTCGAAAGGGGGATTGTTTAATCCAGCGGGTGAGTTCAAAACCGTCCATTTTGGGCATTTCAACGTCCGTAATGACCAAATCTGGATGATGCTCTTGGCACAAGGCCTGTCCCTCCAGGCCATCTTTTGCCATCATAACTTGAAATCCAGCCGATTCAAGCATATTTTTTTGCAAAATTCGGGTGGTGAGCGCATCGTCGACAATTAAAATCAGTTTTTGGCTGCGTTCGGGTTGGCTTGGTGTGTCTTGTGAGGGCCCAGAAACATGGGCCAAAGCTGCTTCTAAGCGGCTTTCCAATTCACTTATCTGGGCCTTAAGACGCTGAATTTCTGTTTCTTTTTCCGTTTCAAGCTTGCGCAATTGGCCCTGCATAAATCCCTTTTGCTGTTGATGGGCATTGAGTTCTTCTTTTAAATGACTGATTTCGGCTTGGGCTGCAGTCAAGGCTTCACCCTGTTGCCCTTGCAACTCTGACATGTTTTTTTGTTGGGCCAAAGCTTGTTCCAGTGCGGCTTTTTCGGCTTCTAAAGCCTGCAATTGGGGGGCCAATTGCGCTTCGCTTTGATTGGAGGCATTTTGCATGTCTGTCAATTGCGTTTGTAACTGCACCAAGTTTTGCTGAGCGGTTTGATTTTCCTGCTCTTTTTGCTTGAGGCTCTGTTCCAAAGCCTGTTTTTCACTGTGCAGTGTATTTTGGGCTTGGAGCGCTTCTTCTGTCTGTTGCCGCAGTTCTGTGATTTGGCTTTGGTGTTCTTTCTGAAGGGCCTCTAACTCGGCTTTAAACAGGCCCGAAAGAAGTTTTTTCAGCATGGGGCTTTCCTTTCTTGGTGCATAATGTCAGATCGCTCCCAGGCTAATATAGGTAATTTTACCTGAGTCGCAAAAAAAAGAAATCTTGTCCCAGACCGAAAAAGTCTGGTCGGCAAAACGGGGTTTGCCGTAGAGCAGAATGGCTTTGTGGATATCATCCCCAATCCGAATACCTCGGCTGGTTTTGCCATTAAAACTTTCATCAAAGACCATTTCTTCAATGATATTGGCCGTGTCGACCTGTAAAGTCAGGCCAATATCCTCGAAAACCAAGGTATTTTCATCTGAGGCAGTGAGGCTCGGCTCTTTTTTGTAGTAGTGAAACAATTTAAGTGCCTCGTCCCTTGAGGTCTCACCCACAATGATGCCTGCAAATTCGCCCAGGCGTTCACCTATGGTCAATTCATTGAACTTTTGTTGGCTGGCAATATACTCTTCAATTTTGGATGCGCTGACCTCCAAAGACAGGGATTCGCTGACAAACATTTGTGTGTTTTGCTCCACAGAGCTTGAGCCATCCAAGATCCCCATGGTGCGCATAATCAGGCGGGTCAAGGGAATATCAATGCTTTGCACTTGGGGGGGGGTATAAAAGATCTCTTTCAAAAATCCGCGCTGGATTTTGACAATTTCGACAAAGGCCTCTTCCCCTTTAAATTTACCGTATTCAACGTGAACCACACTGCCTTCTCGCATATAGAGCAGACCTTTGGTATTCAAGGCCAAATCCAGGACTTGGAAGACTTTATTGGCTTTACCAAAAGAAACCACTTGCAAAAAGTCGAGCAAATTGGTGTTGCGCACTTTGCCAGAGAAATAACGCTGGGAAAAAAGGTAGCGAATAAAGGCTTCTAATTCCCCCAAAATAATGGGTTTGCTGAATACTTTCACGGCACTGTGTTCGCTCGCAAATTTGACAATTTGTTCTGAGACCAAACTGGTCATCAAGATCACTTTGGCATTGAGTCCCCGATCATGAATCCATTCCAAAAACTCCAGGCCGGTCATATCTGCCATATACACATCTGCCAAGACCAGATCACAGCGGTTTTCACTGAGCCATTGGATCCCTTCTTTGGCTGATGCCAGACCTTTGACGCCAAAGCCCTGCATGGCAAAATAATCGACCATCATTTGGCGGGTCAGGTTATCGTCATCCACGATCAGGATCATCGGCAGGTTTTCGGCGGCGGTTGTGCTATCGAGATTGAGAGAATCACTGATGCCCTTGTCCCGATCTTGTTCATCAATTACGGTGGCGATGCCCATAATGAGCATATCGAAGGGCATGAAAATGGTTTCTTGCTCAGGGGGGGACCAGGGTAAAATTTCTTTAAAGGTGCCTTTGGGCATACGCATGATCCGCAAAAGCGCGTCTTCGCCTTCGTGTTCGCCAATTTCAGCGTGAACCACTTTGCCTTGATTAAAATAAATAATGCCGTCTTGCTCGCTGAGTGGTTCTGAGATACTTACCAAACGTGGCCGACCAGAGAGAATAAACAATTGGGCCAAGTCAAACAAAATGATGTCTTTGATTTGAATATCAAAGCCACGTTTGTTGATTTTTAAGCTAATGATCTGAAGTAACGTATTGTAATTATTGGCCTTGATATAATACAGTGCCTCATTTTTCAATACAAAGGCTTTGACTTCTTCGCGCATAGAAGCAGCCATCATAATCACATGTAATAGGGGTTTGTTTTTTTTGAGCCAGAGTAAAAAATCCAAGCCACTGATACCCGGTAAATTGACTTCGGCCAAAACCAGATTAAAATTTTGCTGGCGAATTAAATCCACTGCTTCTAAGACCGTCTCAACACTGACCACCTCATAACCTTGACTCAAGAGGTGTTGAACCAAGATCATCCGAATCAGCCGAGAATTATCAACGATCAGGATACGGGCTTTATTTTCTATCATGGTATTGTCTGCTCGAATCCTGGGCTTTGGCTGTCTTTATCTTAGCGAACGATCAACGTATCGTCACTGAGCAGCGCTTCCCCATCCAGCACGTGAACCATATCGTGGGTCATCCCAATTAAAAAGCGGTTGATACGGGCATTTTCTGAAACTTCAAAGGCATGGATATCTTCACGGTGTAACTCGTAAATATCTTCAATGCCCTCAACCAAAACGCCAAAATCCATTCTACCTTGGGTAATCCGAAACATTTGGTAGTCGTCTTGTTCCTGCAATTCGGGATTGCCGATAAATGCGGCCAAATCCATGACCGAGAGAATGTCGCCGCGGACGTTGACAATGCCTTTGATAAAATCTGGAACACAGGGCACAAACACAGGTTTGACAGCCAGATGCAATTCATGTACATATTGTTTTTCGAGGGCATAACGCACATGATTGATCGAAAAAAGTAAAAAATCTGCTTTTTCGCCCTTGTGCTGGGTATTGTCGGCATTTGCTTTGCGGGCCAGTTCCTCGGTCCGACGCAACACCATTTCTTGCTCTTGGGCCATGAAATTCAATACAATTTCAGGCATTTTTCTCTCCTGTAACTACATTTAAACTTGAAAAACCATTTTGTTTTTGCATCTCAGCTTCAAACACTTTGTAAAGAGGAACGAATATCTTGAATCATGCGTTTAATATTTAAGACGGGATGTATTTTTCCTTCAATTTGTAATGCCGAATTAAAATAATCATTGTCCATTACCTCATAAGTGGCCAGAGCGTCTGTGGGCATTTCCATCACATTGATCACTTCATTCAAAACGATAGCAAAACTTTGATTGGCATAACGCAAAACCAAAATGGCGCTGTCGGCGCCATACGGAGCCGATGGAAGTTGTAAAAAGCGGTTGCTATCCATGACTGGGATCATGTCTCCACGGTAGTTCAACAAACCATCCAGCCGGCCTGATTCAGAAGGCAAACGCGTAATTTGTACCATGCGGATAATTTCAACAATATGTTCAGAGTCCACCACAAAGTGGCTGTCTTGGGTTTTGCAGAGAACAAAAAGCACGGCAATACTCCTAATAGGTGCGCTTGGCGGGTTTCAAACGACTGAGGGTTTTGACATTGGTCACCAATTTGATCGCGAGCGTATTATAATCCATATTTTTGGGTTTTTCCATAAAACCAACAGCCCCCAATTTCATTACTTCATTTTTCTTTTCCTCAGGGGGTTCTGCTGACGTAATAACCAGAATAGGGGTTGGCTGGGTGCTCATAATTTGTTTGATCGCCTCCGGTGCATTTTGCTTGGGCATGCGATAATCCATTAAAATAATATCTGGTTTGAGATCGTGTGTTTTTTTTACGGCATCCTGACCATCATTGGCCATGCCAACGACCTCAATAGATGTGTCTTTTGAGAGTAAACCAGCCAATAATTTCTGAATAATTGTCGAATCCTCGGCAATAAGTACTTTTGTCATTGTTTTAAGCCTTTCTTTTTTGTTTAAGCTGCTGAATCTAATAAACGGGCAATTGTTTCAAGCAGCACTTTTTGATTGAATTCACCCTTGACAATATAGGCATCAATCCCTGACTCATAGCCTTTGGCTTTAAATTCATCGGTGGCCAAAGAGGTCACCATAATCACGGGTATTTGTCGGTAATCAGATTCTTTTTTGATCCAAGAGGCAAATTGATAGCCATTCATTTTGGGCATTTCTACATCGGTGATGACCAAATCCAGATCGGGCATCAGATTCAACATCTGTTGTTTGCCTTCCAGGCCATTTTTACCAATAAAAACCTCAAAACCAGCTGCTTCAAGAATATTTTTTTCTAAGGTGCGTGTGGTCACGGAGTCATCCACGACCAAAACCCGGGTTTTGCGGTTTTTCTTCTTGCCAGCACCTTCCTCTTCTGTCTCAACCATGACACTCAGTCTTTCAACTCTGACAGAAGAGAGTTGACCGACAATTTCGGCAATATTGAGAATCACAACAGGTTCACCGCTGCCCATCAGCGTTGCGCCAGAGATATACGAAACCTTTTGCAATTGGCTGCCGAGGTTTTTCATGACCATTTGTTGAGATTCCAGGACCTCGTCAACCACCAAGGCAAATCGCAAACGGTTTGATTCCACGACCAGAGCCGAAAACTCTCTGTCTTCGGATTCTGAACCCGGCAAACGGAGTAAATTTTTGAGACTGACCAATTTAATGGGGGCGTCATCAAAATAAATCGCTTTGCTCACGCCATTATCAGCCAAATCTCCGGGTTTAACGGTGACCGTTGAAAGCACTGCTGAGCGAGGCAAGGCAAATGTCTGTCCGGCGATACTCACCACAAAGGCATCGAATGTGGTCAGCGTAACCGGCAAAGAGAGCGTAAAAATCGTTCCGCGCTGTAATTCTGAGACCACAACAACTGTGCCATTTAAGGACTCTATGGTGTTTTTGACCACATCCAGGCCCACCCCACGACCAGAGACATCCGTGACTTGGTCTGCTGTTGAAAAGCCAGGTGTAAAAAGCAATTGGCTCAATTCATGTTCGGTTAAAGAGGCGGCCTGATCATGGGTTGCAAGGCCGACACGTACGGCTTTTTCTCTGACTCGGTTGAAGTCAATGCCCCGACCGTCATCGTGGATCTGAAAGACAATATTATTGCCTGAGAGAGAAATGGCGATCGACAACATAGCCTCGGCTTGTTTTCCCGCTTTGACGCGGTCTTCGGGCGCTTCGATCCCGTGATCGAGTGCATTTCGCAAAATATGGGCCAAGGGATCTTTGAGTTTTTCGATCAGCAGACGATCCAACTCAATTTCTTCCCCGACGACCTGCAAATGTACTTTTTTGCTCAGTTTGGCACTGGTATTGCGGACCACCAAACGCAGGGGGCTGACCAGATTACTGGCGGGCAACATACGTGTGGTGCGAGAATTGTATTGAATTTCATCCACCAAAAGGTTAAAGCTGCCATTGTTGTTTTTAAAATTTTTAACCACACCATTGATCTGATCTTCCAAGCGGAAGAGCATCTCTTGCACGCGGGAAAAGGTCTCAATTGCGTCTTCTGGACGAAAATGCTCTTGGCGGCGCTTCATTTCCTGGCGAGAGCCTTCAACCATACCCAAAAGCGTGCGGATATCTGACAAACGCTGTTCATAGGCAATTTTGTTGATCAAGAGTTCATCGGCCAGATTGATCAA
>JBFWRL010000208.1:0-8129 GCA_050248915.1 Candidatus Sericytochromatia bacterium
GGGTCTCGGGGGTAAATTCAATTAAAAAAGCCTCGCGAATCAAGGCCTGACAAGGGGGTGTCGCCGAAAAGCGGGGGTTGACTGGTTTGGGAGGTGGGGGCTTGCTCATGTATACTATCTGTATCATGATTGTATGCTTTTTGCAAGTTTTGGTCGCTGATCGGCCCGCTGAAGTGTCTTTTTTTTGTTGGGGGCTTGTTTTGAAACGATTCTCCATGGGAAAGTGACGGTACGCATCAGCAAAGATCATCAGGGAGAAGGATTGATGACTGTGGCTCAAAATAATTGGTACCAAGACAACGCCCCCACATTTATCGCCGCCACAGCCCAGCTCGATCTGAGCGAACTCTATGCGCACTTTTTGCCGCTTTTGCCCCCACAGGGGCGGATTCTCGACTTTGGCTGTGGCTCGGGCCGCGACAGCTTGGCTTTTGCCCGCGCAGGCTTTGCCGTGCTGGGGCTAGATCCCTGTGCGGCCTTTGTGGCGCATCTGAGGCAAGAGAGCGAGCAGCAGGGTCTGGTCGGCGTGCTTGAGGCCCGCTTGGGCAGTGTCGAAGCCCTGGCCGAACAGGAGCGCTTTGAAGGCATCTGGGCCTGTGCCTCGCTGCTGCATCTGCCGAAGGCTGAATTGCCAGCGGTGCTGGCCCGGCTGGCTGCGGCCTTAAAGCCGGGCGGGGTGTTGTATGCTTCGTTTAAACACGGCAGTTTTGCCGGTGAGCGCAATGGGCGCTATTTTACCGACCTGGAGCCCGAGGCGGCGGAGGCTTTGGTGGCGCAGACACCGGGCTTGGTGTTGCGCGAGTTGTGGCAGACAGAAGATCTGCGGCCTGAGCGGGGCGAATCTTGGCTGAATGTTTTGGCGCAGAGCAATGTTTCAAATACTTATTGAACTCAAGTAAAATGTCCATCGCAACAGAATTTCGTTCTAATGCTTGCTTTGAGACTGGAATGCCATTAAAACTTTGTTTTTAAGGTATACTCGTGTGTATGAAAACCTTTTCTGAAGCCTGTGAGCGCAACAAAGAGCCGATACTCGCCGTCTTACAGCCGCTCCTGCAAAAGAGCCAAGCAGTCCTCGAAATTGGCAGTGGCACGGGTCAGCACGCCGAGCATTTTGCGCGAGAGCTGCCGCATCTCACTTGGCACGCCAGTGATCAGGCGATACATCATCTTGCACTGCGCGAAAGGTTCGCCGAAGCCGCTTTGTCAAATCTGCACGGCCCACTGTTGCTCGACGTGAGCCAGCCCGATTGGCCAGTGCTGAGTGTTGACTTCATCTTTTCGGCCAATACCCTGCATATTATGAGCGAAACGATGGTCGCGGATTTTTTTGCCGGAGTGGCAAAAATTTTGCCTGCACAGGGGCAATTGGGGGTATATGGGCCATTTAATCAGGCGGGGAATTTCACCAGTGAGGGCAATGCCAAGCTCGATGCCTGGGCCAAAAATACCTTTCCTGGGGGTGGCATCAAGGATCTGGAAGCCGTGCTGCCCCTGGCGCTCAGTCATGGGCTGAGCCTGGAGCAAAACTATGCGATGCCTGCCAATAACCGCTTGCTGCATTGGATTCGCTCATGAGAAAACAAAGAGCCTCAGGTCTTGCACCTGTCTTTTAACGTGTCCGCAAGCCAGGAGCCGGCCTTATAACAGTGGGATTTGTATGTGACTATTGCCGGCCTTCAATTCGAGAAGAGCTGTGTGGTGAAGACAGGCATTTCGCAGCTTCTTGGCAGGCCAAGCGTGAAAACATCGGCTCGGGCTCCGACCTCTCCTTCAGACAGTTCAATCAGAAAGGGCAATCCGGGCCTCCGAATGATCTGAAAAATAGCTTATTCAATATGTAACAATCGGTAATGGGGACCAATCAAATGAATATAATCCGTAACGACACCCGCCACAGACAGGCCGTTAAAATAGGAGATATCTGCTTCATTGTCCACCATCAGATAGACAGGGTTTTCATTTTCTTTGGCCTTGGCGAGAAAATGGCCGGGCCATCCCCAGATTTGCTGCGCGTATTGGCGATTCATGCCAATATTCATTCCCCGGCATTCAGACTTAAAGCCCAGCAACCCCAAAGAAAAGAAATAGGGCATGAGACAGTCCTTGATCTCAGCCCGGTTGGGAAAAAGTCTGCGGACTTCGGGAACCTGACTGACGATCTGGTCATAGACTGACTTTTCACCACAATAAAAAATGCGGCTATTTTGTTTGGGATTGCGCTTGGCCAATATATCAACCAACAAAGCCCCTGTTTCTGGGTTGCTGTCTTTGTCGTGGATCAGAAACTTTTTTTCTGGAAAGGTGTCCAGCACTTCTTGTAGGGTCGGCATGAGTCCAGTACCATGCCCTCTAAACGGGTATGTCTTTCCCCCGTCTGCGGTAAACCCATAGCCCATATCCAGGGTTTTAAGATAGGCTGCATCGTGTTCAGAAACCAAGCCCTGTCCATTGGTTTTACAGGACAGATCGTATTCATGGATCACCATCAACTGCTGATCGCGACTGCGGCGGATGTCAATTTCTACTATGGTTGCGCCCCAATTAAAGGCACGTTCAATTGAAGACACGGTATTTTCTATCACTGGCGGACTGAGATATTCCAGCGATGGCGGAAAAATATGGCTGGCCTCGCAACCTGTGCCGACATCATACGTACCTTGCCGCCACATCACATGGGCTCCCCGGTGGGCAATGATTTCAAAGGCACTGACAGGCATGGTGTAAAAAAGTACGCATATGAAAAAAAGGATATGTTTTTTTAGATGCCCTTTAGGGCACCGCTTGAAAGGCATCGGCGGAAGGCTAAATGCGAAATATCTATTTAACACAAAGTTTATACCTGCAGGGGTATGATAGGAAAACAACCGCCAAGGCCTGAGATTAATTTAACATGTTCCGAATGTCCTGCCTAGCCCACTTTATCCCAGACTCTGCCCTGCTCGATCTGAGCACAGCGGGCGCTATTTTACCGCTCTCGCACCAGAGGTGGTATGCATTCTGGCAAACAGAAGACCTGCGGCCAGAGCGGGTCGAATCTTGGCTGAATGTTTTGGCGCAGCGGTTGGATGTGTTATGGTAAGGCTTTATTATTAGAAAGGGTCACAAGATGTTGCTTCTGACAAAGCTGATTCAATCGGGAGGCCAGCTAGGCCTGCTCGCCATGCTCTGGGGGATTGCTGCCCCCGGTTTCAGCGCCCCCATTCCAACGCTACAAAGCACCTCTACCCCCGACTATGTCACCCTCGATGGCGATTTAAAAGAATTTCAGGGTTCACCCCAATTGGCGCTGGGTGCAGCCCAGCAAGTCGCTGGCACACAAAAAGCAACGGGCCCCAAAGATTTTTCTGCCAAAGTTTGGCTGAGAATGACGAAAGAAGGGCTGTGGCTCGCTGGACAGGTCCAAGATGACCAAGTGAAGTTTCCCAAGCCCACTTCCGCTTGGTTAAATGCCGATCATATCGAGCTGTGGTTGGCTTTTCCCCAGGCCCAAATGCCCGTCATGGGCTTTGCCAACCAATTTGGTCTGCACGAAGTCGCCCAAGAAAAAGCCTGTCAGGGCGAAGATTTTCAAGGGGCCGCGTCTGAATGCATCGCTTGGTTTCGCAAACAGTCACAACGCCGTCAATGGCTACCGCACTTGTTTTTGCGCCAATTTATCATCGCCCCCGGTCAGCTCCAAGAGACGTGGTGGAGTCGCATCAAAGGGAGTGAAAATTTGGATATCCCTTTGCCGGAACAGGTTTGCTGTGACACAAATATGTCCGTATTTAAAGCCATTCCAGGCGGGTATCAGTTCGAAGCCTTTATCTCCAGCCAATATTGGCCAGCCACCCAAGAATGGCCTGTGAAAAATGCCAAAGTCTTGGTAGATTTTGTCGACAACGATACGGGCAGTGCTCACCAAGAACATTTTTTCTCCTCTTCCCCCCAACGTCAGTTGGGTCAACGCCAAACGTTTAATCCCCTGAGCATTTCTTACAAGCCAGACACAGGCAACGATGAATTTCCTGTTGAACCTTCAGTGACCTCTGAATTGCTCCAAGAAAATCCCCTGATGTTCGTTTTCCCCGCTTACCCCAATCAAATATTGGGATTCATGAATTTGGCCATGGGTTACCAGTTTCAACCCACAGAACCCAGCCCCTCCCTGATTCGCCATGAAATTTCGCCAAAACCTTTGCTGATTGCCGGTAAAAACCGGGCTTATTTGGTGCCCGACAAACTCAGCCCTTTTGGCTATGACCAGAAACTGGTGAGTTTTCAGGGGACTCAAAAAGTCGCAGAATTCAAATTGCAAGGCCGTTCGCAGTGGGGGCCACCGGATTATACGGTAACCCATTACTCTCCCAGCCACGCTTTTTTAGGGCTTTTTGCGATTTCGACCCTGTCTCCTTACGGCAGTGGCGCTTGTGGTGCGTGTCCTTATGGCGAAATTGAAACGGTGGCCATGGATAATCGCAGCGGAATATTCACACCCTTGGCCATCAAAGACACGGGGGAACATGCTTCCGCGATGACTTGGCCCTTGGTCTGGATTGAAGCCGATGGCTCTGCTTTTGGCTTTGCCTATCAGTACGACGATTTGGATAAAGACACCCGCAGCGAGATCAAACAGCTGCTGAATTGGAAAGACTTAGAGACCCTCGTTGAAAAAAAATGAGCGTGGGTTGGGCGAAAAAAAAAGAGCGTTCCAAACCGTGTTGACACTCCCCGACCTGAAGGTCGGAGATTCTCAGGCTACGCTTGACCCAATGGCCTACGTTAACACCTGAAGGGCCAGCCCGGCCCCACGCAGGATTTACCCTGCTTTTATGTTTCTTGCGGCGTTCTCATCGCGGTCAATGTCTAGCCCGCAGGCCTTGCAACTGTGTATCCTCACAGCCAAGGTCTTGGGTACAATTTCACCGCAACCTGAACATTTCTGACTGGTTCCTCTTGGGTTAACTTTGACCAGTTGGCGACCAGCCTCTGCCGCTTTGTACTCCAACAACTCAAAAAAGAGACCCCAGCTTGCATCTTGAATCGACATGCTCAAATGCCGATTCTTGACCATATTTCGGATTTTCAAAGACTCCACATGGATTTCTGAATAGTTCAAAACGTAATGATTGGCGACTTTGTGCAGGAAGTCCAAGCGCATATTGGCTATCTGGCGATGGGTCTTCGCCAGATGCTTAACCGCTTTTCTCCTGCGGTTCGAGCCCTTATTCCTTCGAGAAACGACCCGCTGTTGCCTGCGCAGTTTTGCTTTCAACTTGCGGTAATAACGCGGGTTGGCAATGGCCTGACTGTCTGGGTCTGAGTCCACACAGAAATGCTTCAGACCCACATCTATGCCTACTTTTCCCTTAAACGGTTCTGGATATTTTTTTGCCTCCACAATACAGGAAAAGCAAACCCACCAATCCCCATAGCTGTCTCGGTGAATCGAAACCGTTTTTATCTTGCCCTCAATCGGGCGGGACAAATTGAGCTTAAAAACACCCACTTTTGAGACTGTCAGATAGTTTTCATTGAGTTTCCAGCCTGAAGTTTTTAAAGTAAAGCTGTCGTAACGAGAGCGGGCTTTGAAGCGTGGGAATCCCCCTTTTTCGCCTTTTTTGCAATTGTCATAGAAATGCTGAAATGCTTTTTCGAGACGTTCTAAAACATCTTGCAAGACTTGAGAGCCTACTTGGGCGAATTCAGGAAATTCTCGTTTGAAAGTAGGCAATTCGGCAGATTGGGCATTGTAATTAAGATTAACACCAAACTGTTTATAGGCCAAAACGCGCTGTTCCAGGGCCAGATTGTAGAGCTGCTGACAGCGCCATAACCACTGTTCTGCATGAGCTGCCGTTGTTTTACTGACCACAGCCTTGTATTTAAAGGTTTTACGAACTTTTTTGGAGTTTGCTTGAGAATCCATAGAATTTATTATACATCAAAATACATATTTTTCAATGTGATGGCTAAATTTTGTTTTCAAAGCCTTATTTAACAGGCGCTTTGACTGTATTCATACATAAATGTATGTGTTAAATTTCTGACAAAGCTGCGCTTTGTGTGCTTTACATCTCCGGCCTAAAGAGCCGGAGTCTTTCAGCACTTTCTGATAAACAGAGGCTTTTTCATTGTATGTCTTAAGCTAAATTTAATTTTTTAATAAACTACTCTTGACGTTTGTCACAGATCTTTGTAAGATGAATACATGCGCTTCGGAGAGTATCGAAGAAGCGTCGCGAACGGCCTCTTTACAGAGGCCACAAAGTCTAAGCGGGGCGGCAGCGTCCCTGATAAGCGCAAGCAAGTCAGGCCAGGAGACTGGAAGCCAGCCAACTCTCAGCGGGAACAAAGCCATGCAGGTGTAAAAACACCCAGATGGCACGTATCTGGAAGCAGATAAACGCTTGTTGAGAGGGGAAATCCCGGAAAGACAGAACGACCAAGAGGGTCAAGGTTCGGCGTGGTGACGCAAAGTGATTTGCGCGACACCATCACTGAGGGTCTCGTATCCCAGTGCACTGCGGAGGTCACTCCACAGGAGCTTGAAGGTTTACCTGAAAGCGAATGACGAACACACTGGTTTTGTGGAAAAAACCGCTGAAGCCTCGGTTCATCGCAAGATGAAAGAAAAGGCAAGAGCGGCAGGCGCTGGTAACAGTGGCCGATACAAAATGGGTGAAATACCCTGAAGGGAAAACCGCAGGAGGGTCACGGGAGGTCCGCAAGGACACTCAACGGACACTTTTGGAGAAGAATGTGCTGAAGGCTTGAGAAAAGTCATGAGCGCTCTGTCTTTGATGGGTCGAAAGGTCTGTCGATGCAAATGCCAAAAGTGGGGAATACCCTGGAGCGGCAAGAAACCTTGAAGAAGGATTTTACAGGGTTTGTCGCAAGGCAAACTTTAGTCGAACTGAAAAGAACGACGCGTAAAATAGCGTGAGCCAGATACATGCCGCTAAGGACGACAAACGTCGCAAGTGGTTGAGGCACCTGAAATGGGAAGTTGCCTGGCAAGCGTGAAGACTTCAGGAAGGATCAGCGACGCACCAATTTTGCTCAACGGGGCGCATGCTCTTTTTTTGTCAACAAACGCCAGCGCCCTCAAGTAGCTGTGATGTACAACATGTCGAAAACGACTGTTCTTTCAAAGCAAACGTCGGCCTTCACGCTCAATTTTTTGTGTCAAAGCCGAGACCGGACTGAGTGGGATTAAATCCAAAGGGATATTGAGACTCTCTTCCATGGCCGCCGCTAATTCGTAGAGATTCCACCCAGACAGGCCTTCACAGGCCAGGTCTAAATCTCTGGCTGTTTCAGGAGAATGCAGTGCACTTCCAAAGAGAAACAGACGTTTGACTCCGTATTGGCGGGCTAGATCTATAGCGGTTTGAATATGGCTTGCTAAAACCATTTTGTCTCTTTCTCTTCGACAGGCAGCGCTATTGCCAGGGGCGGGGTTTGGTGAAAAAGTCGCTGTGCAGGGCCTGCAGGTAATTGTCGGTCAGGGTGCTGATGCTTTCGAGCGAAGGCGTGGCCGTGGGATCGGCAGGGGCATTGCCAAAGAGCCCGCCCAAGATATCCCCAAAGGAGTCCGTCTTGTGGCTTTTTTCAATCTCTTTGAGCTGGGCGTGTAATTGGACGATTTTTTCGCTTTCAGGCAGGTTGCTGTCGAGGGTTTGCAGCAGGCCTTTGATCTTGTCGGCATTGAGATCGGCTTTGTAATGGCGCACATTGCCCAGTCTTTGCAATTCGTTGCTGAGGCTTTGGCGAATCTCACCGAGGCTTGCGCTGGCGGGATTTTGATCAAAGAGGCTGACCGACGTTAAAGCCTCGCCTTTTTTGAGCAGGGCCGCTTGCAGGGCGCTGTCGACGGGCTGGGCAGCGACAGCGGCATGGGCGGCGTCGATGCGGTCTTGAATGCTGGGCTGAGCAGCAGCCTCTGTGCGCAGGGCGTTGGGGCGTGGCAGGGGGATGGGGGCGATCGGCATTTGGCCTGCGGGGGTCTTTTCGATTCCTGCCATGGTTTTGCTCCTGAGCTGTTTTCTGCTGGGGTCTTTTTGATTCTACCGCAGGAGGGGGCTGGACTTGTTTCGGGGGCATGTGCAGAGAAAACAATATTCCCTTTTTTGGGGCTCTCCCTG
>JBFWRL010000209.1:0-7864 GCA_050248915.1 Candidatus Sericytochromatia bacterium
CAATGGCGTCGGCAAAGCCGCATTGATCGGTGGCACTGTTGCAACTGTGGCGACCGGTGCCGTCTTGATCGGTGTAACCAAGTCGTTGGCTCCGCCGCTCTCCAATTTGGGGGGCTATGCCAAAGCCCAAGTGGTGGCCAAAAGCGTCAATGGTGTGATTGGCAAAGTGGGCTTAAAATTGCCCACGGGGCCCGCATTGACCAAAATTGTAAGCAAAGTGGGGGGACCTAAATCCGCAGGCGTTGTCACTGCTTTGGCTGTGGGGGCCGTCGTCGCTGGCGTGGCCGCCGGAGGCTATTATCTCTACAATAAATCCAGCAAAAAAGACAGCCCCACAACGCCGCCTCAGACACCGACTTCTGCGCCCACCGCGCCGACCCATTCGGCGCCAGCAGCGTCGACAGCGGTGCCTGCACCGGCCACGGCCGCAGAAGCAGCCTCGGGTTCAGCAGACCCATCTCAGCCCGCTGCCAATGATGTGAATGCTGCACGGGCCGAGCTGATGAAAAAACTTGAGGCCAATTTGGGCCAAAAGAGCTATTTTGGCTATGGTTCTGTCGTCAATACCGAAGAGACCGCACAGCTCAGTGAGCAATTGTGGGTGGGTGCTACCGAAATCTCACACCGCTTGGATGTGGCCAAAGCCTTGGTGAACAATGGCATGGCCTCAGAACTGGGGCGGATCATGGGCAATTCGGGGGTCTCCGACCTCGAAGTGGCCCAGTTGATGGCCCAACCCACTTTCCCCACCAAAGAATTTATGGCCGGGATCGACGATAACAAAGCCACTTTGGTTTTGATCTCGCTCTCGAATGTCTCTGCCATGGGTGAGCCCGAAACGGCACGCCTGCTCAAAGAGATAGCCACTTCGTTTGATGGCCGCTTCAAAGACCGCGAAACGCCCTTTGTGCGCCTCAAATCGCATCACGAGACCATGGGTACCTGGAATCAGGTTCCCGCAGAGGTGCGCAGTCAAATTGAAGCCCTGATTAAATAATCAGGGGCAAGCTTTCAACCAGAAACCCGGTTCGCCGGGTTTTTCTGCTTTTTTGGGGGGTGAGAATCTGTTAAGCTGTAGAAAAACGGCTCCCCGGAGCATGGAGGAGCAAGGTGTGACACAGATTCTCTTGGTTGAAGACGATGCCCATATTGCCAATGGGCTCAAATTTAACCTGGAATTGGAGGGTTATCAGGTCAACCATGCCGCGGATGGTCAAGTGGCCAAGACCTGGCTCTTTGATCAAAAACAGGCCTATGATCTGATCATTCTCGACCTGATGCTGCCCCATTTAAGTGGCTTTGACCTCTGTCATGCCCTGCGCCGCCAAAAGAACTATACCCCGGTTCTGATTCTCACTGCCCGCAATTTTGAACAAGACAAGATTAAGGGCCTGCGCCTGGGAGCCGATGATTACCTCACCAAACCCTTTAATCTCGAAGAATTATTGACCCGGATTCAGGTTCTTTTGCGCCGGCAGCAATGGCATCAATTGCAGACGACATTGACGCGCTTAAATTTTCGGGATATCGCGATCGACTTTGACCGCTTTGAAGTCACGATGGCGGGAGCGGCGGTTAAACTCACCCCTTTGGAACTCAAGTTGATCAAGGTCTTCGCTCAAAACGAGGGCTTGGTACTCTCGCGAGAAGAACTGCTGGAACGGGTTTGGGATATTCATGATGGCAGCAGCTTGCGCACCGTGGACAATTTTGTGATGCGCTTGCGCCGCCTGTTTGAAAAAGATCCCACGCACCCGCGCCATTTTCATTCGATTCGCGGTGTGGGGTATAAATTCACCCAGTCCGAAACATGCGACTGATTCTCTAAATGGGTGTGTTATACTGGCCTCATGCGTGCTTTTGGTGCGCTTTTGACCCCAGGTTTTGGCCCCAAAAATTAGAGAAAATTAGAGGCAGATCATGAAAAAAAGAACCCAACTCTCAGCACTCACCCTGGCCCTGGCTGCCGCGTCTTTTGCCTTGGCTCCCCAAGCTGAAGCCATCACCATCACCTATTCCGACAAAACCCAACGGGTTGCCCCTTATTTCGATTTCCGCGGGGACTATGATCTGCCTTTTAATTTAAATGTCTCAGGCTCTTTGGGCTTTACACCTGATCTCTCATCGTTTGTGCCGCCATTGGCTGTGAGCAGTGGCAATACAGGCTCTGATTTGCTCTCGCAAGCCATTGCCAGTATCAAATGGGACACCCTCTTTGACTTGCAGCTCAACGCCGGTTACAATCTGCAGCTTTTGGGTCTGGACATTGGCATTGGTAAAATTTCCACCACGGTCACCCCTTACTTGGGGTATCGCCACATGTTTACCTCAACAGGTTCGCTGACCTCGGCCCTCACAGCCACTCCGACCAATTCCCAGCTGATGGGCGTGAATTATGGGGCCAAACTCAAACTGGGTCTGCCTTTGGGCTTTTCAGGTTATGGTTATGTGGGGGCATCCACTTTGCTGGGCGGCAGCATCGACCAAGGCAGTGGCGCAACCCCGATCAATACCAAGAATATGACCCTGCCTGAATTTGGACTGGGAGCGGCCTGGAATTTGCCGATCTTTAACCTTGCCAGTATCTATCTCGGCTACCGGGGCTTTTTTCTGCCCTCAGATCTGCGCCTGAACAGCAGTCTCGACAATGGCACCTCTTTGGTTCACGGTCTCAACGGCGGGATCAACGTGCTGTTTTTCGGAATCTAGAGCAGCGCCAAGACATTTTGGGGTGGGCGACCCAATACTGCTTTTGTGCCTTTGACGACAATGGGTCTTTCGAGCAGGGCCGGGTTGTCCACCAGCAATTCAAGCCATTCTTGGCGGGAGCGGTGGTCTTTGAGTGAGAGCCCCAGGGCCTTAAATTGGTCTTCTTTGCTGCGTATCAGCGCTGTGGGTTCCAAGTTCAACATTTGGCAAATCTGATCCAATTCTTCTACGCTGGGTGGGGTTTTGAGGTATTCAATTACCTCAGGTTGCTGGCCCCGCTCTATTAAGAGGGCCAGGGTTTCTCGGCTTTTGCTGCAGCGGGGGTTGTGGTAAATTTTCATGGTTTTTTCCGGTTATTTGCTTTTTTTGGTTTTGTCTGACTTGCTTGCTTTGGCCTCTTTGGTATGAGGGCCTTCTCCCCTGTCGACTTTGTAGGTTTGCTCCATAAAGTCCAGCACCATCTCACGCACATCACCCCGGTTGGGCAGAGAGCCAATCATGCCGTACATGGCTGCAGTGCGTTTGGGAACGGCAGAACCTTTGGGCCCCACCGAGGAAGATTTGGAGAGCACCTGGCTGAAGACTTTTTCTGGCAAGAGCCGTGAGAGGCCACGCACCAGCGTGACCTGCATCTTGGAACTGACATTGCTCCAATTGAGCTTGCGCGCAGCCGCCACTGAGGCCATCAAATCCGCCACAAAGCGCTCGGTGCTCTGCACATGGCCATGGTTCACGGTCAAATGCAAACAGGCTGGGTTTTGTTGGCGGTCCAGATGCCAGCCGCGCACAGTCATTTCATCGCCCACGGCATAGATATCCAAATCGTCGGAGCCAATCGCAAAGATGCTCATCTCAGGCGTGCTGATCACGTGAATGCCTTCAATCTTCTCCACTTCTTGCATCAAGTAGCGGGTGGCAATCATGACCTCTTGGGCAATTTTGAGATAGCCCTCTTCGCCCAAAAAATTCATCACCGCCCAGGCTGCGGCAATGCTGCCCCCTGGCCGGGTGCCTGTCATGGTCGGGGAGGGGTAGATGCCGCCCGGCCAATCGGTATAGACATAAAACTGGTGACGCCAGAGTTCAGATGAGCGATAAAGCACCACCGAGGCCCCTTTGGCAGCATAGCCGTATTTGTGCAAATCTGCTGAAATAGAGGTCACCCCCGGCAGTTTAAAGTCAAATTCGCGTATTGGGTAGCCGAGTTTGCGCACAAAGGGCAGCATCAAGCCGCCCACACAGGCGTCGACATGAAAGGGAATTTCGCGCTCAAGGCAGATTTCTGACAGCTCTTCGATCGGGTCCATCACGCCGTGGGGATAAGCGGGGGCTGAGCCCACACCCAAAATGGTGCGCTCGTTGAGCGCTTTGCGGAAGGCTTTGACGTCCACGCGTTTGTCTTCGCGCAGGGGCACATGCACGGGGGTGATATCAAAATAGTGGCAGGCTTTGTCAAAGGCCGGGTGGGCACTGAGGGGCAGGACCATTTCGGGATTTTTGAGTTCGGGATTGCGGCTACGGGCAGAGTCGCGGGCCGTTTTGACAGCCATTAAAATGCTCTCGGTGCCGCCGGTGGTCATATTTCCGACCGTGTTTTCATCGCCATTGAGCAGGTTGGCCACCATGGCCACGACCTCGGACTCAAATTTGCGCAAACTGGGGAATGCACCGGGATTGAGGCCGTTTTCGGACATGAACATCGCATGGGCCTCTTTGATCACATCGAGCACTTCGTCGCCTGCGTAAAAGACCAGGCTGAAAACCTGACCATCGCGCCAATTGACGTCTTTTTCTTTGAGGGTTTTCATGGCCTTGAAAAGTGAATCTTTGCTGCGACCGGATTTGGGGAATTGAAAGGGCGACATGGTGAGTTATCCCTGTGGTTTTTTCTTTAGGTATTATACCTGCTCTGTAAGGGACATCAACCGATGACAGGGTTATCCCAATTTTCGAGTTGTAAATCTTTGATGCGACTAAACTCTCGGGTGTTTACAGTGACTAAAATGAATTGATGGGCCAAAGCGATAGAGGCAATCATTAAGTCATTGGGACCAATCGGCGTACCCACCTTCTCGAGACTTGAGCGTATATTCGCATAGACCAACGCAGCCTCATCATCAAAATAAAAACTTTTCCAGGGTGCCAGTCGTTTTTCTTGCAAGATTTTTGTGCGTGTGGGTTGATTACTTTTGGCGGCTCCATAAAATAATTCAGCTTTTACAACCGAACAAGTGACGATTTGATTGGCTTGAAGACTGAGTAATTTCTTTGTAATAGATGCTGAGCGACCATTCAAAAAACGAATACATATATTGGTGTCCAATAAGTACATCAGGACAATAATTCACGGTTTTCAATGGGGAGTTCTTCGGGCTCTAAAAGAGGATCTGTGGCCATACAACCGTATAATTCTTCAAAATATCCTTCTGGCCAGCCTTGATTGAGAGGGGTTTGTATCGGCTTGGCTGGAGCAATCTGAATCAGAACTTTTACCACAGATTCGGGTAAACCCGTTTCAAGATGCAAATCCAAACTGCCGTCAGATTTGACGTGTCCTTGGAGTTCTATTTGCATGTGAATGGCCTCCTCTGCAAGAAATGGGATTCATCTCTCTGATCATACCCCAAAACTGAGGCTTGGAAATCATGCTTGAGCTTAAAATCTTCTGTTTTCACACAGCGAAGTCAAACCGTGGTACGCAAATCTGACACAATGCACCCCCATTGAGAGACATCTGCTTCATGGCTGGGGTCGCGCCAGGATTCAGCCAAGCCAGCATTGTACCAAGCTTGCATCCCTGGCAATTGGCGCAACTGTTCTGCATAAGTCAGGGCCTCTGGGCTCACTTTCAGTCCATAACTCTGGATGCGAAAGCCCACTGGGCAGAAAAATGCGTCTACAGCGTTGAATTTTTTGCCGGTTAAAAAGGGGCCACCCCAGCGCTTCAGGCCTTCTGCCCAGAGTGTTTCGAGGCGGTGCAGGTCTTTTGCCAATTCAGGCGGAATGCTGTTTAATGCAACTCGCAGGCCGCAATTCATGCTACAGATTTGGCGCAGGGCTGCAAATCCCGCGTGCATTTCTGCTGCTGTGCAGCGGGCCCAGGCGCGGGTGGCTGTGTTTTCGGGCCAGATGCCTGTGTGGTTTTCGGCGAGAAATTCGACAATCGCCAGAGACTCCCAAATCACATCGTTTTCACTTTGCAGGCAGGGCACTTTGCCCGTCGGGGAAAAGCGCAAAAAATCTGTGGGTTGCCAGTCGGGGGTAAAGGGCACCAGAACTTCTTCAAAGGGGATTTGCAATTCGGTCATCAGGATCCAGGGGCGCAGGGACCAAGAGGAGTAGTTTTTATTGGCGATGTAGAGGGTGTACATGGGGTGGGCTCCAAGCGGGGATTTTGCCTTTAGGGGCTTAAGCAGTATAAGGGGCAATCCTAGATTCTTGTCAGCAGCCATTGGAGAGCATCTGTTTTCATGGGGTCGGTGTCTCCGGTTGGCACAAGGCCCTGAAGTTCAGGCCGCCCGTTTCGCACATCCATGTGCTACACGGGCTAAAAGTCACCCCGCCTTTCGTCATCGTGACGCGGCGGGATTCCTATTGCCTTCACTTTTCAGGGCCTTGGCCAACGGTGGACATTCCACGAAAGGCAAAGATTTCTGTGCTAAAACTTGTGAATAAACCCATATCTGAGTGCGCTTGCAAAATGACACTGCAATGCGAATTGAACCGGGTATACTACATACATTAAGTGTCAGAAACCAATTTAATACCGGTGTCAGGTAGGCAAAGAGTGAGCTTTCAAAAAAAAGAAGAGATGGATACCTGTAATCTTTGTCTTGCTCGGCCTGTTACACTAACGGATGATCATGTGCCTCCTTATGCAGTTCAGAAATGGAAAAACTTGCATATCTTTCAACGTTTTCCCGAGACCGTCCTTTATCTGCGTGAACAACCACCGGGTTTATTAATGCATTCCCCTAGAGGGGTAGCTTTTAAAACACTCTGTGCAAACTGTAATAATTCTGTTTTAGGTCAGTCCTATGATTCAGCCTTGGCAGAACTGTGGAATCAGGTAGAACCTTATGCCCAATTGCACAACCGTGAACATGGATTGTCTTTGGCTACAATCAAAACTTTTCCCTGCCGATTGGGGGCAGTTTTGCGCTCGATTTTAGGGCATGGATTGGCCAGTAATTTAATTACACCTGATTGGCCTTCAGCAAATCGTATTCGTTCCTATATTTTAGAACCAAATGATCTTTTGCCTTCAGATGTATATATCTATTACTGGTTTTATAGAGGAACATCTCTAAAGATCATGAATGGCTTTTCTTTTGCCTTTACTCAGAATCTCAGTCAATCTGCTTTTATACACGTCTGCTTAAAATTTTGGCCTCTGGCCTTTTGGATTTCGTCAGAACGTTTCTCTGCCCTAGAACAAACTCCAGGTATTTTTCTGATTCGCTCTTCAGAAGATACCAAAGCTTACGCTGAGAGTGAATTCGCGCTCGATTTGCAAACCCAAATACATCCTGATTGGCCCGAAGGTGGGAAGACCAAAGAACTTGAAGGTATTATATTACTTGATACAGTAAAAGGCGTTAATATCTTAGCAACAACAGCTGTGAAGGCAAAAAGTTTGGCACGAAAAATTAAGCAATCGCGGGTCAATTGAAATATGAAACGATCTAATAGAAATAATTTATTTATTCAGAAGCAAGGATTTTCTGAAAAATGATCAATCAACTCGAAATTCCTCTTGAAGAAGAACTGCACACTGATGTTTTAGATTCTATGATGGAGCCGTTTGATCCCAGTCAAATCGATGTCGTATCTGAAACACTTTCTTTGGACGCCATTATAGAGCGGATTCGTCATGATGAAATTGATATGAATACGGATTTTCAGCGTGAAGCTGAACTCTGGAAGCCGGATCAAATGAGTCGATTGATTGAATCTATTCTCATTCGTTTTCCTCTACCAGTATTTTACTTTGATGCTAGTGATAACGATAAATGGTTGATTGTGGATGGTTTGCAGCGTCTTTCCTCGATTCAAAAATTTGTCATTGAAGAGGAGTTAGCTTTAGTTGGATTGGAGTTTCTTTCTGAGCTTAAAGGCAAAAAATATTCAGAGCTACACCGAAGCTATCAACGTA
>JBFWRL010000210.1:0-7773 GCA_050248915.1 Candidatus Sericytochromatia bacterium
TGCTCTTGTCGGCTGTTTGGGCAATGCCAGCGCAAACAGCCGCGACCTTGCCGCCGATGGAATATGCAGACCTCTGTGAAAAACCAGGGGTCTGTAAACGACTCTCCCGGCTCATTCTGGGAACAGATCACCTGGGGAAAATGCCCCATTCACAAACCCAAGCCGTCTTAAACGAAGCGATCAAACTCGGGATCAACACCTTCGACACCGCGCCGATCTACACAGATGCGATTGAACAGCGTTTGGGTGCTTGGCTCAAAGCGCAAAAGCGTTCTGATTTGTACGTGATTACCAAAGGCGGCTTTCCGCGTGATCTCGGCCCCGGAACGTATCAGAGTCGGCTCAAAGGCAGCAAGCAAAGAATCGTGGCCAATGTCTTGCAAGAAGTCCAGAGCTCCCGTGCCCGTTACGATCGCAAAATTGACATCTACCTGATGCACCGGGATGATGCGGATTTTCGCAATTACCAACGCATCAAACGGGCGCAAACCCCCGTCGCAGACATTCTCACCGCCCTTTCAGAACCACAGCTCAAAAAGCACTACCACATGCTGGGGCTCTCCAATTGGGAAACCCCCAGGGTCGCGGAATCCCAAAGCGTGGCCAAAGCCCATCCCGAGCTGCTCAGGCCCGTGTGTAACAGCCCCTATTTCTCGCTGCTCGAAATGGGCGCTGTCACGATTCACTCAGGTGGGGTGCAAGTCAGACATGCGGAGATGATGAACCCGACCTTTCAACAAGGCGTGAAAATCATGGGCTATTCTCCCCTGGGTGGGTTTTCGATCTTTTCCAAGGGCTGGGAAGCAGCCAAACAAACCGCCTGGGCGTTGAAGCAGAAAAAAGATCGCTATTGGGGGCAGGTCTATGATGCCATTTTTCATGCTGCCAATGAAAAACGCTACAAAAGACTGCTGGCCTTTACCCAAGCCTTTAATGCCAAACACCGCAGCGACTATACCCCCGATCAAATGGCCAATGCCTATGCCCTGGCACACGTGCGAAGCGACTACCTGATTATCGGACCACGCTCGCTTGAGCAGTTGAGAAGAACCGTTCAAGCCCTGGAACTGGCAAAACAACTCAGCCCAGCGGATCTGGACTATCTTTACAAGAACCCGTGAGACGATGCCTCTGCAGGAGAATTGTCTCCTGTATCAAGCGGGTTTTGCTTCAGACGCATTCAGACAATTGGCCGCAAAGTGTCGGGAATATCCTGGGCAAACATATTTTCATAGGCATCAGCCACACCTGCGCTGTGCGCCGCCCGCTCGGCAGCATCAGCCCCATTGTAGCGGCCCATCATGCCATTGGCACCGAGCACAATCGCTTCGCCACTGCGGTTTTCTTGGGCGCGGTCCATTGAGATGCGGGCATAAAAAGCCGAGCCCCAGATATTGTCGCTGATATCGTAGCGGTTGGCTTCGCTGGCTCCGAGGCGTTGGAAAATCGCTTGCACATTGGGGCGCTCAACCACGGTACGGATTTCAGGGTCGGAATAGTGCTGGCGCTCGCTATTGGAACGGGGATAACTTGCCGCGTAGGTCGGGTCGTAGCTCAAACGGCGCATTTCTTGAATGGCCACGCCGGTCAATTGGCCCAGCCCTTTGGCGCCGCTGTGGCTTTCGGCGCGGGGGTCAAATCCCCCACTTTCGTGGGCAATGATCGACAACATGACCTTGGGATCAATCCCAAAGGCCCGGCTGGCGGCTTCGACTTCGATCGCAATTTCACGGGCCTGGGTTTCACTGGCTTTGGTATTGGGATACGCGCGAATCTCATTGTACAAGCCCTGGGCCACGGGGTTCATGCGCGGCACGTTTTGGAACGTGGTGGCCGTGGGATTGCTGGGGTGGCTGGCGGGAGTGCGCGGCGGTGGGGTCGGTTGCTGCCGAGGTTGTGGCCGCTGTGGCTCGGGGGCGACCCTGTCTCTGACGTACTCATAACCGGCTCTGGCAGTGGGGCCCAAAACAGGGCCCAAGACGGCGCGAAACGGATCAAATTGCATATTTTCTTAATACCCCAAAATGTGTCTTTGTTGTATTTTACCCATTGGACAGTGCTTTTAAACAAGACTGTTTTGAATTGACCCCCACACAACAAAAGGCCCGCTTGCGCGGGCCCCTTGCAGACATGTTTACGCGGGTTTAGTGTTTGACCAAGTTCTCAATTTCTTGATTGAGACCCACAATCTCTTGGTGGCGGGCCTTTAATTGGTCTTCGTTTAAATCTTTGCTGGGTTTGCACAATATACCGAGCAATTTCTGAACCGGCTCCGAAGACAGAATCGGGTCGGAGACAAATTCGTGCTGGCGCACCACATCCAGGGTCGGGCGCTGCTTGGGATCGGGGTGCTGCATAGCGTTGATCAATTGGTGAAAACCACCCAGATTTTGCAGCGGTCTTTCAACGCCGTCTGAGCCTTCAAATTGAGTGGGTGCAACGCCTTCTTCTTGGCCGCTGTGATAGATGCGGTTGTTTTCGTCGCTGCCAAATTCATGCAGCAGAATCATCGGCCGGAAGCTGCCCGCATCTTTTTTGGGAATAATATCCCCTTCGGGCAGGGCACGGGTGCCTGTAAACAATTCGCGGCCAATGATCCCCAGGGTCCAGGTATCGCTGTGGTAATCGATTTTGCCTCCGCCGGTGGTTTCGGGGGAGAGATAGACCATGGTTCCTGTGGTGGCCGTTGTTTCGTGGCCAATATTGGCCAGACCAAAATCCCCGACTTTGACCGTGCCGTCTTCGGTCATGAACAGGTTTTCGGGCTTGAGATCCAAATGCAACATTTGCCGATCTTTTTGGATATAGTGCATGCCTTCGATGGTCTGGGCAAAGAGCTGGCGTTTGAGCAGATCTTCCACAGTTTTGGAGATGCGGTTATCCACCATCTCTGTGTGGATATTTTTCATCACATCGCGCATTTCACCGCCTTTGGCCACCTCGGTCAGGGTGAAAATTTCGCCAAAATGCTCGCCGTTTTCGGTTTTGGGGGGGCGTGAGATAATCCCCCGCAGGCCGAGCACATTGTCATGGCCGGTGCCTTGGGGGCCCATGGCATAGCGGTGGGTGCGGATCTCGTCTTGCATGGCCCCAAACCAGCCTTCGTCGTCATTGCCTCCTTTTTTGAAGCGTTTGACCACCACTTCGTCTTCGCCGCCGCGCTCTTTGAAGAGAAAGGCCACGCCAAAGCCACCCTCTCCCAATTTGCGCACCCGGTCGTAGGTTTTGCCATTGTGGGTGATTTCCGTGGGGCCGTCACTGCCAGAGGAGACCAGCGAATTGCCTTCTCCGGGGCCGAGTTTTTCGAGGCTGGCCACCACCAGGGTCTTGGCCAGATCGGTGACAGCTTTGGCCTCACTCTCACCCAGCTCAGAGAGAGGCTTGCCATGAATCTGTTTGGCCACTTCATCACAGGTTTCGTTAAAGGGTTTCATGCCCAGGGTCCAGAGCAGGCCACTGCGCTGAGTTTCAGGCACCTCACCCAAGGCCTGCAGGGTGCGGGCTTTGAGCGAGTCATTGACAGGCAAAAGGCCCGTTAAAGCCTCTTTGCCAAGCACATCCAACGAGGTTTCAGCAGGGTCGGGAATCGGCAGATTTTCATAAGTCAGTTCGGTGCGCAGAGATTCAGAGTCTTGCTTGAGTTTGGCTTTGATCTGCTCAATGCCTTTGCTGTCGACATAATTGTCGAGGGCTTGCAGGGTTTCTTCGCTGGGGCCCTTGATTTTGGCATTGCGAATTTGCTCGTTGAGGCTGATGCGATTCTGAATTTGCCCGACGTCGCCTTTGCCACCCACTTTTTGCAATTGCTGCAGGTCTTGGGGCAATCCAGATTTGAGCCCGGCGACAATGGCATCCACCATTTTTTGTTTCTTGCGAGAGAGTCCCTCATAAGGGGTGTCGGGGCCATATTTGCGGGTTTTGGTCAGAGCAATGCCGTGGGTCACCATGTCGCGCAGTTTTTCGTCGGAGGCCCCGACCAAGGTCAGCATCAGGTCTGAGCCCGGTGGCGTCATTTCGGCAATCTGTTTGCCTTTGGCTTGGGCCTTCTCCAGCACCTTGTCTTTGCCAAATATGCTGCGATCGAGTTCTTTGCAGAGCTTGCCAAAATTCGGGCGAATCAGCAATTGGCCAACGTCTTCGCGGCTGATCTCTTTGGCCTTGCCCGGCAAGGGCGGGGGAGTGGGCGGTGTTTCGCTAAAGACAGATCTGCTCTCAGTCATGGCCAGGGGTTTGGGCATGACCTCCGAAACCTCTTGCAATTCGGTCTCAGAAACCTTGTCTAAACGCGCTTCGATCTTGTTTTGAAGCTCTTGACCGGGCACCGTGCTGACTTCACTTGTGCTGGACTTAAAAGCACTGGGATTTGAGATGGGTTTGCTCTGGGTCTCTGTTTGGTTCACAAGCGGTTGAGAGGTCAGGGGTTTGGATGTGGTGGTCTGGGACAAAGAGCTGCTGGAACGCAGAGGATCGTTGGAAATACTCATGGGATAAAGGGCCTCCATCAAAATATGTTTACATTGTTAACATAACTATTGAATCACAAAATCCACTTCTTTACAAGTGCGCTTTTTAGAGCAGAGCTTCGACTTGACTCACAAGGCGTTCGTCCAAAGGCGCGATATCTGGGAAAAAACGCGCCACAATCTGACCTTGGGCATTGAGCAGAAATTTTTCAAAATTCCATTTGATCTCGTGGGGTTCGCCAGTGATCAGGTTGTGTTGACGCAGACGGCCTTCAAACTCCCCGTCGGCATTGTGAATGGCCTCGGGCTGGCCTTCGGTCAAAGCTGTATACAGGGGGTGCTGTCCTGGGCCTTTGACGATTATTTTTTGGTTGACGGGAAAACTCACGCCATAATTGAGCGAACAAAATTGCTGGATCTCTTCATCTGTGCCCGGTTCTTGGCCCAGGAATTCATTGGCGGGAAAGGCCAAAATTTCGAGCCCTTGGGGGTGGTATTTAGCATAAAGGGCTTGCAGGCCTTCGTATTGGGGTGTTAAACCACATTTTGAGGCCACATTGACGACCAAATAGGCTTTGGCCTCAAAGGCTGAAATCGTTTTTTCTTCGCCGTTTTGGGCTTTAAAGGGAATCTGGTTTAAAGGCTGGCTCATCTTGGAGGTCACTTCCATGTTTAGATTAAAAAAGCAATCAACGCTTTCATTTTCGCACAAAATGCCTGACATGCTGAGAGGGGGTGCTGGGTGCTTGCCCAGGGGATAACCCAGGAGATAGCATAGATCAGCGCAATCAAGATTTGGTATAGTGGATCTGCAAACAGGAGGCCGCTTGCTTTGAAAAACACACGCCTTTATATTCAGCTCTGTTTGGGGCTCACCCTGGCCGGGAGCCTCGGTGCCAGGCCTGTTTCTGCAGCCAAAGTTCGCTACCAGGTCTCGAGTTTTAATGAATTGGTGCAGGCCCTGGGCCCCAACCGCGAAATCTATTTGCGCCCCGGCATTTACCAATTGGAACCGGGGTTTAAACCCTCGCCTTATGTCAAATGGCGCTCCCCCGAGAACCACACCCTGGTGGTGCAAAATGTCAAAAATCTCAGCATCACGGGCAGTGGCCGCGAACAGACCAAATTGGTCAGTGCCAGTTGTGACGGCGAAATTCTCGACTTCGAAGCGTCGAGTGCCGTGCGTTTGATGGGGGTGGGTTTTGGCCGCCGCCTGCCGGGCAAAACCCAAGAATTGGACTGCAGCCCCGATCTGCGCGACCAGATTGAAGCGGCTGCCATGCCCGCCTTTAAACCTGACCCGGCCAAAATTGACAATTGGCAGCGGGTGGCCCATGCCATTGCCAACCACAAATCTCAGGGGCTGCAATTGCCCGAATACACCCAGCCACTTTATCCCCAATTGCTGGAGCAGGCCAAAGCCCAAACGGCCCCGATTCAACCCGAACAAGACCCGATCCGCCAGCGCAGCCATTCACTGCGACCGCGCCTGGGCGAAAGCTACCAGCTCAGCGGCAAACAGATTTTTGGGCACAACCGCCAGAGCGCCCAGGTCGCCGCCATGATCTTTGATCGCGACCACAATCTGCTGGTGGCCATGGATGCCCAAGCCCAGGTCATTCTGGCGGTGGAGGGCCGCAACAATACCCGCCAAAGTTGGGCCCATCCCCCCGAATGGCTGATGCAACATTCAATGGTGCTCAACTCCAATGCCCCGGCCCCCAATGGGGTCTATGCCTTTGGCACCATGATCCGCGACAATCCCCAGGCCAGCTTTAGTTTTGGCAGTTTTCGGATTGTCTTGGAAGGGGGCAAATTGACCGAGCGGGAAATCCTCTTTCATTCCCGCGACCACAAGCTCAACCAGGAAATTCCCTGGGCCCAGGATCTCAACGACGAAAATATTCGCACCCTGGGCTGCTTTTTGTTTCAAGACCCCGATCTCCATCTTTTGGCGCAATTATTGCTCGCTGCCAATCGCCCTGTGGCCCTGGTGATTCAGGGAGGGTATGCCAAGAATCTCAGCTCCCCGGCGCTTTAAATTTTGCCCTTGGGAGTGAATCTGGGCAAGGGTCTGAATTGACGCCAGCCTTGCTGGGTTGTATCGTAGGGGTAAATTCAGTACCGGAGGCAGTCATGAGTGAACAAAACCTGACTTCTGTTTTAAAAGAGGAGCGGGTCTTTGCGCCGCCGCAGGCCTTTGCTGAGCGGGCGGGAATCAGCTCAATGGAGCAGTATCACGCCCTCTGTGACGAGGCCAAACAAGATCCCGAGGCCTTTTGGGCCCGGCAGGCAGGCGAGTTGTTGGACTGGATTCAGCCCTGGGACAAAGTGCTCGACTGGCAAGCGCCATTTGCCAAATGGTTTGAAGGCGGCAAGCTCAATCTCTCGGCCAATTGTCTCGACCGCCATCTCGCCAGTTGGCGGCGCAACAAAGCCGCCCTGATCTGGGAAGGCGAGCCCGGCGACAGTCGCACCTTGACCTACCAGCAATTGCATTACGAGGTCTGCCGCTTTACCAATGTGCTGAAAAAGCTGGGGGTGGTCAAAGGCGACCGCGTGGCCATTTACATGCCCATGATTCCCGAATTGGCGATTGCCATGTTGGCCTGTGCGCGCATGGGGGCTGTGCACAATATTGTCTTTGGCGGCTTCAGCGCAGAGTCGTTGCGCGATCGGATTGAAGATGCCCAAGCCAAATTGGTGGTGACTGCCGATGGCGGTTGGCGGCGGGGCCAGGTGGTGCCCCTCAAAGATTGGGTGGATCAGGCCATCGACGGTCTGGCCTGTGTACAGCAGGTGGTGATGGTCAAACGCACCGGCCATAACGTGGCTTTTCATCCGGGCCGCGACCATTGGTGGCACGATATTATCGACTGCGTGGACGCCAACGCAGCCCCTGAGCCGCTCGACAGTGAACACCCGCTGTTTATTCTCTACACCAGTGGCACCACGGGCAAACCCAAAGGGGTGGTGCATTCCACTGCCGGTTATCTGCTTGGGGCCACCTATTCTAGCAAACTCGTCTTTGACCTGAAAGACACAGATACCTATTGGTGTACCGCAGATATTGGCTGGATCACGGGCCACAGCTATGTGGTCTATGGCCTGCTCTCGAATGGGGCCACGACCCTGATGTACGAAGGCGCACCCAATTACCCCGAAGCCGACCGCTTTTGGCAGATCATCGACAAACACCAGGTCTCAATTTTTTACACGGCCCCAACCGCCATTCGGGCCTTTATTAAATGGGGCGAGAAATGGCCGTTGCGCCATGATTTGTCTTCGCTGCGCCTGCTCGGTACCGTGG
>JBFWRL010000211.1:0-7717 GCA_050248915.1 Candidatus Sericytochromatia bacterium
GTATTGCGCCCCAGTCAGCGTCCCATCTTAATTCCACTCCCGGCTGGAACCAACTATCTGGTTCCCCCAACATTACCCTCGTCATCCCCTGTTATACTCACGCGGCGACTTTGCCAGAAGCAGTACAAAGTATTGTCAGCCAGTGCGAATCAAATTGGGAATTGGTGATCGTTAACGATGGCAGCACGGATCAGTCCGAATTTGTGGCCCAATCGCTGTTACAGTCTCATTCAGACTTGGCCCTGGCCTTGCTCTCTCAACCCCCATCAGGGCATCCGGCCCATGCCCGCAATGCTGGCATAGCTCGATCCCGAGCTGAATGGGTGCTGTGTCTGGATGCCGATGATCAAATCAATGCTGCGTTTTTGGCTTCGGCCCAGGCTTTAATTCAAGCCAAACCCTGGATTGGACTAGCTTATCCAGTTGTTGCAAGTCTCAACGACCCCCTGTTTGAACCCGTGCAACACGATTTTGAATTGCAAAAAATCCTCGAATGGGTCTTGATACCCACCGCCACAGTTTTTCGAAAAAGTGCCTGGGAAAATGCCAGGGGATACTATCCCACTGGGTATGAAGACTGGGATTTTTGGCTGAGTTGCATCGAGCAGGGCTATTTCCCCCAGCCGGTGAAAGAGGCTGTCTTTTATTATCGCAGCAGCTTAGAAGGGGTCTATGGTAGCCATTTAAACCAAGACGGCCTCTACAAAGCCCGGATCATTGAACGCCATCCGGCTCTTTTTTCAACCTTGCAACGCTATTGGGCCCAAAAAGTGTTGGCCAATCCCAGTGATCTGGCCCTGCAAAAGGCCTTTCGGGCGGGTACCATGCCCCAATTTCCAGGGGATCAGCCTTCTCCCTGTGTTGAATTGTTGGAAGACATCTTCAACCGCTTGCAGCATGAGAATAGCTGCTCTCTCTCTGTCAAAACGCGTTTTGAACTGCTATTGACCCGTTTGCCTTTTTCGGAACACCCCTTCGAGATCGCGCCGGAATCGGTTTTGGGAAGCGAGCAAATTCAACAGCAATCCTTCCCATCTCTCAAGTTATTGCGCGAAGACGCCGTCTTTCCCACCTATGCGCAGGTAGAGTTGCCTGAGCAGATTCACCGTTTAAAACTGCCTCTCTCAGGCCCCTTTCAAGCCGATTTACCGGCAGAACTCGCCCAATGTCTCTTGGAAACTCCCCAGCGTCTGCTCTTGCTCGGCAACCCCCAAGACTCCCGCTGGGAACAAAGTCTGGAAGTCTGTTTGCGCAGTGATTTCCAAAACCTTGTTCTGGCTCTCTGGTTGCCAATCCAAACGCCAGAAGATTGGCTTTTGGATTGGTTAGATCGCCATCATTTAGATCCAGAAACCATTCCCGACTTGGTCCTCTTGCCAGACATCCTGCCAGATCACTGCCCGGTAAGCTTTGCTTTTTTTGAAGATATCTATTTGGCCCCCGGAAGTGCTGAGGGCTTGGCCCTGCAAATCTTGCTCTCAGGAAAAAACCTGTGGTCATCTGAAAGTGCATGGGAGTGGCAAAAAATGGGGGTTCAAGCGGCACCAAGCACACACCCCTGCTTCACACGCATAAAAGTAAGCGAGCCCCAATTACAGGCCTATCAAGCTCCTGCTGACTTTCGCCAGCGCTGGAACCAAACTTGCCAACAAAGTGCGCGCCAGTGGTTTGAAAACATCTTTAAATCTCAGCCCTAAGCTCAACTTGGGACCGGTCACTAGAGGTTTAATCTTTTGGCTGATCCTAGGATTTCTTTTTGAGACAAAGATTACCGCAAAACAGGGCAGAAACAAAAAAACCGCCCCCTCCGCTGATTGAAGTAATCCCCAGCTAAGATATTGCGGCATTTTTGCTTTTTTGTGTGATTTGTTTAAAATCGGGGGCTTGAGTGCCCTGCCATGGCCCTGTTATAATAAAATTTTCTTATCCAATCCTCTATTTTGATTTAATTCTGAAAATCCACGTTTAATCCAAACAGGTATTCGCCAAACCGGATCTGGGCCTTAGCAAGACAGAGCCAGATTTTTGGCCTTGAATTGAATCAAAACAAAAAGAAGCAACTGAGTTGAAGGGAAGACCGATGACCCAGAATTACCTTGAAAAATTGTCCGCAGAACGCAGTGAAACGGCGATCACGGATTACAAACCCCTGTTTACAGATCTGCAGGCAATTGCCGAGGCCAACCGCTGTCTCTATTGCCACGATGCCCCTTGTATTCAGGTCTGCCCGACCGAGATCAACATCCCCGAGTTTATTCACCGCATTGCCTCCGGAAATCTCAAAGGCTCCGCCCGCACCATTCTCGACTCAAATATTTTGGGCCTGAGCTGCGCCTCTGTTTGCCCTGTCGAAGTGCTCTGTGTGGGCTCCTGTGTGTATAACCACATGCAGATCAAACCCATTGAAATTGGGCGTTTGCAGCGTTATGCCACCGAGTATGCCTACCAAAATGGGATTCAATTTTATCAAAAGGGCCCTGATACAGGCAAAAAAATCGCGCTGATTGGTGCCGGTCCAGCCAGTTTGGCCTGTGCTGCACAATTGGCCATTTTGGGACACAATCCCGTGATCTTTGAACGCCATGCCCTGCCCGGCGGACTCAATACCACAGGCGTCGCGCCTTATAAACTGCGCGCTGAAAACAGCCTGCGAGAAGTGGCTTATATTCAAGAAATTGGGGTCGAAATCCGCACAGGTGTTGCGGTAGGCAGCGATGTCAGTTTTGCCGATCTCGAAGCCCAATACGATGCCATCTTTATTGGCGCAGGCCTGGGCCCCGACAGCTTTTTGGATACCCCCGGAGAAGATAAACAAGGGGTCTTTGGTGCGCTCGAAGTCATCGAAGCCCTGAAGCTCTCCAAATTCCCGGCACAAGACTATCCCAACGCCGTGGTGGTGGGGGGTGGAAACACCGCACTGGACGTAGTGCGCGAATTGCGTAAATTGGGTGTGCCCAACGTTACCATGGTCTACCGCCGCAGCGAAGCCGAAATGAGTGGCTACAGCCACGAAATGGCGGCAGCCCTGCAAGAGGGGGTCAAATTTCAATTTTTGGCTCTGCCCGTGGAATACCTCGGCGGCGAAAAAGTCACGGCCGTGCGCTGTGTCAAAATGGCATTGAGTGAACCCGATGCCTCGGGTCGTCGCAGCCCTGTCCCCGTAGCAGGATCTGAATTTGAATTGCCGGCGGATCTGGTGGCCATGGCCACAGGCCAAGGCAAATTGACCGAGCTCTTTGCGCAAATCGCTCAGCTCGAACTCAACCGGGGTCGGGTTGTGGTCAACAGTGCTGGCCAAACAAGCAACCCAAAATACTTTGCTGGTGGCGACTGTGTCAATGGCGGCAAAGAAGTGGTCAATGCCGCAGCTGAAGGCAAACATGCGGCTTTTGGTATCGACGCCTATCTCAAGGAAGGAAATTAATATGGCAGATCTTTCAAGCAATTTGGCGGGGATCAAATCCCCCAATCCTTTCTGGCTGGCCTCGGCTCCTCCCACCAATTCGGGGGATCAAATCATGCGGGCCTTTGAAGCCGGTTGGGGGGGAGCCGTTTGGAAAACCCTCGGCGACCCCATTGTCAACGTCTCCTCTCGTTACGGTGGCATGGACTATAACGGCACCAAAATGGCCGGTTTTAACAATATTGAATTGATCACGGACCGCCCTCTCGAAGTGAATTTCAAAGAAATGGCGGAAGTCAAAAAACGCTTCCCCAACCACGCCGTGATTTCCTCTTTGATGGTGGAAACCAAAGAGGAGTGGAAAGAGATCATCAAACGTTCAGTGGATGCTGGCTGTGACGGTTTGGAGCTGAATTTTGGCTGCCCTCATGGCATGTGTGAGCGCGGCATGGGCTCGGCAGTGGGCCAAGAGCCCAAAGTTTTGGAAGAAATTACCAGTTGGGCTGTGGAGTATTCCAGTGTGCCCGTCATCGTTAAACTCACCCCCAATGTCTCAGAAATTGTCCCTCCCGGTCTAGCTGCCGTGCGCGGAAAAGCCCATGCAGTATCGCTAATCAACACCATCAAAAGTGTGATTGGGGTCGATCTTGATCGCATGGTTCCCTTGCCCTACGTCGGAGGCAAATCTTCGAATGGCGGCTATTGTGGCCCAGCCGTGAAACCCATTGCCCTGCGTATGGTTGGCGATCTGGCCCGCCACCCCCAATTTAATATTCCCATTTCGGGGATCGGGGGGATTTCGAATTGGCGCGATGCTGCCGAGTTTATCTTGATGGGCGCCACCAATGTACAGGTATGTACCGCAGTCATGCACCACGGTTTCCGAATTGTCGAAGACATGATCGAGGGCCTGAGCAATTATATGGACGAAAAAGGCTTTAAAAGCCTCGATCAGATGGTTGGCTTGGCCTCACGCAATTTCACCGAATGGGGCGAACTCGACCTCAATTTTAAAGTCGTGGCTGAAATCGACGCCAGCAAATGTATCGAGTGCCAACTCTGTTATATTGCCTGCTGGGATGGGGCCCACCAGTGTATTCACCTACACGAACACGATACCCGTGTGCCTTATGTCGATCAAGAACACTGCGTTGGCTGTAATCTCTGTTCACTGGTCTGCCCTGTGCCCGGTTGTATCTCAATGAAAGAGGTTGACCAAGGCAAAGGGTTTATGAACTGGAAACAGTACCAGGAGCAATTGGCTGCTCAAACCTAGTGCCAGAAGGGTAAACCATGAAACCCGTTTACCCTTCTGGCCTGCGCATTGATGACACAGGCACCCCCAAGGGCCGGGGTGTCTATGCTGTGCAGGGCTTTTTTAAAGGCGAATTGGTAGAGGAAAGTCCGGTTGTTTTGTTTGAAAGCCCTTATCAAACTTTTCCACCTGAATTAAGGACCTTGGTCTTTAATTGGGGTAAACTCACAGGCTCGGGCCAGGCTCAGGCTCTGGCACTGGGGTATGGAAGTCTGTTTAACCACGACAATCCAGCCAATTTACGTTACAGCCCCGATCCTGAAAATCTGACATTGCGCTTTTATGCTGTGCGGGAAATTATTCCCGGTGAGGAACTGACAATCAATTACAATGCTTTCGGCGGCTTGGCCGAATGGCATGATGACAATTGGTTTCAACGCATGGGAATTACCCCCCTGCTTTTGGGGGGATCTGCAAATGAAGAAGTCCAGGCTATAATCAGAACAGAGTAAAAATCCAGGAATGGAACAGCAGAGGAGTTTTGGCTTGGATGTCAGCAGCAAATTTACCTCCTGAAACCCCTTTCAGATCTTCAGGCAATGCTTTTGCCATGGCACAATTGGTTGGAATGGTTCAACAATTGTCTCAGGCCCGCAGTTTGGAAACAATTGTTCAAATTGTGAGAGAACAAACCCGTCAACTAACAGGTGCAGATGGGGTTACTTTTGTACTGCGTGAAAATGATCAGTGTTTCTACAAAGATGAAGCGGCCATTGGTCCACTTTGGAAAGGCCGGCGCTTTCCGCTAAGTGCCTGCATCAGCGGCTGGGTTATGCTCAACCATCAACCTGCCATGATCGAAGACATTTACCAGGATCCACGGATACCAATTGATGCCTATCGTCCCACTTTCGTTCAAAGCTTGGTCATGGTCCCCATTCGGCAACAACAACCCTTGGGGGCAATTGGTATTTATTGGGCCAAAACCCATCGTGCCACGCCAGAAGAAGTGGCTTTAATTCAGGCTTTGGCAGATACCGTCTCGGTGGCACTCGAAAATGTTCAACTTTATGCTGAACTCGAAAAACAAATCCAAACCCTGCAAAGCCAACAGATTCAAATTCAGGCACAACGTGACAGCCTTGAAGTCTTTACAAGGGCCCTGGCTCATGATCTCAAGGAGCCTGTGCGAACTGTTACTGCCTTTTTGGAAAGGTTGAATCAACCCCAAACTCCCATAGAAAAAAAGGCGGAGTATTCCCGATTTATCCAAAGAGCCTCTTTGCGCATGCAAACACTAATAGCGTCTGTCTTTGACTATTTGCAGCTCGACCAAACCGATACAGACAATCATGAAGAGACCGAGCTAGAAGTTTTATTTCAGGCCGCTGCAGAAAATTTGACCTTGCTCAGGCAAGAAAAACAGGTACAAATCACAGTGGGCCCGCTGCCCAGTTTAAAACTGCATCCCACCCAGATTACTCAGGTTTTTCAAAATCTGCTTTCCAACGCCATGTATCATGCTGATAAGACTGACCCTTTGAAAATAACTATTTCTGCGCAACGCCAAGGCAATAGCTGGCATATCGCCGTTCGGGACAACGGAGTAGGAATTCCTGCTGATGTCTGTTCAAAAATTTTTCAACCATTTCAACGTTTAAATACGCATCCCAACCATTCAGGACTGGGTTTGGCCACATGCCGCAAAATCTTGGCCCGTCACGGGGGTGATATTTGGTGTGAATCTACGCCAGGTCAAGGTACCTGCTTTTATTTCAGTCTCCCCCTTACAGCTCCCCCCTTAGAAAGCAGGGAGATAATCAAAGAATTGTCTGTAAATCCAGTTCAGGAGGATCAATTGGCCAATGTTCTCTTTGTGGATGATGATGAGTCTGACATCGAATTGGCGCGTTTGGCATTGATCGATGATACAGGAATGCAATGTAATTTAACCGTGGCCAACGATGGGAAAAGTGCTTTAAACTTAATTCGAGAAACCCAACATACCGAAAAACAGATCGATTTGATTCTGCTGGACATTAATATGCCCGGCATGAACGGTTTTGAATTTTTGGCCGAATTGCGCAACGATCAAAAACTCAAAGACATCGAGGTGATCATTTGCTCAGGTTCAAATTACGAAAAAGACCGACAATCAGCAGCAGCATTGGGCACTGCCGGGTATATGATCAAACCTCCCCGATTTGAATATTTGGTGGATTTATTGCAACAGATTCCCCATTTGAATCTCTTTCAGGAAGAGGGTCATCACAAATTATTACGTGTCCCCGCGATCGCTTGATAGCCCGATGGCGCTGACGGTTGCAATCGTTCAGCTCAACAGTGGTGCTCGCCGCTTTTTGCCCTATGTTGCTGGCTTGCTTCAGGCTTATGTTCAAGCCTATGCTCCTAATCCCGCCGCATACAATTTTTTGCCTCCCTTGGCTGAATTTGAGTCCCTTGCTCAAAGTGTGGCCCATTTGCTGAGCGCAGATATTGTCGGCTTTAGTGCCTATATTTGGAATATCGAGCGTTCTTTGGCCATTGCCAAGCAACTCAAACAGCTCAAACCCGAGATCTTCATTCTCTTTGGGGGGCCCCAAGTCCCCAATCAGGCCGAAGCCTTTCTCAGCCAGTATCCACAGATCGATATCTGTGTGCACGGCGAAGGAGAAGCCCCCTTTTTGGCCATTTTAGAACGTTACAGGGACCGTGACTGGTCAAAATTATCTGGCATCAGTTATCTCGATAAACACAAGACTTTTCACACCCATCCGTCGGGGGCCCGGCGTAAAAGCTTGTCTGAATTGCCTTCGCCTTATCTCTTAGGGGTGTTTGAGCCCCTGATGACCCAAGCCCCGCCCGAACACGAATGGGCGATTCTTTGGGAAACAGCTCGGGGTTGCCCATTTTCCTGCACTTTTTGTGATTGGGGATCTGCCACCCAGAGCAAAGTTAACGGGTTTGATCTGAATCGCCTCAAAGCAGAATTAGATTGGTTTGGTAGACAGAAAATTGGATATATTTTTTGCTGTGATGCCAATTTTGGGATTCTCACA
>JBFWRL010000212.1:0-7551 GCA_050248915.1 Candidatus Sericytochromatia bacterium
CCACGCGCAGGCCTGTGGCCGCCTGTGCGGCTGGCATAAAACCCAAGTCAGCAACAGGCTGTGTGAACGCTTTCGGCAATGCCGTGATCAAGAGGCCACCCAAGACCGCGAGTCCCACTCTGGCTAAAACCAATCTCAACAGACGGGGGGGCATGGGCGAATTTCCTTTCATCATAGCTGTTTAAGGGGCTTTGCCTTCGGGTTCCACTTCGGTGGCCAAAGCCACATTTTTAATGCCAGCGCTGCGCAGGGCTGAGAGCATTTGCACCACATATTCATAAGCCAAGTCTTTGTCAGCGGCCAAGACTACTCGGCGTTTGAGATTTCCTCTGAGGGCTTTTTGCACTTCGGGCACCAGACTCGACTGCGTGACAGAAGATTCATTCACAAAAATCGAACCCGAGGCATTGATCGTGAGCATCACGTCTTCCATGCTGACGGCATCTTGAGAGCCCGAACTGGGCAAATTGGTTTGAATAGCGCTCTGTACCGAGGGCAAAAAGGCCATCACAGCCAGGAACAAAACCAATATCATCATCACGTCAATCATGGGGATGATTTCAAATCTGACTTCTTTGCGACGCTGCCTGCGACCGTTGCTGAACATGCTTGGATATTGCCTGAAAGGTAGGGTATAATTCCCATCCATCATAGCACCCATTCAAGCAAAAAGGCAGAATTCCCCAGGCATGAATCGACTGATGCGTACCTCTTTGGCCAGTCTGGCCTTGCTCACATTGGTGGCCTGTCAAATCAAGCCTCCTGTTGAGCCAGATAAATACGTGGTCTTTGGAAAATCCAAAGATGCCGTCACTCTCGACCCCGCAGATACCACCGACGGAGAGTCTTCTGCTGTGGTGCTCAATATTTTTGAGCCGCTCTTGCGCTTTCAGCGTGAAAAAACATTGGTTGAACCTGCGCTCGCAACGTCTTGGCAAGTCTCTCCAGATAAACTGACCTGGACCTTTAAATTGCGCAAAGGGGTCAAATTCCACGACGGCACACCCCTGACGGCCGAGGCGGTTAAATTTAATTACGATCGCCAAATGGACGAAAAAAGTCCCTGGCGGTTTAAAGCCAAAATGGAGTATTGGCATCTCTTTTTTGGGGCTGTGACAGCCATCGAAGCTCCGGCGGAAGACACGGTTGTGTTCAAACTTAAAATGGCGGATGCCACTTTTTTAACCAATTTGGCTCTGTTTAATATGGGCATTGCCAGTCCGACTGCCATCAAAAAATACGGTGAAAATGTCTTTAAAAATCCTGTGGGCACAGGCCCTTACCAATTTAAGGCCTGGATTCGCAATGAAAAGATCATCCTCAAACGCTTCCCTGAATACTGGGGGGAAGCGCCCAAGATCGACATGTTGATCTACAAACCCGTTCCTGACAATGCCGTGCGCCTCTTGGAGCTTGAAAACCGATCGATCGATGTACTTGATGGCATCAATCCCGACGATGTGCCACGTATTCGCAAAAATCCTGCACTCAAATTAATTACCCAACCGGGTTTAAATGTGGGCTATTTGGCCTTAAATAACCTCAAAAAGCCCCTGGATAATCTCAAGGTGCGACAGGCCATCAATTACGCGATCAACAAACCGGCTTTGGTCAAGGCCTTCTTTGCAGAAGGCAGCCTGGGCACAGTGGCTGTAAATCCTATGCCTCCGACCATTTGGGGCTATAATAACCAAGTCAAAGACTACGATTACAACCCAGAGAAAGCCAAACAATTATTGCGCGAAGCGGGGCATCCCAACGGCTTTAGCCTCAAGCTCTGGACCATGCCCATTGCCCGGCCCTATATGCCCCAGCCGCAACGCATTGCCGAGGCCATTCAGGCCGATCTCAAAGCTGTGGGAATAGAAACCCAGATTGTTTCGTTTGAATGGGGTACCTACCTCGACAAACTGTCTGGCAGCGAACACGATATGGCCCTGGCGGGCTGGATCGGGGACAATGGCGATCCCGACAATTTTCTCTACACGCTCTTAGACAAAGAAAATACGCAAAAAGGCTCTGCAGCCAATTATGCCTTTTATCGGGGCGAAGAGGTTCACCAGCTTTTGGTCAAGGCCCGTACGGTTTACGACCAAACTGAGCGGACCCGCCTCTATGAACAGGCCCAGGAGCTCATCAAAAAAGATGCGCCCTGGGTTCCCCTTTTTCACTCGACCCAGATGATGGCCACTTTGGCTGGGGTAGATGGTTTCTACTTACATCCGGTGGGTGAAAAGAAATTTAACACCATTTTTTGGACCAAAGGAAGGAATTAATCCATGGAACGTACTTTTTTAGCAATTAAACCCGATGCCGTACAACGCGGTTTGGTGGGTGAAATCATCGGCCGTTTTGAAGGCCGGGGTTACAAACTTGTGGGCCTGAAACTGATGCAGGTTTCGCGTGAAACTGCCGAAACCCACTACGGTGAGCACAAAGGCAAGCCCTTTTTTGATGGCCTGGTAGAATTTATCACCTCTTCTCCCGTGGTCGCCATGGTCTGGGAAGGCAAAAACGTGATTCTAGCAGCCCGCAAAATGATGGGTGCCACCAATCCCCAGAACGCCGAACCCGGCACCATTCGCGGTGATTTTGCCGTGGATATGGGCATGAACGCCGTGCACGGTTCCGACAGCCCTGAAAGCGCCGCCCGTGAAATTGGCATTTTCTTCAAACCCGAAGAAGTGGTCGGTTGGGATCGCTCTACCGATCGTTGGATTATCGAGTAGCACAGGTCTTGCGCCTGTTCCATTAAGGTCCAGATCCACCTGACAGCGCGTTGCTTGCAGGTGATCTGGACTGGAGAAAGATTGACGGCTGGCAAATTGTGTCAGTGAGTTGAATAGGGAAAGGGATAACCTTTCCCTGGTTTTTTGAGTGGGGTTTGTTTGGGTTTGGGGGCAGTTTTGGGGCGCAGTTTTTGGGGCTGGTAGAAATTGAAGGATGATGGATGAATAATTCTAAAAAAATCAAGGTTGGCACTGAGATTGAGCTGCACCAGGAGACCTGGAGTTTTGCCGATAGCATTGCCCATTTTGACCAGCATATTTTGCAGTCGGTGCCTCATTGCCAGGAACAGCGCGAATACATCGCTGCTTTGAGCAAGTTCTTTCTCTTTTCGGGCTCGCGGGTATACGAAATTGGGGTTTCGACGGGGGGCTTGGCCCAGGCCCTATTAAACTTGATGCCTGAACGGGATTTTCAGTATATTGGCCTGGATCTGGAGCCCGAAATGGTTGCCAAGGCCCGTGAACGCTTAAGTGGCGAACCCCGTTTTCAGGCTGTTCAAGCCAATGCCACAACCTTTGACTTTGCCCCTGCCAGCGTGATCATTTCGTATTATACTTTGCAATTTATCCCTCCGCCTGACCGGCTGGCGCTTTTGAAACGTCTGTACCAGACTCTCACACCGGGTGGCGCGCTGATTCTCTATGAAAAGACCCTGGGAGAAAATGCCCCGATCCAAGATTTGCTCAACCAGCTCTATTTGGATTTTAAAGCCGCTCAGGGCTTGAGCCCTGAGGCCATACTCAACAAAGCCCTGGCGCTGCGTGGGGTCTCTTTGCCCATTTCGTTGGAGCAAAACAAAGCCCAATTGGCCATGGCTGGGTTTCAAACCATTGAAGTGGTTTACCGGGCCTATTGTTTTGCCGGATTTTTGGCTCTTAAACCCGCTGGCTTCGACTCCGCTCAGCCAGCTGCTTCTGAATAACCCTCTGATTCAAATCGAAGGCCTGCACTGAGCGGAGTCGAAGTGCACTATAACAAGGGCGACAAGACCCGCAAAATTGAATTGCGCAATTTGTGCCAGAGGCTGTATTTATCGATATCTGCCAACGTGATTTCTTGGCAAAACTCCAAATCTTTTTGAAATTGGGCTTTGATGGCTTGGGCAAAGGGGGCATCATAGACCACGGCATTGACCTCATAGTCCAGCTCAAATGAGCGCACATCCATATTACAGGTGCCCACTGAGGCTATACTCTGATCGACAGAAATGGTCTTGCAATGCAAAAATCCATGCTGGTATCGGTAAATGCGGCCCCCAGCCTTTAAAATTCTTTCAAAATAGGTCTCCGCCGCCCAAAACGGAATTTTTTTATCAGGCAAACCTGTCATCATCAAATGTAATTGAACCCCAGAAAGGGCCGCTGTTTCCATGGCTGTGGCCATACCATCATCGGGTATAAAATAGGGGCTTTGGATATACACCTCGTGATCGGCATTAATAATCAAATTAAACAGCAATTGTTTGATAGAAAACCAATCAGAATCAGGTCCACTGCAGGCCAATTGCATCGGAACTTTGGGCTGGCCGTCAGGGGGTACCTTAGGAGCGGGGAAATATTTTTTATCACTCAGCCAGACTTGGCTGCTGTTGTACCAATCGGTGGCAAAGACGGTTTGCAATTGAAGGCTCATTTCACCTTCAATCCGCAGGCCTGTGTCGCGCCATGCAGGGAATTTTTTGCCGCCGGTAATATACTCTTCTCCCATATTCATACCCCCCACATAGGCAATTTTGCCATCGAAAATCACAATTTTGCGGTGGTTGAGATAATTGGCCAGACCAGACACAAAAACATTGAGGGGATCCAGAAAAATTTTAAACTCCACACCTGCCGCTTTTAATTTGCGTTTATATGCGCGGGAAATTCGCCCAAATGCACCCACACCATCAAAGAGCAAACGAACTTCGACCCCAGATTGGGCTTTGGCACAGAGCAATTCCGCAAATTCCCAGCCCAGGGCGTCGGATTTCCAGATAAAAAATTCCATATGAATAAAATGTTCAGCTGCCAGTATATCTGCTTTGAGGGCTTCAAAAAAAGGCTTGCCTTCATGAAAGAGTTGGTAGGCATTGTGGAGTGTTAAAGTTGAATGATTGCTATTGAGCAATAATTGGATCGATTTACGGATATCGACATTGCGGGCTGTGGCCTTTTCCTGTTCCTGAAATTCAATTTGAGCCAAAAATTGCCGCTGTTGTAAGATCACTTCGTTGAGTTGAACCTGAAACCGCTCTTCGGGACGCTGTTGCAAGATTTTATGTTTTTTCCAATTGATGCCTGCAAAGATATACACCAAGAGACCCACAAAGGGCAGAAAATATATGGTTAAAAGCCAGGCCAAGGTAGACTGCGGGGGTTTATTATCCAATAAAATGACCCCAGTCATACCTACCACATAGAGAAGGTAGATGCTGCTCAAAAATAGCTGCGAATCGGTGAGTTCAAGCCACATATCATTATCATACCCCGCCCACCTTTCTGTCCCAAGTGTCTGATCAGGTTTTGGGCTTCCCCACTGGTTGAAAACCCCGATCACCTGATAGCGTTTAAATTTAAAGAAAAATCAACACAACTCAAAAATCAGTCCACAAAGAGAGAATCTCCCCATGTCACGTTCCCCTGTTTTGCTCTGGTTTCGCCAAGATTTGCGTTTGGGAGATCATCCAGCTTTGCAGGCCGCATTGGCCGCAGGGGAGGTGATTCCCGTCTTTATTTGGGAGCCCGAAGCTGGAGCCCCTTGGGCACGGGGAGCCGCCAGCCGCTGGTGGTTGCATTTTTCTTTGGAAAGCCTGGCAAAGAGCTTGGCAGATCGCGGATCTCGCCTGATTCTGCGCCAAGGCCAAGCCGAAGGGGTCTTAAAAAATTTGCTCCGCGAAACAGGGGCCCAAGAGATATTTGCCAGTCGCCGCTATGAACCAGCCCTGGCAAAGCAGGATCAAGCGCTCAGCCAGCTATTTCAATTCCACTTTTGTACCGGGACACTTTTAAGTGAACCAGGCTCGGTGCGCAATGGCTCTGGCGGGCCTTATAAAGTCTTTACGCCTTATTGGCGGGCCTGTTTGCAGCAATTGTCAATTGCTCCACCCCTGCCTGCACCCAGCCTTTTGCCTGCAGTCAACCCAGCCTTGGCCTCCCTGCCACTTTCAGCCTTGGGCCTCTTGCCAAAATTGCCTTGGGACACCCACATGCGCCAAAGCTGGAACGTGGGAGAACCTGCCGCTCTCAAGCGCTTGGCCGACTGGAGCCAAGGTGCACTGTCGGGGTATCCAGAGAGCCGCAATCGCCCCGATCAGCTGGGAACATCGCGTTTGTCTCCCCATTTACATTTGGGAGAACTATCTCCGCGCCAAATTTGGTGGGCCTTAAAACAGGGGGCTACACACCAACCCCCAGAATCTTGCCGGGTCTTTTTAAGTGAAATCGGTTGGCGCGAATTTGCCTACCAGATTTTGGTTCATTTTCCCCACACGGATTTGAACCCCCTGGATGACCGCTTTTCGCAATTTGACTGGCAAGACCGCCCAGATTGGCTCAAATCTTGGCAAATGGGCCAGACTGGTTACCCAATTGTGGATGCGGGTATGCGGGAACTCTGGGCGTTGGGCTGGATGCACAATCGCGTGCGGATGATCGTGGCTTCTTTTTTGACCAAAGACCTGATGTTGCCCTGGCAAGCGGGGGCAAAATGGTTTTGGGATACCCTGGTGGATGCCGATCTGCCTGCCAATTCGCTCAATTGGCAGTGGACCGCAGGCTGTGGGGCCGATGCGGCTCCTTATTTCAGGATCTTTAATCCTGTCAGCCAGGGCGAAAAATTTGATCCTCAGGGGGAATATGTGCGCAAATGGGTACCTGAATTGGCTCTTTTGCCTGATAAATGGCTGCACAAGCCCTGGGAGGCACCTCCCTTGGTTTTGCTGGAGGCGGGGGTGCGTCTGGGCGAAAACTATCCTTTGCCTTTGGTCGATCACAAACTGGCCCGTGAAGCTGCTTTGGCCGCTTTTGCCAGAATAAAATTACCGAAGTCACTCTCTCCGCTCGCTTGAAATTCCAGACACAATCCCTGGGCTCAAGCCCCTTGGCAAGCAAACGGGTGTGATTGTCAGTTATTAGCGAGAGGTGCTAGACTGATGTGGACTATGGTAGACCTTTCTCATTTTTTAGCCAAATTTTTTGCGCGCGTTGTTCAGCGCTATGTTCAGCTTTTTGTTCAACACATTGTTCAACACATTGTTCAGCACTTTGCTCTGCGTTTCGCTGCGCCTTATCCGCCTTTTCCCAAGGGAACTGGTGTTGGCTCAACTCCCCTCTTCTTTTCGCTACCATTGCGCCTCAATCACAACAACTAACAAGCATGGAAAATCCCTAAACACCCGATGAAATTTGCAGATTTTGACCTCAATCCCTCACTCTTACAGGCCCTCGATGAAATGGGCTACACCGCTCCCACTCCCATTCAAGAACAAACCATTCCCACCCTCTTACAAGGTGGTGATGTCATTGGTTGCGCTCAGACCGGCACGGGCAAAACCGCCGCTTTTTCGCTGCCTGTCTTGCAGAAAATCAACCCAGGTGCGACGGCGCATCCCCAGGCCCTGATTATTACACCCACCCGCGAATTGGCAGAACAGATTTTTAAATCCATTCAAGACTATACCCGATTCATGCCTGTGCGCTGTGTGGCTGTTTACGGTGGCGTTCCTTCCCGTGGCCAAGAAGCCGCCCTCAAACAAGGGGTTGTTATCGTTGTTGCGACCCC
>JBFWRL010000213.1:0-7458 GCA_050248915.1 Candidatus Sericytochromatia bacterium
AGCAGTTCTGTTTGGTCGTAATTGTAATCTTTAAAACGTGCCATTGTGAACCACCTTTTTAATTCACTGAGATACAATTATTATACCGTTTTTTGCATCTTAAAATACTTTTTCTACATCCTCAACGCTTGAAGTAACAGAACATACAGCCCAGAGAAAAGTATGCCCAGTGTGCCAGTTGGAATGTGTTGGAAAATTTCCTGTCGAGGTCACCCATGCGGTGCAGTACGGAAGTCGAATAAAGGCGTTGGGAGTGTATCTGAAGAATGAGGATTTGTTGCCTTATGAACGGGTCTGCAAAACACTAGAAGCCATTTGTGGGCATTCTTTGAGCGAGGGAACTCTAGATAATGCCATCCAAAGCTGTGCCAAAAACTTATCTGGTTTTGAGGCCGAAACGAAACGCCTTCTGAAAGAAGCAGAAGTTCTTAATCACGATGAAACAGGGCTGCGTGTCGGAAAGAAATTGCACTGGCTGCATGTTGCATCGACAGTCCATTTGACTTGGTATGAAATTCACGAAAAAAGGGGGCAGGAAGCAACAGCCGCGATAGGAATATTACCGGAATTTACTGGCACCCTGGTTCACGATCACTGGAAACCATACTTTGCCTATTGGTGTCTGCATGCTTTGTGCAATGCCCACCACCTAAGAGAACTCAAATGGGTGGAAGAAAATCTGAAACAAGCCTGGGCCTCTATAATGGCGAAATTGCTGGTCGAAATAAAAAAAACTGTGGCGAATTGTTCTGAAGGCACATTGCCCAAACGAGAAATTTCGCTATTTGAGGTTCGCTACCAAGCAATAATTGCTGCTGGTTTGGAAGAAAATCCAGTACTTGCGAAGGTCGCTGGACAGCGGGGTCGCCCAAAGAAAGGTATTGCCCGCAATTTATTAGAGCGCCTGCGGGATTACCAGAGCGAAGTGTTGCGTTTCATGCACGATTTTCGAGTTCCATTCGATAACAACCAGGCCGAACGAGATGTTCGAATGCCAAAGTTACACAACAAGATTTCTGGATGTTTCCGAAGTATCGAGGGGGCGGTGGCATTCTGCACAATTCGTAGTTATCTGTCAACCATGAGAAAACAGGGTGCCAACTTACTTTCGGCTCTGGCTCAAGCTATTCGCGGTAAGCCCATTCTCCCAAACTTTGCACCCTCCTGAGCAGTTACGTAAAAACAAAAAAATTAGATTTATGAGTTATTGTTGGGTGGGCTGTACCCATGATTTTACGATGCTGAAGAAAGAGTTTCCACCCAAGTACAAGTGGTTTAAAAAGTTCAAAGTGAGACTGGATCTGGGTTATCAGGGGTTTGAAAAAGATTATCCTTGCAAAGAATTGTATTTGCCGAATAAAAAACCCAAAGGAGGTTATTTGAGTGAGGATGAAAAAGCGAGCAATAAGCTCAAAGCAAAAGATCGTATTGCCGTAGAGCATAGTCTTTCTGGTTTAAAGCGGTATCGGGTTTTGTCGAATAGGTTAAGGATTAAAGATTTTGGTCATTGCAATGATATTTTGGAGGTATGTTCTGGATTATGGAACTTCTATCTCAGCCATTAACCCATTGCAACAGGTCTACTATACTCAAGGCATTGAGACTGTTTCAAGACCAACCATCACGGGTTGACGGCATTATTAAGAAATAGAGGGATAGGGCTTTGCTTTTGCAAAACGTAGTTTAGACGCAAAGCTTTTCTATTACACGATTTGAGGCGCTGAAAACCTTTTTCTGGAAAACTCTAATCATAATAAATGTTGAGTTGAAATTCACCCTCTTCTTCATAGAGAATATCATCATAGGCAATATGGATGCACCACAAAAAGAAGCTTGAAGTAATATCAATGCGTATTTTGGGATTATTATCTTTAATATTAAAAGAAATATTTGTAATACTCTCTCCAATCGCATTTTTGAATCCTGAATTTGAGTCATGTAATATTTCTTCTATCCTATCGTTTTCAAGACCGGCAAAATATATTCGATCAAAATTATATTTGTCCGGTAATTCTCTATTTTCAGGAAGATCACCGAAACAAAAACTAAAAGAGGAGCACAGTTTCATTTTTGCTTGGATTTCTTCTCTAAATCCATAAATTTTCCATAAAATTAATGGATATACAGTTTCTTTGTCGCTGCTTTCACATAAATAGATTAAAAATTTATCTGTGTATTTTTGATCATTGCTTTTTTCTATATCTAAACTGCGAATGATCTTACCTACAACAAGTGTTGAAAGATACTTTTGCAGCATTTCGGCATTATTTGTTGTTATTAGCGTTTCGGTCATTTTTTCGGTGTGGGTGGCGTTAAGCCAAATCTTTGTAAAACGATAGGATCAGTATAAAATTTAACGGGATCAACTCCCCCCTCTATGGGAACGCCAGTAATTATCCTTTGCGAATTGGGTTTCACAAAAGCATTTATATTGATTCCGTTTAATCTTGTCCCGTTTAACCCGAAATTTGTCTCTCCAGCAGCCGATGTGGATGTTCGACATGTATCTGCACTTGTAGATAGATTTCCAATGGAAACAATTGCATTATAAATAGTTAAGTCACTTAGCGACTCAGGGTAGATAGATCCCTTACCAACCTCTGCTTCTGGACCAGAAAATGTCGGAGGGAGAGATTTAAGTTGTTTTTTTAATTCGCCCTTACTTAATTGTCCTTTTGAATACTGAGTTAATAAGTTTTTTAGGGTAGCGTTTTGCTGAAAACCATAATGCCGGTCTAGAATATGGAGCCAATCATTTCCTATTAAAGTTTTTGGTGTTTGTTGATAATAACCTGAGCAACTCACCTCTACATCATCCCGAATGACATCATAATTCCATGCATTTGCAGGTGCTGATATTGTAGAAAAAGTCTTATAAAAACCATCCGAAGCAACATTTCCAGTATCATCTAAATAATCACCATTCCATTCAAACTCGGATTTATACCATCCTGGAGGAACTTTTTTTGCTTCGTGAAAAATCTTAACAACTAAACCATTGCATATTTTATCATTGGAATTAAAACATTTTTTAATTCCATACTTCATAAATACAGTTTCTTTTGTTCCATTTCTTGTAATAAAGGTTAGGGTTTCCTTTCGATTTCCTCCGGGAGGAGCAATGTACTTCATTCCATTTGCATTCCTCTGTATAGAAAAGGAATTGTTACTTTCAGTTATGTTCAGAGCCGCCGCAGCCAATTGATTTAAACAATCACGTTCACCAACAATATTCCAGGTCAGATTTTTAGCATCAAAGCCTTGTGTTCCTAAGGATTCATATAATGCACCTACTTGGTTACCACAACCATTTTCGTCTTTTGATGACGGTGATGTAGTAGGCAAAGGCGTTGGAGAAGCACTTGGAGAGGGCGTTATGCTTGAGCTGGTAGAAGGGCTGGGCGTCGGTGTAACAACAGGAGGCGTCGGTGTAACAACAGGAGGCGTCGGTGTAACAACAGGAGGCGTCGGTGTAACAACAGGAGGCGTCGGTGTAACAACAGGAGGCGTCGGTGTAACAACAGGAGGTGTGGGTGTAGGAAATGGCGGTATGGTTACCGTCATTGCTGCAGTTTTGAGCGTTTCGGGATAGCCGTCAAATTGGGCCGTGGCAGTATAAACCCCTGCTTTTAAGGGCTGGGGCAAAGTCTCGTTTTTATTACCTGAGCCTGTTATGCTGGATGTAAAGCCATCAGGATGGAGCAGGGTCAAAGTCCAGGGCAAAAGGCTGCCTTGGACATCGAGCACAAATTCAGCAATTTGTTCGCTGCCATCGACAGTCAAAGCACTGGGATTGGCCGAGAGTTCTAAATTGCGGCTGCTTTTGACCGTGATATTGCCGGGGGCTCCCTCTTGTGGGAAGGCATCATAAGATACATAGAGTGGGTATTCTCCATCGGCCAGCGCTGTACCTGCGGGGGTGATACCCTCCAAGGTGTGGCTTTTTTCTCCTGTGCCTGAATAGGTTTTGAGCTGGGAGCCATCGGGTTGATCGATGGTCAAGGTCCAGGGCAGGGTTAAACTTTGAGGTTTTACGGAGATAATTGCTTTGTTATTATCAGGGTTTTCACTGATGGGATTGATCCGCGTGGGTGAAGCACTCAGCTCAATTTTGGGACGAACCAGGACTGTGACACGCGCTTTGTATTCGGGATAAGCCTTGTAATAGGCAACAGCGTGATAATCTCCGGCTGGCAAAGGCCCCTGGAGGAGATACTCATTTGTGCTATTTCCTGTATCTTCATGGGTTTGAAAATACCCTTCTGGGCCAGTTACTTCTAATACCCAGGGAATTTGCGTGTTTTCGGGGGTAATTGTAAAGCGGGAATTTTCTGTGGGTTGAATCAGCTTGGGCGCTGCAGTGAGGTCAATCACGGGGGCACAGGGTCCTGTTTGGATGCCTGTTGTTGCATTGGCATTAAAGTCTGTTTTGTAATAGCGGTTATAGCCATCCACACTTACCTTTGAAGTACCGCTGACCAAAGCTGTGAGAGAATTTTGGCCAATTGAGAGCGTAAGCGAAGCGCCAGAAGGTCCCGAGGCATAGCCCCTTGCATCAGCAACGGTGTCTGAATCTGTTAGAGAAACACTGTAAACTTGGCCTGTCTTGAGGCGTGGGAAAGGTGCATCGGAAATATACACGCCCGCATAAACCCCATTGCTGTTGAAAGCAAAATAGCGAAAATTCATGCTGACCTTGCTTTCATCGGTTCCGTTGCGCAGGTTGAGGCCGTCGAAGATATTTAATCCGTAAGGAATGGGATCTCCAAAATTGGTGCTGCCAAACCCCAGATAGAGGTTCATTGTGCCTTGAATGGTGGTGGGTTCTCCACCCAAAGCCGTAACACAGCGGTCGGGATTGGAGGCCGCTTTGGTAGAGTAGGGGGCAGGTTTCATCACTGGAATATTTTGCTGTGCGGGAAAGCGCTTAAAAAACGGACTGAAATTGTCGCTGTTCAAGGTTTTCGGTGAGACAGAGATCGTATTTTTTACGGATGCTTTGGGGGGCGACGAAAGCGATTGAATGGGAGTGGGTGGTGGGCTCGAACAGGAGAACAAGAAAATGACCAACAAGGCCCAGACAGAGAACGCGCGCAGAAAAAGACCTTTACCAAAACTCTGCATAAAGAACAATGCCCCTTCACCAGCTAAAATTTCCCTGAATATAACCCACCAGTGTTTTTTTTTACAACTGTCATTTCAATTAAAATATATCCATTTAAATATATTTATTTGCATTTTTAAAGAAAAATAAAAACAATTCAAACGGTTATGCGTCTTTGATATTTTGAATATTCTTGAAACAAAGGTCTGAAAAGGATTTAAATCGAATAAATAGATTTAACAAAGAGTAGAAATTAAATATAAAGAATTGTAAATAATTTTTCACCCCTTCTCCAGAAACCATTAAGTGGCTATCGGCCTTTTTTTCCTGCAATTTAGGTGTTGAGCACAGCAGAGCCAAGGACTGTTGAGTTAAAATTGTACATCCAAGCTCACACCCCAGCTTTGCTGGGCAAACCAGCATCACAGGGATGCTGCTTGACGACCTCATTGCTAAACAGGTAAATTCATGCCCTTCTTTCGTCTGATCGACCGCTATATCCTCGGGGAGCTGTTTAAGCCCTTTCTCGCCGGGGTGTTGGCCTTTATGATCATCATGATCTCCAATACCCTGTATATTTTCATGGAGCTGATCGTCAAAAGCAATATCGATCCAGGCACCGTGGGGCGGATGTTGGCCTTTAACCTGCCTGCAATTGTGGTCGTGACCCTGCCTGTGGCGTATATGTTTGCCACCTTGCTGGCCTTGGGACGATTGGGGCGCGATTCGGAGATCATTGCCCTGCGGGCCGCAGGGGTGAGCCTTAACCGCGTGATTTCCTCAGTGATCTTGGCCTCGATTCTGATCAGTGCCATTGGCTGGGGCCTGCAAGAAAAGGTCGTGCCCTGGGCCAATCAGCAGACCGTGGAAATTCTCAAAAACATGATGAAGCGCGAGCCGCTGCAAGCACTGAAAGAGAAAAACTTCCTCAAGGCCGATAACCGCAATTTTTATGTGCAGTCGATCGATCGCAAAAAGAACCTGCTCAAAAAAATATATATCATGGACCAGAGCAAAGGCGGGCATCCCCAGATCATCACCGCTGAGACGGCCACACGCAAACAGACCAAGTGGATTCTCAACAAAGGGGTGCTGCGCAAACTCGATCACCAGGGTTTTGTCGATCATGAGATCCGCTTTGAGCGCATGGAAATTGAAATGGATCTCAAACCCGAGCTGATCTTTAACAATGGCGTGGATGTGCGTCAGGTCGCTTCGGGAGAAGCCGCCAAATTGATCGACGAAAAGCGCAAACGGGGCGAAGACACCAAACGCGACGAAATGGACTACCACACCAAATTTTCGCTGCCGCTGGCGACCTTTTTTACGATTCTGCTGGCGGCCCCGATTGGCATTCGCTTTTCCAAAATGGGCAATTATTTTGGCGTGGCGATCAGCATTGCCCTGGTCTTTGTCTGGTATTTGGCCTATTCGACCTTTACCAGTTTGGGTGCAGCGGGCACGGTGCCCCCCGTCTTGGCGGCCTGGGTTCAGAATCTGGCCTTTGGGATTGCGGGTGTGCTCTTATTGCTGCAAATGCAAGACATCAAGATCTTCACGATTCTCTTCTCGCCGCTCTTGATGGTGCTCAGACCCTTCCGCGAGGCGGTATTGGGCCGCCCCTTGAGTCTCGATCCCGACGACAAACCGACCCAAATCGAAAGCAGCAAAAAAGAGCGCCGGAGCGCGGTTTTTTTGCATTTGCTGGGTCTGCCCGGTTTTTTCTTCTTGCCCCTGATCGTTTGGCTGCGCCAACGCCGCCGTTCGGTCTTTCTGGCCCAACACGCCCGCAGTTTGCTCAATTTTCAGCTCTCTTTTGTCTTACACCTGCTGCTCTTGGGGGGCCTGACCGTAGGCCTGGCCTGGGTCTTTTTGGTGCAGAGCTACGTGCCGATCAAATTGCCAATTGAACTGAACTCGGAATACTTTGTCTATCTCGGCCTGGGCCTGGGCGGGCTGCTGGTATTGGTCGGACTGGTGGCCGGTCTCAGTGCCGCCATTCGGGCAGGCAAAAGCCAGCTCTACCGCTACCCGTTGGCCTTGCCTTTTGTCAAAACTAAATGGATTCGGGTGCCAATCCCCGCAGAAGTCGCTCCAGAGGCAGATAACCCCGACAGTCCCGACAGCTTGGCTGAGGAAAAGACCTTCGCGGCCACAGCCGATCCCGCTCTAGCGAGAGTGATAGATAGCGTTCCTGCACCCAGTTCAACACCCAGTTCAACACCCAATGCAGCCGCGCCCGAAATAACAGTGCCCCCAACAGAAAGCGAAAGCACAGCCAGCGAAAGCCTCGCTGAAGCTCTTCTTGAACCCACCCAAACGGAGACCTTGTCAGCGCAGCCTGCCACAACCCC
>JBFWRL010000214.1:0-7435 GCA_050248915.1 Candidatus Sericytochromatia bacterium
CTCAAGATCCCCCCTCATTTGAAATCGATCTCACGCTTCAGGGAGAAAAACACTTTCTTGAGATCAGTGAACATATCACACGGAATGAAAGAGGGGCAGTCATTGCTGAAGAGGGTGTGATCAAAGATATCACGCGCCAGAAAAGGGTTGAGCAAGAGCTCAGAGAGGCGATTGAATCGGCCAAAATCGCCTCTCAGGCCAAATCCATGTTCCTGGCGAATATGTCCCATGAGATTCGCACCCCGATGAATGCCATTCTCGGATTCAGTGAGTTGATGCAGGATCAGTCCAAGGAGCCGCGTTTTCAAAAATACTTGGAAGTCATCAATTCCAGCGGTAAGGCCTTGCTCAAAATCATCAATGAAATCCTGGATCTGTCTAAGATCGAGTCGGGCAAATTCACACTTCAGCTTGAATCTGTCAATCTCCTTCAAATCATCGAAGAATTAAAGGTGTTAATGGACCGGTCTTTTGCACAGAAGGGATTGCAATTTTACGTGGAAATGTCGGCAGACATGCCCGTGTATTTTGAGTTGGATGCCCTGCGCCTGCGTCAGGTTCTCTTAAATTTGCTGGGAAATGCGCTCAAGTTTACCTCTGTCGGCAAAGTCAGTTTGAAGATGGATTTTGAGCCTCAGACTGCCAATCAGGGGTGTTTAACACTGGCCATTCAAGATACAGGGGTTGGTATTTCAGAAGAAAATCAAAAGCGCATTTTCAAGGCTTTTGAACAAGTGATCGACTCAATGCACCCCTTTTCAAGCGGAACGGGCTTGGGGCTTACGATTACTCAGAGTTTGGTCAATTTGATGGGGGGAGAGTTGCAAATGAGCAGTATTGTCGGACAAGGGACGTGTTTTACAGTTGTGCTGCCAGAAGTGCATTTGGCAGAATCTCTTGTCGCAGAACCGTTGCAAGCCCCCATAGACATGCATCTATTTCTACCGGCTCAGCTGTTAATTGCCGATGACGTGCCCGAAAATCTACTTTTACTTGAGTCACTGTTAGAATCCAGTCCTTTACAGGTGACACTTGCTCACAACGGACGCGAAGCCTGTGAAATGGCTCTGGCGATACAACCAGACTTGATTCTGATGGATATTAAAATGCCTGAGATGGATGGCATTCAAGCCCTGCAAAAGCTCAAGAGCCAAGCAGAAACACGGGCCATTCCAGTGGTCGCACTCACGGCTTATTCTCTCAAACAAGATCAAGAGAGCCTGATTAAAAAGGGCTTTGATGCTTATTTGTCTAAGCCTGTGCAAAAATCAGAATTATTGAGATGTCTCAACAACTTTCTGCCCAGTCGAGAAAAGGGGGCCGAATTCGCCTCCGCAGAAGAAGTGATTTCAGAAGTGCAACTCAGCGCTGAAGCATGGGCGCAATGGCAAAAATTGTGCCATGAACAATGGCTCCCGCGTTGGGAAGCCATCAAGGACTCAATGGTGCTCAATGAACTGGAATCATTTGCCACTGAACTGCAGGCATTTGCAAAGGCGTCACCGTTCGTTGAATTGCAAACCTTCAGCCAGCGCTTGCTCGTTCAAATCAGCCAGTTTGACTTCGTGCAGTGCCAGGAAACACTCAGCCATTTCCCTGATTTGCTTGCCGCCATTTTTGCGGATAAGATGCCTGTTTGAACAGACACAGGAAATGAGATCAGATTTGTTTTATGACCGTTCTTTTAATCTCAAAAGTGTATCGCAAAACAAACTTAGGGAGGTATGACTTTCCTGTTCTTGGGCTTCTTTGAGCATATTTTTTAAGCTTTCGCGTTCCGTATCAGACTGAATACCTTTGAATAATTCGGGTAAATAGTCTTGAAGCCAAGAACTCCATTCAGAGGCGGGAGCTTGGTGCAGGACTTGGGCAAGAAGTTGACGACTCTGTGTGATCTCTCCCTGAAGATAAAAAATCCAAGCCTGGGTAAACCGAGCGACAAGAGAGGATGAGGGAGAAGATGCGATCATGCTCAAAATATCTGCATGGGCTTCTGGATATTTTCCCAAAAGAGCAAAAGCCCAGGCGCGCATATGAAATATTTCACCAAATTGAGTCAGATTATTTTGAGACTGCAATTTTAGATACTGACTCAAATTGTAAACAACCAGCTCATGCTGATAACTTTTTTTGGCAATAAAGGCCAGTGTATAATATCCCTCTGCATAATCGGGCTGCAAACTTAAAGAACGAGTACAATCCATTTCAGCTTGGCGGTAATCTTTCATTTGTAGCCAGACCAAGGCCCGATTGTGTAGGGCAATTACATGGGTGGGTTCCTCCTCCAGTACCCAGTTATAATCGGCCAAAGCCTTTTCATAATTCCCTAATTGATACCAGAGCAACCCCCGCTCCATGAAAATAAATTTTGGATTCCCCCCCAAAACGAGCGAACGGTTATAATCATCCAGGGCTTTCATAAACTGGCCTTGTTCATGCCAAAGACGTCCCCGCATAAAATAGGCATAGAGATGCGTGTCGTCTTTACTCAAAGCAATCACGCGATCATAATCTGCCCGAGCCAGTTCAAACTTAGACTGCTGATGAAAGCTAAAAGCCCTATCGGCATAGATTTCTGCATTTGTATGCCCCAATTTTAGGGCCTGGCTAAAATCTTTTTCGGCCTCGCCAAAATTCTGCAGTTTCAACCAAATTTGGCCACGTTTGTGATAAGCCTTCGCCGCTTGCGGACTGAGTTCCAGCCCACGGTTCAAATCTTGCAAAGCAGCAGGATAATCGTTTTTCACTTTTCTGGCCAATCCCCGCTGAATCCAAAGCCGCCCATCGAGGGGAAAGGCTTGGAGCGCACGACTGCAAGAAACAATCCGTGTGTCTGCCAGATAACGAGAATCAAGGCAGTAGCGCCGCTCTCTTTCCGCATTTTGGAGTGGCCGAGCGAGAAGAGAAGTACTTGGGCTTGCCAATAAGAAAAACAAAAATAAACCAGATTTTGTGATCCGATTTAATTGTTGCTCAAACTTCACTTGCATTTACCGAATTAAAGCGACCGCAGTCGCCCACCATCAACGGGCAGACTCACGCCGGTGATATACCCGGCCGCTTCCGAGGCCAGAAAAGCCACAGCTTCTGCGGTTTCACTCGCTTCGGCAAAACGGCCCAGGGGCACCTCGGCCCGCATATCGACCTCCACCAATTCGCGCGAAAGACCCATTTTTTCGGCCCGGTTGGCAACAATCTGATCAAGCCGTTCGGTGCGGGTATAACCCGGCAGCACATTGTTGACGGTGATGCCGTAGGGCCCCAATTCATCGGATAGGGTTTTGGCCCAGGCGGCCACAGCAGCGCGCACAGTGTTCGAAACCCCCAATCCGGGAATCGGCTGGCGCACAGAGGTCGAGATAATATTGATCAAACGGCCATAGCGCGAAGCTTTCATGCCTGGAAGCAAGGCTTGCATCAGCACCTGGCCACAGAGCAAATGCTGTGCAAAGGCCAGCGAAAACGCCTCCAAGCTGGCAGTATGGGCAGGGCCGGGAGGAGGGCCACCACCATTGTGGATAAGAATCTGGAAAGGGGCCTGCCCCGCCAAAAAAACCTGGAGTTCTGTTTGTAAAAGCGCGGGATCGCTGAAGTCCACGGCCAGCCAACTGTGTTGCTGCCCAGCATGCACGGGTAATTCCTTGATCAGTTCTATGAGTGCCAAATCGCTGCGCGAGAGCCCCACCACTTCGGCGCCGCGCTCGGCCAATAACAGGGCCACGGCTTTGCCTATCCCTTTGCTTGCGCCACAGACCAGCGCGCGTTTGCCAGATAAATCGAAGCTTTTCATGCCGGTTCTCCCTGGTAATAAAATCCGAGTTGCCGCTCGATTTCAGCGGGCAATTCCGGCAGGGCCGAGCGGGGAATCAAGAAAGTTGAAAGTTGGTTAAAATCGCCAAAGATGCGGTGTTTGGCCATGGTATGTAAGAGGTATTCATAGCCCATCGAGCCGCCGGTGCCCACTTTGATCCCAATCATGCGCTGCACATTGAGGGCATGGCGGTAGCGCCAAGTGGTGAGGAGTTCATCGACAGTGCTGAGGGCATTGATCAGGCGGTAGGGCAAATGTAAGATCGGGCGCTCGCGGTAGAGCAGAATCAACAGCGCCGCTTTGGTGGCTTTGTAAGACAGGCGGCGGCCTCCCTGGGCCTGCAGTTCTTGGTATTGATCTTCTGAAAACAAGGTGGCAAAAGTTGAGCGGGTGGCTGCCAAACGGTCCAGATGCGATTGAATGTCATCGGGGCCCAACAGGGGATTGCTGGAAATGCGCTCGGCATCGCCATCAAACAGGGTTTCAACCGCTTGGCGGTAGCTGTCCCAGAAATCAAAGCCGCCAAAGGTCAAGAAAGGCGTGCGCTCCAGCCATTTTTCGACCAACTCCAACAGCGAAGGCGCGTTTTCGGCTGCTTGCAAGATTGCGCGGTGGCGATTGTCTAAGCTGGCATCGTAGCGGCCCTGGTGGTAGGGCACACGTTGATCGGGTTTGAGACCCAGGCGGTTCTCCAAAATGCGAAATTGAAAGCTCTGAAAGCCCGAAGCGGGGTAAAGCTGGTCGCGAAAATCCAAAAAGTCCAGTGGCTGCATGGTCTGTAAGACCTGCATTTGCATCAACATCAGGCGCTGGATTTCGATAATGCGCTCCAAGCGGGCCACAGCCATACCCATTTGGTCTTCGCTGACCGCGGGTTTGGCAAAGAGTGTCATGACTGAATCCAACTCATGTAAAACCTGTTTAAACCACAGCTCATACGCCTGGTGGATGATAATAAACAGCATTTCATCGTGGGCAGGGGACCCATCTGCCAATTGGCTCAGCGGGTGCTGGGCTTCGAGTAAATAATCCAATTTGAGGTAATCGGCATAATAAACAGGCTCGGTTTTTTGAGGGGATTCAGCCATGGGGTACTTCTTTCAGCGTGTTGCTCTCGTTCATTATCCCCAGCAGGGGGTTGGCTTGTCAAAAGAAAAAGGCGGGACATATGCCCGCCCAATAGCGTAGAGAGTAAAAAAGAAAACTTGTATTTGGCCTTAACGGGCCGGAGCAGCGGGAGCACCAGCAGGGGCACTGGCAGCGATGGCTGCGTTCAGATCCAGCAGGAACTCATCCCACTGGGTGGAGCGGGCCAAACGGGTCTGCAAATAGCTCTTGGCCACTTGGCCATCGGTGGGCAGGTAGATCGAGAGGCCCCGACCTTCCCCTTTTTCGAGTTTGTTCTGGCGGGCCAACATGATCAGCCCCCGGCGGAAGAGAATGTGGTTGATGCGATCAGCAGAAGCGGTCACTTCAGCGTCTTTGACCAGGGTTTTGGTCAGGCTCAAGATGCGGTTGAGATCGCGGAAGGGGATATTTTCACCCATGTGAAACTCGCGGGTCTGTTGCATGGCACGAATCACAGCCGCTTTTTGGGTGGTCAGGGCCTTGCGCAGCGAGCGGGCAAAGCGATCGAGTTCGGGCTCCAATTCTTTCATTTTGCGCAGGTCAATCGCAGAAATGGTCAGGGTCATATTGGAGGTGCCTTTGCTGTGCACATCCAGCACCATCGAACGCACAATTTGGTCGGGGTTCAAAGCTGCGGGATTCTGGGCAATTTTGGCCATGGTCTGGTAATAGCCGCGGCCCCAATAATAGGTGGAATCTTCAGATCCGACCATGATATTGCTGATGTCCTGCAATTCAGAGCCGACTTCAGCAGTGGCCATCAAACAGGCATCAAAACTGACCACATCGAGTTTTTTGCCATTCAGGCCCTGGCGCACACTCTGGGCAAAGCCCATGATATTCATGCTGGCTTCGGGGTTGTCATCGTAGTTGATGCCGGCAAAGCCCATGCCGTGGGTCGAGAGATTCAGCCAATTAAAGCGGGCAGGATACGCGCCAAAGGCCCAATTCACGGCCTGGGTCAAGGTGCGGGGGTCACCTGAATTTTCTTCGGCCAATTTAACATAAGGCGAAGCGATGAGCGGGGCATTGTTGTCAAATTTTTGGTCGGGGGTGATAAAATAACGGGCCGTATTGCCAGGGCCAGAGCTGTCGGTTTGGGCCAGCAGATTCATCTGGGGATTGCTGCCAACCAATTCCAGGGTATCGAGAATGCGGTTGAGATCGCCAAAGAGATTGTTGTCGAGGGCTTCGTAGGTCAGATAGGTAAAGGCTTTGGGGCCAGAAGTGGGCAGGCGATCCACCGATTGACCTTCAACAGGAACGCCATCGGGCACCTCACTGGAGGCAAAGGCAAAGTCTGCTTTGGGGGGCTGCTGGGCTTTGACCCAAGCTGTGAAATTGTCCATCATCATGGCTTGGGGCATGGTTCTGGCATTGGCAGCAGCGCTCATGCGGTTGAGTTGGGCGGGGGCGTTGGCGCCACGCAGGGCCACAGGCAGGGTTTGAGTAGAACAGCCAACGAACAGGGAAACTCCCAACAGGGCAGGCAGCAGACGGGCGAAACGTTTCATTGAATAAATCCTCTACGCATTAATTAATGTAATTATCTGCCTGAGGGGGGCATTTCTTTCTTATCTGCATGCTAAAAGCAGATTAAGCTATTGCTAAGCTGAAGAGGAATGGGGATCAGAGCAAATAGCGCAGAGCCATACTGGCAATGCCCAGGTAAATGATCAGCGCGGTTGAATCGTTGATGGTGGTGACAAAAGGCCCCGAAGCCACAGCCGGGTCTATTTCGAATTTTTGAAAGAGATAAGGCAAACTGGTGCCCAAAAAGGTGGAAAACAATATGCTCAAAAAGAGCGAGAGCCCAATCACCACCCCAATCAGGGGATTGGAATGAAAAAAGTAGATTGCCACAGAGCTGGCAATGGCCCCGCAGAGCAGGCCAATCACAAAAGCTGTGCGAAATTCACGCAAGACCATGCGCCAGAGAAAATGGCGCGGCAGCGGCCCCCCGCCCATATTGCGAATCAAGAGGGTCGAGGTCTGCACGCCGGTATTGCCCGCCATGCCCATCACGGCCGGCATAAAGGAAGCCAGCACAATCGCCTCTTCGAGGGTGTGTTTAAACAGATGAATAATGGTGCCCGCAGAAACCGAGCCCCCCAGGCAGATCAGCAGCCAGGGAATGCGTGTCAGCGCAGCTTGAAAAGCCGAAGCCTGATTATCCAACTCCCCCAACGCCGCCATTTTATACGCCTCTTCGTCGGCCTGCTCCTCGATCACATCGAGGATATCGTCGATCGTGATAATCCCCAAGAGGCGCTGCTGGGCGTCCACCACGGGCACGGTCATCAGTTCGTATTTGCGCACAATATCTACGACATCGTCTTCGTCCATCATCACATCCACAGCAATCACGTCGCGGGTCATGACTTCATCAATCCGGGCATTGGTGGGCGCGGCAATTAAAGCGGGCAGGGGCAAAACCCCGGTCAAGCGCCGGCGGGTGTCGGTGATGTAGATATAGTTGATGTCTTTAAACGACTC
>JBFWRL010000215.1:0-7327 GCA_050248915.1 Candidatus Sericytochromatia bacterium
AACCGCCTTCCGAATTGTTTCGCTCACCTGTAGGCTCCGCAGCAGGTGCCGCCTCTTTGCCCGTTTCAACTTCGGCCCCTCAAGCAGCAACAAAGCCTGCCTTACCCGTCAGCGATCACACCCAGCTTACGCCTCTCAACGCCGCCCGTTCGACCCCGACACCTGTCCCGCTGGCACTTTCGACACAGGCAAAACAACCTGTTAAACCCACAACCGGCCGCGAAATCGCTCCTGGTATTCGGCTCGACAGCTCACGCAAAAGCAAAGATGGCGCGCCGATCCGCGTGCTCACTATCGACCCGGCCCGCACGCAGATCTTGCCAATAGTTGCCCCCCAGGGTGGGCCCCTGGATGCCAACCAACTGCCCCAGAATAAACAGGGCGGCAAACCGCTCTTGGCCGCCATCAATGCCAGCTTTTTTACGCCCCAATCGGTGATCGGTGACGTGCAAACCCCGCAGTTTAAGCTCACAGACGATGCCCATCCCGCCCTGGACAAAGTCACCGACCAGCGCTATTTTTTGGCTGTGGACAAAGCGGGCATGGTCAAAACCGGCCAAGGTGGCTTGAGTGAAAACCCCGGAAACTATCAGGCTTTTCTCGGAGGCTTTCCTGCGCTGTTTACCGCCGATCAGCAGGGCCATCTGGAGGCAGATATCCGCTCTGGGGCCTTTGCCAAACGCGCCACCTATGGCGGGGCCAGCCCCGAAACCACTATCAGCCGCTCGTTTGTGGGTGTCACTGCCAAAGGAGAATTGTTGCTGGTGGCGGCCGGAGAAGGGCGCTTGCGCTCCCAGGGCGTCTCACTGGTAGAGGCTGCGCGCCTGCTCAAAAGTATGGGGGCCCACGAGGCATATATTCTCGATGGCGGTGGTTCCACCAGCCTCTATGTCAAAGATCAGCTCTATGCCCGCACAGACGGACGCCAAGTACACAGCTATCTGGGCATTTACGCCCGCTGAAGCTCCCTGGGGGGATTTGGATTTCGGCCATTTTAGCGGTATGATTGAGGCAACTGAAATCTAGAGAAACGAGCAGGTTGAACATGAGTTCAAGTCAAGAATGGATGAAACGCCGCGAAGCGGTCATGCCTCGGGGCGTGGCTCAGATCATTGCCGGAGCCTCTGCCGCTTCGGGTCAGGGTGCCCTGATCAGCGATGCCGACGGCAGACAATTGATCGATTTTGCCAGTGGCATTGGGGTCACCAATACCGGCCACTGCCCTCCCGAAGTGGTTGCCGCAATTCAAAAACAGGCTGAGACCCTGATGCATGCCTGTATTCATGTCGCCACCTACGAACCCTATCTCGAACTCTGCGAAAAACTGGCAGGGATGTTTCCCCACGGCGATCGGACCAAGGTCTTTTTGACCAATACCGGCGCTGAAGCTGTCGAAAACGCGATCAAAATTGCCCGCCAGGCAACGGGTCGTCCTGCGGTGCTCTGTTTCAGTGAGGGCTTTCATGGCCGAACTCTGATGGCCCTGACCCTGACTTCCAAAGTCGGTTATAAAACGGGCTGTGGGCCCTTTGCTCCCGAGGTCTACCGCCTGCCTTATCCCAATTATTTTCGCTATCACGACGGCCTCGACCAAGATGCCTTTGTTGCGCGTGAATTGGAGCGCTTTCGCCAAGCTTTGGTCAATATGGTGGCCCCCGAACAGGTGGCCGCTGTGATTCTGGAGCCCATTCAAGGGGAAGGGGGCTTTGTGCCCGCCCCAGTGGCATACCTGCAGGGCCTGCGCAAAATCTGCGACCAACACGGCATTTTGATGATTCTCGATGAGGTGCAAAGTGGCTTTGGCCGTGCCGGCGATTGGTGTGCTTATGCTGCTTCGGGGGTCACTCCCGATCTCTCCACCTGGGCCAAAGCCATGGGGGGCGGCCTGCCGATGGCCTGCGTGATTGGCAAAGCGGAGATCATGGATGCCTGCCAACCCGGTACCTTGGGGGGCACTTATGGGGGCAATCCGGTCTCCTGTGCGGCTTCGTTGGCTGTGCTTAAACTCATGGAACGCGACAACCTGCCCCAGCGCGCCGCCCAATTCGGCGAAATCATCACCGCCCGCTTCCGCCAGATTCAAGCGAAATGCCCCTTGGTGGCCGATGTGCGGGGCCGGGGCATGATGATGGCGATGGAATTTTGCCACGACCGCGACCCACTCAAACCCGCCGGGGATGTGGTCAAGGCGATTATCTCGGCCTGCCATGAGGCCGGTTTGCTGGTGATCAACGCAGGAACAGCAGGCAATGTGATTCGCACCCTGCCCCCGCTGATCATCTCCGAAGACCAACTCAACCAGGCCTTGGACATTCTCGAAACGCAGATTCTCAAACACGCCCCTGACTGAGTGTTGTTTTTCAGACAGATCGCTGTTGTGCATCCTGAAAAAAACACCTGAGGAGATTCTGTATGAAATTCAATTTTGCTGCCCGCTCTGCGTTTAAGTCGGCCTGTATGACTGCCATTTTGAGCCTGGGGCTGCTGCCTGCTTGCCAGCCTCAAGCCACAGAACCAGAAAAAAAACCATCAGAAAAGAGCCAATCGGCCCAGACCCCAGAAAATCCCGATGAACAAAAAGAGGTCGATGTCTTAATTGTTGGCGGTGGTTTGTCGGGTTTAAGTACCGCTTACCAGCTCAAAAAAGCCGGGATCAGCTACCGTGTCTTGGAATTGGCACCGCGGGTCGGGGGCCGGGTGCGCACGGGCAGCTACCCCGAAAAATTGCATGCCGAAGTCGGTCTGGCAGAATTGTGGGATGGCAACCCGGCTTTGGAGATTGTCAAAGAACTCAAAGTGCCCATGGAGCGTGTTGACACAGGCCTCTCCAGCTTTATGGTCGACGGCAAGGTCTATGCCTTTAAAGGCAAAAACAACCAGGAATTTATCGCCCATGTGCTCGGTGCCGCAGATTATAAACGCTGGCAGGCCTGGGATGCCAAAATGGAAAAATTGCTGCACGAAGTCGAAGCGGGCCATGCTTCGGGCCAGATGCCCAAAGAATTGCTCGCACTCAAAGAAATCGCCTTTGCCGACTGGCTCAAAAAAGAGAATCTGCCACCGCTGGGTCTGAAAATGATCCATGCCGTTTTGGCGCCCGAAGTGGGCACCCCTTTGGATCGCATCAGCGCTCTCGACGGTATTGCCGAATGGCATCTCTTTGTCGGCCAAGGGGCTCAGCCGAACCATGTCGTGGGTGGCAACCAAAATCTGACCGAGGCCATTGCGGGCTTTATTGGCAAAGAAAATATCTCACTCAATACCCAGGTTACCAATGTGGTTGATGGCCCTGAGGGGGTCGAAATTCGCGCCTTGGATACCTCCAACTTCAAGAACAAAACCTTCAAAGCCAAACACGCAGTGCTGGCAATTCCCCTCTACCGCCTGTTTGAACTGCAGTTTCGTCCCCGCTTGGCCGACAAAGTGTATGAGGCGATTCATACCCAAAGCTGGGGGGCGTATTTTACCGCCCACGTGCTGCTTGATAAAGCCGCTGAGAAGTATTGGACGATCGACGGGGCCAATGCCCTGCCACTCTTAACGGGAGGCCCGCTGGGGGTGATTTACCCCGGTCAAGGCAGTGGCGATGGCCAACATGTCTTGATCAACCTCTTGATCACAGGTGATTTTGCCGAGGGCTATAATGCCCGCACAGGCTCCTTTGACGATGTGCAAAAACAAATCGAAGCGGAATTTGAAAAGACCTTTCCAGGCATTGGCAGCCAAATTCGCAAATTTACTTTTTTTAGATACCACCCCCGCGCCATTGCCGCTTGGCCTGTGGGCCGCTCGCGTTTTGACGATCTCTCAAACGGTCTGCGCAAAGCCCACGGCCATCTCTACTTTGGCAGCGATTTTACCGAAAGTTCCCACTCCGACGGCGCGGTGATCTCTGCCCTGCGCGTGAGCAAACAGATCGCCAATGCCATGGGTAAAACAGCCCAATAATGTCACCCACAGATATCTTCCAGGTCAAATACATTCAAATGGCCATCCCGGTCTTCTTTGTCTGTATTGTCTTGGAAGCCATTTATTCTTGGGTCAAACACAAGCAGTTTTACAATTTACACGACTCTCTCAACGATTTGGCCTGTGGCTCTCTCGACCAAATTCTGGAGATCTTTTACAAGGCCTTTTTCTTTGGCGCCTATCTCTGGCTATACGAGTATCTGCGCCTGAACAGCCTGCCCGCAGAACAGGCCTGGGTCTGGGTGGCCTGTTTTCTGGGGGCTGATCTGGCGTATTATTGGTTTCACCGCTGCAGCCACCGGGTCTGGCTGATCTGGAGCGGGCATGGCCCCCACCACCAGAGCGAAGAGTATAACCTCACTGTGGCCCTGCGCCAGGGCATGTTGGAGCGCTGTTTCTCCTGGGTCTTTGGCCTGCCGCTGGCTTTGCTGGGCTTTCCGCCCCTGGTCTATCTGGCCTGCAGCCAGTTTCAGACCATTTACCAATTTTTTGTGCACACCCGCGCCGTGGGCAAACTCGGCCCCTTGGAGTGGGTGATGAACACCCCTTCACACCACCGAGTGCACCATGGCAAAAACGTGGAGTATATCGACAAGAATTACGCGGGGGTCTTTATTATTTGGGACCGCCTGTTTGGCACTTTTGAACCCGAGGTGGCTGAGCCGGTTTATGGCACGGTCAAGGCCCTGCACTCTTGGAATCCGCTCTGGGCCCATGGGGTCTTTTTTAGCGAGATGTACCAGCAAATGCGGGGCTTACCGCTGCATCAGGCCTGGCAGGTGCCTTTTCGCCCGCCCGGTTGGCACCCCGCGCAGTCTGAACCCGACATTCCGGCAGTAGCGGCCTCTAGTTATGTCAAATACCGCACCCCGCGCCCGAAAAGCCTCAATATCTGGCTTTTGTCCCAGTTTGTGGTTTGGTTGCTGCTCAGCACCGTTTTTTTGGAATTGGCTCCGCAGTGGCCCCTGCTGCCTGCCCTGGGCGCAGGAGGGGCCTTGATGCTGGGCTTTGTCGCGGTGGGGGCCCTAACCGAAGGCCATCGCTGGCTGATCTCACATGAACTCGGGCGGGTGGTACTGAGTGTCTTGACCCTGGCCATGCTGCCGCTGCCGCTGCCTGCCCAAATTGGCTTGGGGACATGGGCGGTTTTGGCTGGCGGACTGAATGGCTTTCTGAATCAATACACACAGGACTTGAATGAGCCAACTTGAATTGGAGCCAGGCACGGCCAAAGGCAGCGTTTTGATGACCCTTTTTCATTGGCTGTTTTGCGGCTTGGGCGTGTTGGGATTGTTCAATTTGGGCTCGCTCTTGCTTACAGGAAGCATTTGGGTGCATTCTGGCACCCGCAGCCAGGCCAATTGGACCCTGCTCAATGCAACAGATGCCCCAGAAGCTTTTCTCTGGGGCCTGTTTCAACTGTTTATCTGTCTTGGACTCGGCCTGCTGGCTGTCTTTCTCTTTTTTGCCAAAAATAGCACTGGGTTTAAAGATGTGGTCTATTTGGATGTCCATTATTCCCCCAACCAAGTCCCCCAAGAGAATGCCCTGCCAAGCGCATTGAGAAAACCCTTTCCGGCGCGTTTAAGGCCCCTGACTTTTTCCTGTCAGGCCACATTGAAGGCCACACCCTCAGCGATTGTCAGTGATATTTTTAATCTTTCTCTCTGGCCCAGCTTTCGAGGCTATGGGCCCTTGCCTGGCATTGCAAATGCTGAATTTGAAGGCCGACCAGCCCCCAACTGGGTGGGAACACGGATACGGGTCGAAAATACCGATGGCTCTCGGCATATCGAAACGGTCACAGCGTGGGATGGCACACAACTGGTGATGGAACTGGGGTCTTTTTCGCCCCCTTTGGAACAGCTCGCCAGCCATTTTGTTGAGACCTGGCAGTTTCTTCCCTTAGATTCTGCTCAGACCCGTGTGAAACGGCAGTTTCTACTCTATCCCCGCTCACCTGTGGGCCGTCTTTTGCTCAAGGGCATCGCGCTGATGCTCAAACGCGCAGTTCAGCGGCATTTGGATCAGATGGTATGATTATTTTAAGAAGAAAATATACTATTAAGAAAAAATGGCTCTGATTGATCTCAATCACGAATTAAATGAACATTCTCCAGGAAATATGATTCTGCAGTCGTTCAGTCAAACATCTCGCACGCTGAGCATAACATTTACTTGCGATGGCGGGCCGAAAGAGGATCAGGCGTTATGGCTCATCTTTAAAGCCGCTGTTGTGTTTCATCTCCCTTCGGTCTACTCCCAAAATGTCCTCAATTTCAGCATCGCGTCCCTTCAACGCGCCAAGCAGTTGATCCCCGAAGCTAATTTTGACGCGTCTGAATTAGGCGATCAAGGATTCAAGGTATTTGAACTTATAAGCCAATCGGGTCATCCGACCGGCTATTATATAGTGGCAGAAAGTGTTGAAGCAAAATGGGTGGCCCTGACAGATTGTGTGATGGTGGGGTGAAGGACGGTCTCCGCGGCTTTTCGACTTTATCAGATAACTATCCTGACCCATGCGAATCTCGATGAATAGGTATAATGAAAAGCCAGATGATTAAGCGAATTTTACTTGTTTTCTTTTTGTTTGGTGCTCAATGTTTGAGTCTAGTCAACCCAAGTTTTGCCAACGATCCGTTGTTGGTATTTAAATCTTATCTCAAACAAGCCAACAATGGCAGTGCCGGTGCAATGAACAAAGTGGCACAGTATCACCATTATGGGATAAATATGCCCAAAGATTTAGCAAAGGCGAGAGAATGGTATTTAAAAGCCGCTGAAAATGGATTTGTCTACTCTCAGCACATTGTGGGCGATTTTTATGCTCAGGGTCTTGGGGGGGGGCGTGACTTAAACAAGGCGGTGTATTGGTATGAACAGGCGGCCAGTCTCTGGTATCTCAGATCTCAATTAACATTGGCAAAACTGCTCATCGACGAGAAAAACAGTCCCCAACAAGCAAAATATTGGTGTGAACGCTTGGCACAAGCGGGAGATCCCTGGGGACAGTCTCAATTGGCTCAGCTCTTAAACCAATCGAACTTACACAAAGATAAACAGATAGCCACGCAATGGCTCGAAAAAGCAGCGATTCAGGGCCATACCCAGTCTCAGTATGAATTGGGTTTACACTATCTCAAATCTGCAGGTCTGAACGACCTGCCCAAAGCCAAATATTGGCTAAAAAAAGCGGCCTCATCGGGAATTGCCCAAGCCAATCTTGACCTGCAAAATTTATCGCAGATAAAACACGAATCACATGGTCTTTTGCTTCCAAATTTAGAAGTAGACATGAAACGCATTAAAACAGCTGATGCGAATACTTTTTTTGAATTTGGGCAAAATTGGCAAC
>JBFWRL010000216.1:0-7285 GCA_050248915.1 Candidatus Sericytochromatia bacterium
GTGAAAGGGCAGAATGGTCAGGGTTTCGGGCAAGACCTCCGAGACCACAATCAGCTCTTTTGCAGGTGTTTCTTCCCCCGGAACAGGGTCTTCGGTTAAAGCTTCGGGGATCAGATCTTCAGCAATTTTGACTGGCATAAGGGGTTTCTAGTCCTTCTTTTTCAGGCATCATCTTTTTTTCCATTATAAGCCGAGAAGCGGATTCTCAGTATTGACAGACAAAGGCTTGCAAAAAAAAGTGTCAATGTTACACCAGCTACATTCCCCGCAAAGCAGCCGGAGTACAATAGAGCCATGCAGATGATTGAATGGATCACCGGCGCACGCCGGGGAGAAATCGCCAAGACAGTGTATAGCTTTCTCGGCGTATTTTTTCTGCTGCTCTCCTATTATTTGGTCAAACCCCTGCGGAACTCCCAGTTTTTAAGCAGTTTTGACGATAGTCTTTTGCCTTTTTTCTACCTGATCGCCCCAATTCTATCGCTGGCGGTGACCAAGGTCTTTAATTATTTTTGCGATCTGATTCCCAAGTACCGCTTAATTGTGCTGACTTATTTGCTTTTGATGGCCTGTAAACTGGTTTTTTGGGTCTATCTGCCCGTGGGTGGAAAAACCGCAATGGTAATCTTTTATTTTTGGGCCTCGGTCTATTTTTTGCTGGCGGTGGCCCTGATCTGGAGCTGTATCAACACGATTTTTTCACCCACCCAAGGCGAACGCAGCTTTGGTTTTGTCGCCCTCGGAGGCACCATTGGCAATATTTTGGGGGCAGAGGTCTCCAGTTGGATTGCCCGCAGCAGTTTTAAAGATCAGGCTCTGCTTGTGGCGGCGGTGTCAATGGGGGCTGCTTTGGGACTGCTTTTGTTGGCCATTCGGGCCGCAGAAAAATCACCAACTCCAGCCAATCCAACAGCAACACACCCATCTGAATCCAACGCAGACAGCAATTTGGCCGCTGAAAAAGTCTCATCCAAAGGCTTCGACGATTTGATAGAAATTTGGCGCAACCGCTATGTGCGCGGCATTGCCATCATGGTTTTTGGTTTGGCCCTGTTTAATACCCTGATGGATTTTCAAAGCCAGAAGATTATCAATACCACCTACTCTGAAAAAACCTACCATGTAAATTTTAATTGGCTCAAAGTGCCGCCTGCAGAAGGCCTGGCTTTGCTGAATCAATTAAAACAAGTCCCGCAAGATAAACACACAGCCACCGTCCAAACTTTTTTTCAGACCCACCAATTGGATCCCCTGCTTATCCCCCAATTTGAAAAAAAGCTGAAAACCTACACATCAGAAAAAGAAGCGGGTATGCGTGACTTTTTCTCACAAACCTATAAATACCATGGCATTTTGGGGGCCATCCTGCTGCTGCTGGTCTCCCGGCCCCTCTTTCGCCATTTGGGTTTGCGCTTCTCCAGTTTGATCCTGCCCATCTTTTTTCTCTTCGCGGGGGTGGCCTTTTTGTTTCCGCTCGATCTGATGCTGCTGCAAATCGTCTTGGTAGTTGGCGGGGCCCTCAATTATTCGCTCAACAATGCCAGCAAAGAATTGCTCTATACAGTGACCGCTGAAGACATTCGCTTCAAACTCAAGCCTCTGATCGAAGGCCCAATTATGCGCTTGGGAGATGTCTCTGCTTCAATTTTAAAAATTGTCCTGGGTTTGTTGATCGTGACCCTGCTCAAAAGCCCAGCGCATTACGTGGATTGGATCGCCTTGGGCTTGGCCATGGGTGTGGTGCTGTGTTGGCTCTTTGCAATTGGTTATACAGGCCGCAAATTTGATCAAACAAAATCCCCGCGCACGGTTGCGCCCCCTCCCTAATCGCAGCCTTCCATGCCACAGGTATTGAGTTCATGATCTGCCAGCAGCAGCAAAACACGCTGGCGCACCACCTCCAATTTCTCTGAGCCAGCCAGCAACGCATAGATTGTGCCTCCGCCCATTCTTTTGGTGAGGTCTTGGTACTTGGCTTCAATCCGGCGATACTCCGCATCACGGTATTTGAGCCAGGCCACTTGGCTGTTGCGCAAAGTGGCGTTTTTGTCACCGCCCAGGGATTGGTAATATTTGTTTAAAAGCTGATCCCAGCGCTGGGTATAAGTGACATAACAATCTTGCATACCCACCGTGGAAGAATTTTTTTGCATGCAGCCCTCCATTTCCGGATCGAGGGGATGGGGTTTTTCGGGTCTTGCCGCGAAAGCAGGCAGAACAGGCAACGAGAGCAAGGCAGAGCAAAACAGACTCAAAACAAACATTTGGGATTTCATCGACAATTCCGTCTTTCATAATCTGATTGGCGAGTGAGACCAACCGTCCCCCTATTGTATCGCGTTCCAATTTTCAGGCAATTGGCGCAACTTCTCACTTTCGGGATAGTGCAAGGCATAGATCCGCCGCCAATGGGTATAAGCGGCTTCGTTTCGGGCCTCACAGGCCATAAACAAGAGAGAATCCAGCACCGAGGCTCCCCATGAATGGCAGGCCAAGGGCAATAGGGGCACCAAAACCCAGGCCTGAAGCAAGGCCTCTTCAGCAGCGCAATCGCTGTGAAGCATCAGCTCGCTTTGGGCCCAGTGGCGCAGAGCGTGAAAGCGCTCTAGCGGATCGGGGTGCGTCAGGTCCCTTTGCAATAAAGCCCTGTAAAACGACAGCTTACGCGGATCAGCAGGAGACAAACGTGGGGCATGGGACAGGGTCATTTCGGGCAAAAGCGCAAAAGCCAATTGGCCTGAGGCATCCCAAGGCAATTCGTGTACCCGCCCCAGATAGGCCACGCCTCTGTGATTGGGAAAGAGCACAGCTTTTTGGCTCATGGCCAACGTCGGGTACTGTTGCCACTTCAAAGCGTAAATCGCAGGTGGTGCAACCCGCACATGTGCTTTGAGAGCCAAAGCATCGACAGGCTCTAACCACTCATCCGCATCGATATTAAAAATCCAATCGGCTTGGGCCTGGGCCAGCGCAAAATTGCGGGTTTGGCCAAAATGCTGGGGCCAAGATTGTTCAAAGATCCGCGCTCCAAAGCGTTCAGCAATGGCCAAGGTCTGATCACTTGAGCCCGTATCCACCAAAACGATCTCATCCGCCACCCCCTGCAAGCTTTGCAGGCAGCGAGGCAGAACTTCAGCTTCGTTTTTGACAATCAGGCAGGCTGTGAGTAACATATCTGCTATTTTAGCTTGTTGGCCCAACCCAAATCAAAGTCGGACTTGAGTTATTTAGGCAACCATACTATACTGGGCACAGTATAAAAAGAGGTGTTTGCCATGAAGAAGAAACTGCTCCTGCCATTCATATTCTTGCTCATGGCGGCAGCACCTCCGCCCCAAGCCGTGGAACAGGCGCGCACAGCCAGCAAAGCCCTGCTGGGAGAACTGCAAACCACTCTCAAAGGCACTTTGAGCAGCAAAGGGGCGTCCGAAGCGGTAAAGGTCTGTAGCCAAGTAGCTCCCAGCATTGCCCAAAATGTCGCAAAAAAGCACCATTTACAGATCCGGCGCGTGGCACTCAAACACCGCAACCCCGCCAATAAACCCGATGCCTACGAGCAAAAATGGCTGACCCAGTGGCAGAAAAATCCCAGCAACATCCCCGAAGAACACGCAGAAGTGCTCACTCACCAAGGCAAATCCACACTGCGTTATCTCAAACCGATCAAAATTCAAGCGGCCTGTCTGCAATGCCACGGGGCCCCGGCCCAAATCAAGCCCGAGGTCAAGGCCTTGCTCAAGCAACACTACCCCGGCGATCAGGCCACCGGTTACAAAGAGGGCGATCTGCGCGGGGCTGTGACGGTGATTTTGCCACTGCCTTAAAAGCCCCCTTTAAAAGACACTGACTTTCCAGATCAGCTGGCCATCAGCCCCCAAACTCAGAGATTGAGAGCGCGCAGCGGCCTTGTTTTTTTCAATATTAAGACCATAAGCGTCAGCCAAATTCCAAATATACATTCCAGGAACCAAAACCCACATCACAAAGATCGATTCATTCATCCCTTTTAAAAAGGTCGCATTGGGAGTGGTGAAATTGGAAATCCCCATACCGAGCAAAAAACTGACAGGAACAGAGGCCAGAAACCCACCCAAAAACAAAAGACCTCTGAGCGGTTCATCCAATAAAAGCTGTCCAAAGCCGGGAACCAGAGAACCCAGCCAGGTGCTTTCTGAATACTGAACAAGTTTGATTTGGGCTGTTTCGTTTGAAAACGGTGGCTCAGCCAAGGACAATCTGTAAATTTCAGTCGCATCAGAGGCAAGGCTGAATTCGTGCGAGGGCCTGACTTCTGCTTTGGCAGGAAAGATCAGGTTCAGACTCAAACAGAAAACAGTCAATAAAACAGACAAATATTTCATACAAATGAGCTCTTTCTTCCAGAACTTTTTTACTTTTAAAAAGCCATTAAAAGGCACTGACTTTCCAGATCAGCTGACCATCAGGGGCCAAACTGAGGCTCTGGGCACGCAGCAAAGCCTTGTTTTTGTCGATATTCAGCTGGTAAGCATCGATCAGATTCCAGATATAGACAGCCAAAGGCAAGATCATACCTCCAAAAACCGCAAAAACAGGCCCATTCAGGTTTAAACCGCTCAAAAGCCCCCCGTTGGGATCGGGGATCGGTGGGGGCAGGGCATTCCCGACAAGCGCGCCAGCCCCTGCTCCAACGGGAAAAGCCAAAACAAACCCACCTATAAACAGCCAGCCTCTGAGGGGTTCATCCAATAAAATTTGCCCCAGCCCCGGCACAAAGGAAGTGACCCAAACACTGTCTGGATACTTAACGATCACCGGGTCTTTATTTTCTGTGGCAAAGGGGTCGATCGGCTCCAAATGGAAAACCTCAGCAGGGCGTTCGCTCGGAACCTCTGCGCCAACAGGCCAAGACATCCCCAAAACCAAACAAGTAGAACAGAGAAAAACAGCAAGTGATTTCATTCAATTGTCCCATTCTTCAAGATACCGATCCGTTGCAAAACCCAAAAGGACACGGTAAACCATTCTGCCTCGTTTTTGTCAAAGACACAATTGCGGATATCCCCAAATACACTCACAGGCATGTCTGCGTTTCAATTTGCTCAAACTCAACCCTGCAACGCCGCTTCAATCCGGCGCAGGGTCTGCACCATCGCGCTAAACATCTCAGGAGAAATTGCCTGGGGACCATCACAAAGGGCTTCGTGGGGCCGGTCATGCACATCGACCAAAAGGCCATGAGCACCAATCGCCACCGCCGCCCGCGAGGCGGGCACGACCATGCTCTTGTGGCCCAGGGAGTGACTGGGATCGATCACAATCGGCAAATGGCTGAGCTTGCGCACGGCCAAAACGGCACCGAGATCGAGCAAATTGCGGGTATGCGGATCGTAATGGCGCAGACCGCGCTCGCAGAGAATCACACGCTCGTTGCCGCCGGCCAGCAAATACTCTGCCGCCATCAGCCACTCGTCGATCGTGGCGGAGAGACCGCGTTTGAGCAGCACGGGTTTGTCGAGTTGGCTGGCCGCTTTGAGCAGGGCAAAGTTCTGCATATTGCGGGTGCCGATCTGGATAATATCTGCGTATTCGTAGACGGCGTCGAGACTGGGCAAATCCAACGCTTCGGTAATGACCGGTAAGCCGGTCTCGGCACGGGCTGTGGCCAAAATTTTGAGCCCCTCGATGCCCAGCCCCTGAAAGGCGTAGGGCGAGGTGCGCGGCTTGTAAGCACCGCCGCGCAAGATCTGCGCACCCCCGGCTTTGACCGCATGGGCCAGACGCACGGTCTGTTCTTCGCTTTCAACCGCGCAGGGTCCACCCATCACAACAAAGTGATTGCCGCCAAAAGTGGCTTCACCGACCTGAAAGATCGTATCCTCGGGGTGAAAGCTGCGGCCCGCCAGCTTATACGGGCTGGAGACGGGAATCACCTCGCGCACACCAGGCATCTGGTTCAATTTTTCGCGATCTTCGCTGCTGTGATTGCCGGTAATACCTACCGCCAAGCTGTGTTCGCCGGGCAAAACATGGGCGGTATAACCGAGTTTTTCGATCGTATCCAGCAGGGCTTGTAATTCTTCGGGACTATGGGTTCGGCGCATCATGACCAACATTTAATTTTCCTCCAGGGGCTGTTTGAGTAAACGAATCAAGGCAGAGGCAATCTCGACAGCCTGATCCGGGCTTGAAGCAGTATCGAGGGCTGCCATCAGGGCTGAGCCCACAACGATGCCTTCGGCGCAGCCCTTGAGCTGGGCCACATGTTCGGGGGTCGAAATGCCAAAGCCGACAATCACAGGCTGCCTCAAATGGGTTTTGAGCTGGGCCAAGGTTGCAGGTAAATCGGCGTGAACCTGCGCCTGTGTGCCGGTCACGCCCGTACGCGAGACATAATAAACACAGCCTGTCGAGGCGGCATCAATCCGGGCCAGCCGTTCAGGGGCCGTGGTGGGTGCCGCCAAAAACACGGTTTCGAGCCCAGAACTGGCGACGGCATCCAAATAGCGACCGGCTGTCTCTGGCAGTAAATCCACCACCAGGGTGCCAGAGACACCTGCGGCCAAGGCCTGTTTGACAAAGTTTTCCAAACCAAAATGGTAAATCGGGTTGTAATAGCTAAAGAGTATCAAAGGGGTCTCGAGGCCTTCGGCCCTCACCTGGGCGACCAAATCCAGAATTTGGGCCAAATTGACACCTTGGGCCAGGGCCTTTTCGGAGGCCTTTTGAATCACGGGGCCATCAGCGACCGGGTCGGAAAAGGGCACCCCCAATTCAATTAAATCTGCGCCCGCAGCCGCCAAAGCGTGTAAAAGGCGGGCTGTGGTGGGCAAGTCGGGCACCCCGGCAGTGAGATAGGGAACCAAAGCACTGCGGCTTTCCGCCCGACAGGCCATCAAGGTGGCGTTGATAGATTTCATTGTTTTTCCTCCGCTTGGTAGAGTTGGTGAACATCTTTGTCGCCGCGGCCGGAGAGATTGACCAAGAGAATCTGATCCGGGCGCATTTGGGGAGCCCGTTTGAGCACATACGCCAGGGCATGGGAACTCTCCAAAGCAGGCAAGATCCCCTCGCTGCGGGCCAAGCGGTGAAAGGCTTCGAGGGCCTCTTCGTCGCTGGCGGAAACATAGTGGGCACGCCCAATTTCGTGTAAATGGGCGTGTTCGGGGCCCACCGCCGGATAGTCCAAACCGGCAGAAACGCTGTGGGTTTCGAGAATCTGGCCGCCGGCATCTTGCAGCACCATGGTCTCACTGCCATGTAAGACCCCCGGACTGCCTCCGCCAAAGCGGGCCGCGTGTTGGCC
>JBFWRL010000217.1:0-7265 GCA_050248915.1 Candidatus Sericytochromatia bacterium
CCAAATAAACTTTTGGGGGGGATTTGACGGGGGTTGGGGAGGGATGGGGGGAACGGGCCTCTGCTGCGAACGAAAAAAAGACCGTTAAAAATAGCCAGAAAACACCAAAGACGGGGGATTGAAAGAAATTCCGCTGTTTCAAAGTTTGAACCTGTTTCACCTCTGCTTCTGATTTGATGACGCAGTATAACATACAAACAAAAAACTGCCCGAAGGCAGTTGCGTAATTGGTAAGAGTGAAAGATGAGAGAGAAACTTAATTGACAGAAGTGACCTGGTTGGTCTGGGTCATCAGGCGGCCGGGAGCAAACTTCTGGACGCGCTGGTTCTTGGTGTCGGTGACATAAACAAAGCCTTCGTTGTCGATGGCAATGCCCCAGGGGGAGTTGAACTGGCCGTTGGCGGTGCCAAAGCTGCCAAATTCAGAGAGGTAATTGCCCATGCTGTCGAAGCGCTGAATGCGGTTATTGCCACTGTCGACCACGTAGATATCGCCATTGCGGTTGTCGATGGCAATGTCAGTGGGATTGCTGAAAGAGGCGGGCTGTACGCCACCAATGCGACCGAAAGACAGGGGCAGGCGATTGCCGTAGCGGTCAAATTTGGAGATCACCTGACCGGCAGGGGCTGCGGCGTTGACCACATAGATATCATCGTTATTGCTGGTGGCAATACCACGCAGACCGTTGGCAGCCATGCGCATCAGGTTGGACACCCGCACATTCAAGCTGGAATCAAACAGCAGCAGGCGGCCAGAACCGGGGTCAGAGACCACCAGATCGCCGGTGCTCAGCACTGCCACGTCATACACTTCGTTAAAATCGGCTTCGACATTGCTCAACCACTGGCCAGCAGGCCCGTAGCGGCGGATCAAGCTGTGGCCGGTATTGGCGACAAAGACGTTACCGCCGGCATCCACGGCCACGCCATTGGGGCGGCGCAGGGGACGCAGAAAGTCGAGGCTGGCGAGACGGGCGCCAAAGGAGTTGATGATACCCCCTTCGCCATTGAGCTGTTTAACTTCGCCGTGGTCATAGGTGATTACGCCACCGGCACCAACCACGTCTACCACGTAGAGATTGCCACTGCCGGGTGCCATCGAAATGCCACGGGGCTGTTTAAAATTGTTAAAAGCGCGAATGAAACCATTCACAGAAGAGGCGCGGAAGGGGACCAATTCGATGGTTTGGGGCAGGGTGATGGTGGTGCCTGCTTTGATTTCGGCGATGATCTGGTTATTGCTGCTGACATTGGTATAGTCATTGCGGCGCACGCTCAGAACCTGACGGCCCTGGGGGATATTGGAGAGGGTGAAATTGCCAGTGGCATCGGTCATGGCGACCTGGGCAGGACGAACACCCACGACTTCAACCTGGACGCCGCCGATACCGGCTTTGGTCAGGGAGTCGACGACTTTGCCCATCACGGTGCCGGTGGGCAGGTTGCCGTTGACGGCGGTATCGATATAGGGATTGGGATTGATATTGCCAGGAATGCCCATTTGGGGCTGTTGATAGCCTTGGTTATAAGAGTCATAACCGGTGTTGCCATACTGGGGGACATAAGGGGTATAGGCGGTGTTGGTGCCGCAGGCAGTTGTCATCAGAATGGAGAGGGTGCCTGCTGCCAGGGAAGCCAGTTTTTTGAGCTTGCTTTTCATAACCTTTACCTTTTACTCTCTACAATTTCGCTTTGATAGGTTGGTTATAGAGGGTCAGAAACGAAAACTTACCTAAGCCTGATTTAACATTATGTTAAAAAGAGGAAAAGCTTTTTTTCTCAGAGCGAGCGAGAAAAGAGCGATTTGAGCTTGCCCCAAAAATTGCCATTGTTTTGGCTGGCCATTTGTTGCATTTGCTGCTGTTTAAAGACGGTCACAGCCAAGAGTTTGATCTGTTTTTCGACATGGTCAATCTCGTCTTTGGTCACCAGTGATGAGCTGTGTTGATCCAAGCGGTTGTTTTGGCTTTCGAGCATGTTTTTGAGCGAGCCGACATGGGCTTCCATTTGCTGGGCTTTTTCTTGCTGAAGGGCCTGGTCCTGTTTGAGTTTGTCTTCGAGGGCGCGGTTTTTTTCTTCGAGCTGCCCGATGACATACGTGCTCTCGCTGTAACGGGAGGCCAGGGCCTGGTAATTTTCGACCAATTGCACATAGGTATGGGTCATCTTTTGCAGGTCTTTTTGCAAAATGGCCTCGTGCATATTGGATTGTAAATGTTGCAAAGCCCCCAGATTGTGTTTGGGATCGGCCACCAGGGCGGGCAGAACCACGTTTTGGGAAGATTCTGAGGTGGGTGGGCCATAAATACCCAAGAGATCGTCGCTGCTCATCTCGGAGCGGATCACCTGGGGGGCTGAGGTCTGTTTGCTGCCTTGTTTGTTCTCTTGTATGCTCTCTTGTTTGATCTCCTGGGGTTGGAAGATCTGGGCCGGACTCAGGGGAGCGGCAGAGCTTGAAACCGAGTTGTTGTGATGGCTACCGGGTTCGGGCAGGGTTTTTTCGGCGGGTGTGATTGTGGCCAGGGCTGTGCGAATTTTTGAAAAGCTTTGGCCCTCTTTGCGCAAAGCGGCCACCTGTTCAAAAAACGCCTGCCAAGCTTCGTTAAATGCCGGTTCATCGTTGCCATATTTGGGCATTTTGAGATTGAGATTGATCTGCCAGCTGCGAATAATCGCCGGAGTGACCCCCAGGTCTTCAGCCAATGCAGCAATGCTTTTCATACTATTTGCGCCTGTTTCACCATTTTAATGCTGCCCCTATTGTAACAAATGAAAGACGTGAAATGTACATGCGCCACAATTTTCACATCTTATTCGGGGCAATTATTTTTAAATCTTGACTAATTTTTTATCATATCTTAAACCAATCATAAAACAATCATAAAACTATGGGCGTCAGATTTGGCGGGCCAAGGCAGATAATGAACCTATCAGAGTGCGTAGCGTATAGAAGAGGTATTTTTACATGAACCGCAGAATCACATTGCTCCTGTCAGGCCTGTTTGGCCTCTTGACAGCCTGTTCTGCCCAGACCCCGCTCTTGGGTGGCACCGCCAACCGGGCTCAGCTTCAGACCCAAACAGCCAAACGGCCGGTGGTGCTCAAAAGCGAAATGGGCCAATTGCGCAAATACCGCCAGAATCAACAAATCGATCTCAGCCAAAGCCAGAAAAAAGTCTCAGCCCAATTGCAACGCGCTTCTGTCTCCCGTGGCGGGTTGCGGGCGTTTAATACCTCTGTTGTCCCTGAACCTGAATTGCGCACCACTCCGCTGCTGCCTCCCGAAAATCCACCGGCACCTGTACTTGCGGATCAAAAGAGCCCTTTTCCCGCTCTGCCCGATCCCCTGTCTATGAATCCCCTGCCGGCCACACCAGCGGCACCTGCCGAAGGCCCCGCCGCGCCCGGCCAGGAACCCAATGCCAATTTGCCTGCAGCCAATCAACCCGGCTCTCCCACTGCGGGCAACGGCTTTCGCTACGACGATTTGATGTGGCATCTGCGCAAAACCCAGACCCAAAAAGCCTGGCAAATTACCCGTGGCAACCCTGAACAGGTGGTGGCTGTAATCGATACCGGCCTGGACTATTTCCACCCAGCTTTTCGCGGCCGGGCCCTGATGGGCTTTGACTTTGCCAGTAACGATCCCGATCCCATGGACGAAGCGGCCCACGGCACGCACGTGGCTGGAATTGTGGCCGGCAACGATGGCAATATTCAGGGCATTGCCCCCAACGTCAAAATATTGGGCATCAAGGTCTTTTCGGCCCAGGGCTTTGCTCAGGGCGATTTTGCCCTGGCCCGTGCGATTCGCTATGCCGTTGAAAATGGGGCGTCGGTGATCAATCTCAGTTTGGGCTCTCCCACCCTTTACGACTGCGGCGGCTATTCGGATATGATTCGTGCGGTCAACAGCGCGATCGACGAAGCTTACGCCCAAGGCGTGAGTGTGGTGACTGCCGCTGGCAATGAGGGCTTGGACTTTATCAATGGCCGCTGCAGTGTGCAGCAGAACACCAACCAAATTCCCGTGATTGCCACCAACGAATTGGACCAATTGGCCGGTTTTTCCAATGCGGCTGGGCATGTCCATCCCAAAGCCGTGTCGGCACCGGGTGTAAATATCTTCTCTTCGATTCCCATGCGTTTGGTCTGCAATGAGCAACGCTGTGAAATGCCCTACGACTATATGGATGGCACTTCAATGGCCAGCCCGGTGGTGGCCGGGGCTTTGGCCCTGATTCGCTCAGCCATGTACGAAGATTATGTACGTACGATTCAACGCCGCAACGCGACTTTGCCCCCGGCCCAGTCCCAGCGCACCTTAAAATTCCGCGAGTTCTTTCATGAACAGGCCCATATTGCCCAGGCTCAGCTCTCCCTGGCTTTGCGTCCGGCCCAATTGGCCGAGCGGCTCTTGCTCAGCCACACCAATAAACCTTCGCGCAAAATTCCCCAGGGCCTGATTTACGAAGGCCAGCGTGATCCGGTCTTTGGCTTTGGCCGATTGGATATTGGGGCCGGTGTAGAAGCGGCCTCCCGCGTCTTTACCCTGGCGGGTCTGTAAACCCAGGCCTGTGATTTGAACACCCAGCTCTATCTGGCGCGTATCACGCGCCGTCTGCAAGCGCGTCAGCAGGCACTTTTAAAACGCAGCCGCTTTTGGAGTTGGATGCGTTTGGGGATTTTTCTTGTGGGTTTTGCGCTGACGGTGTTCTCTTTCTCGCGCCAAATGTCCGAGTGGGGTTGGTTCAGTCTGGGCTTGAGCAGTCTCTTGTTCTTTGTCGCGGTGCGGATCCATCAGACCTACCAAAAGAGTTTGTTTCGCTATCAAATTTTACTCAATTATCAACGCGAGCAGGGCCTGCGCTTGGAGCGCCATTGGCATGATTTGCCCCTGCCCCCTGAACCTCAACTGGAGCCGGAGCACCCCTTTGCCAAAGATCTGGATTTGCTGGGCCCGGCTTCGCTGCAGCATTTGGCGGATACCTGTATTTCCCAAGAGGGCAGCCAGACCTTGGCCAATTGGCTCTCTCAGCGTCAACCCGAGCCAAGCCAGATCCATTCTCGCCAAGATTTGGTCAAAAGCCTTTTGCCGCGCACACTGTTTCGCCAGGGACTTTTGCTGCGTGGAGCCGAAACGGCCTGGTCTTTTCGTCATGTTCACAAGGGGGGGCAGCATTGGCAGGCGTCTGAATTATTGGGGATTTTAAGCCGGTATCCCGAACACGGCTCACCAGGCAAAACCTTACTTGCGTTGACTGTTTTGGCCCTGATTCACTGGTTTTTTCATGCTTTGGCTTGGCTGGGTTGGGTGCCTCCCCTGTTTTGGCAGATCCCCCTCAGTCTCTATATTGTCGGTTTTTGGCTGGCGCGCGGGCAAACCAAGCAGCTCTTTCAAGAGGCCTTTCAAATGGATTATGAGGTGCGCAAACTGAGCAAAATCTTGGGCTGGCTCGAAAAATGGGCTTGCCAATCAGAGTTCAAACAGGCCTTGATGGCCTTTGTCGCGGTCTCTCCTTCGGCCCTGTTTAAACGCCTGGGCCAGGTGGTGCCGCTCGCCAGTTTGCAAACCAATCCCCTGGCATGGTTGATGTTTAATTTGGCTTTGCCCTGTGATTTTTTTGCGGCTTGGCAATTGGCCCGGATCAAACCTGTTTTATACACCCAATTGCCCAAATGGATCTCCGCCCTGGCCGAATTGGAGGCGGCGGCCTCATTGGCCAATTTGGCTTGGCTGCATCCAGAATGGCAGTTTCCCGATTTGGCCCCGGCTTCAACTGCAGCCCCGATCTTGTCTGCCCAAGCACTGGGGCACCCCCTGTTGCCCCCGGCCAAACGCATTCGCAATGGCTTTGAGATTCAGCACTCAGGCCAGGTATTTTTGCTCACAGGATCAAATATGGCAGGCAAAAGCACCTTTATTAAGAGCATTGGTGTCAATATTGCCCTGGCCCAGGCTGGGGGAGCCGTGGATGCCGAAGGCTTTTTGTGGCAGCCTGTTCGCCTGTTTTGCTGTATTCGCGTCAGCGACTCTGTCACCGATGGCTTCTCTTATTTTTATGCCGAAGTCCGCCGTTTAAAACAATTATTGGATGCCTTAAATGCCCCTCAAGACGGACCCGTACTCTGGTTGATTGATGAAATATTTCGTGGCACAAATAACCGAGAGCGCTTTTTGGGCAGCAAGGCCTATATCGAAGCGCTGCTTGAAAAAAAAGGGGCGGGCCTGATCAGCACCCACGATCTGGAGCTGACTCAGGTGGCCCCCGAACGGATCCAAAACTTTCACTTTCGTGAGCAGATCGTCGGACAAGACATGCACTTCGACTATCTCTTGCAAACGGGGCCCTGTCCGACCACCAATGCCTTGAAGATCATGGCGCTGGAAGGTTTGCCGGTGCCTGATTTGGGGCTTTGAACCCGCGGATCGAACGCAAAAAAGAATACACAGGCCAAGAAAAAAGTGAACCCTGAAGCCAGGATTCACCCTTGAATTGAATAGTGAGCGGAAGCAGAACTGAATCTTGAAGGATTCAATTTACCTGATAAACAGGGTTTTTCAGGATTTATTTAAGAGTGTTGGCTAAAAAAACCACCTGATTCATAAGATTCAAGCTTTTATCTTGTGTCGGGCTTCTAACCTAAGCTCTTATACATTAGTATACGGATTGTATCGTTTTCTGTCAAGAATTTTTTTTAGAAGCCCCGCCAAATCAAAATCCAATTGACGTGGATGTATTCTTGCGGGTAATATGGTATACATAAGTGTATGTGCATCAAACACATTTGCAAGTGGGTCTAACACACCTACAACACATTTGTCTGGATCTTATGCACACAGACAGAAAAATGGACAGGAGGGTATACGTGATCGTATACACACATTATCATGAGTAATACCCAGATGAATGACCGCGAATTAGAGGCGTTCCGCGAGGTGCGCAATTCTTTGATTAAACGGGGGCGTCCCCCCTCTGTGCGAGAACTGATGATTGATCTCGGTTATCGTTCTCCCCGCTCTGCAGCGGTGTTGATTGACCGCTTGATTGAAAAAGGACTTTTGCGGCGCAAGCTCGATGGGGGCTTGCAATTATTGGCAGAACCCGAACTCAATCAAGATCATGCCCAGACTGTCAATGTGCCTTTGGTCGGAACGGTGGCCTGTGGCTCACCGATTTTGGCCGATGAAAATATTGAGGCGGTGATTCCCGTTTCGACCAAAATGGCCAAACCGCCCCATCAGTACTTTTTGCTCAAGGTCC
>JBFWRL010000218.1:0-7208 GCA_050248915.1 Candidatus Sericytochromatia bacterium
ATTTGCTCGATTACCGCCTCGAAGAGCAAATTTACCGCACCAAACTCGACGATTTGCGCCATTGGTACCATGTCGCCCCGCACACAGACGAACTCTTTGGACTCTTTTGTGTGATGTGCCGCCTGGAGCCGATCATGAACAACCGCCAATATACCGGCTACGAAAAAAGCCCCGAATTGTCCAATCTCAAAGACAAATTGCGCAAGTTCAGCCTGCTCGACAAAGCCAAACTCTACCACACTATGCGTGTGCCCGAAGAAGTGGCCAATCGCCACGCCCTCAATTCTGAAGAGATCAGCACAATCAACCGTGCCATTGACCTGATCTACGATGAATACCAAGATGAAGCCAAAACCTATAATTTCTCTTACCGCGAAGTCGATGCCATTATCGACCGCGCCATGATCGATGCCCCCCACGGCTTTCTCTCACCGATTTCGCTCATGAAAAAACTGCGCGACGTGATCTTTCACGAGCGCGACGATTATCCCTTTCTCAAGGAGTCGAAAAAAGACTACGAAGAGCTGATGCGCCTGTTAGACGAAGAGTATTTTCGGATTATCAACAGTGAAATGCGCGACGTGTTTAAGTTTGACTATGAAGATCAGATCGTCGGCCAGGCCGAGATCTATCTGGTGCAAGGGCTCAAAACCCTCTACCTGGAAAAGGGCAAGATCCGCGATCAGGCCGGCAATGATGTCACCGAGCGCTTCCTGCGCGACAAAGAGGGTATGATCTTTGGCAAAACCCTCAGCAACGAAGAACGCGAAAAATTCTGGTATGAATTCACGGCCCGCGTGCAGCCAGGGCAGAGCACCAACGAGAATATCAAGCGGATTTTTGAATCCCAACTCTACCAGGCCCGCGATCGCATGTACCAGGAAAAGCAGGGTGAAATCGAGAAAAAACTCGACTACATGTTGCTCTATCTCGAAGGCAGCAAACTCGCCGCCCTGACCCCCGAAGAGCTGGAAGAGATTCAGGTCAATGTCGAAAAATTACTGCAAAAAGGCTATAATAACGACTCCGCCCATGAATTGGTGGGTTATCTCAAGAGCAATATGGAAAGGCTGGTCAAAACATGACATATACCCGTTATCCCGCTGTTGCTGGACGCTTTTATCCCGACCAGCCTGCTGAATTAAACCATTTGCTCGATCAGTATCTCAGTGCGGCACCCGCCCCTGATCTCAGTCAAAATCTGCGTGTGGTGATTGCTCCCCATGCGGGTTATATCTATTCAGGGCCAACAGCTGGCTACAGTTACCGTCAATTGGCAAGTCTCAACCCCGAGACCCATTGGAAGGTCTTTTTGCTGGGCCCCTCTCACCGCTATCCCCTGCGCGGGGTTTCGGTCTGCGCCTTTGACCAATACCAAACCCCCTTGGGCAATATCCCCGTCTCGCCGCTGGCCAAAGATCTGGCCCACCGCCTGGGGTTTATTCCCGAAGCAGATCTCATGGAGCATTCCCTCGAAGTGCAATTGCCCTTTTTACAGCGCATGTTAAGCTCTTTTGAGCTGATACCGATCGTGTTGGGCCACCCCTCACCTGTACAATTGGCCCAATTATTGCTGCCTTATGCCGAACAGCCCGATGTGCTGTTTGTGATCTCAACCGATCTCAGCCATTATCACACTTACGAAAAGGCCCGAGAAATCGACGCCATCGCCAATCAGGCTATCCCCAACTTGGATATCCGTCAAATGGCTGAAAAAGGCGATGCCTGTGGCATAGTTGGCGTGCTCACAGCCATGGAAATCGCCCGTATTTCTGGCTGGCAAGGACATCTGCTCGACTACCGCAATTCTGGCGATACAGCCGGCCCCCGCGATCAGGTCGTGGGCTATGGCGCTTACAGCTTTACCGCACCCAACTCCAATTAAGCCGTTGGCCACTGCAAACGGCCCAGCAGGCCCAATTGCACCAGACAGCTCTCAGCACGGGCAGCTTGAATGCGTTGAATGCCCGCAGGAGAATAGTCTTGAATAATATAAGCATAAATTTGGTTTTGGGCCCGGCTCAGGTCGTTAGGCATCAACGCCCCCCCATGTAAAGAGCGTTCATACAGCGCCCAAAGCTGAATCAAAAACAGATTGAGCCCCCAAGCCAGCAATTGATGCAAAAGACCCAAATGGCCCTGAATCAAATGGCTTTGCAAAAGCAATTCTTTTTGCATCCACGCTTGCAGATACAAATTTAAGGCCTGTTTTTCGGAGGGGTTTAATCTGGGCATGTCAGAACCCTCTTTCCAGGTGTTGATCCAATCTATCAGGGGATGTAAAACCGGATTGCGATTAAGCACCTGCTCAATCAGCCAATTGAGCAAGGGGCGCAATTCCAGAAGCGCCAAAGGGGGAAGTTGAGTTTGGGGCTGAAAGAGCTGCAGCGTCTGATGAAAAGCCGCTTGATCCAGAACCTCAGGCCCGCGCAGCAAGTTTCCGAGCCATTGGCCCTGCAGCCACAGCCAATCTTTGATCTCCGTTGTGGCAAGCAAGCTGTCGAGCTGAAAACCCGTCAAACACAGCCAAGTCCCCCAATCCAAATGTTTACCTCCCACAATGGGCAGCAGCGGCAAAGGGGAGCGCTGCGCCAATTGTAACCAGCGGTAATTGAGGGTTTTAGACAGACTGAGGTTTTTGCCGACACTGACACAGCTGCCTGCAAGGCCTTTGCTCTGAAAATGGCCATAGTCCAGACGGGCCCCCGTGGCTGGGTATTTTCGGCAAATATGGGGTTTGGCTTGCTCGCCCAAAGCGGCGTGGATGCGGCAGCGCAAATCTGGGCCCAGAAAAACACAACGCCTGCCATCGGACTGTTTGGCCAGGGCCGCGTAGCGGCTGGGAATATCTGGGGCTTCGATCTGCAGCAATTCACCGATGGGCTGATCCATCAGGTTTTCCCAAGCAGCGCCCCACTGTGCCACTTCTGCCTGGCTCACATGGATTTTCCAAGGCCGGCTGCAGCAGCTGCCACATTGGCTGCATTCAAATTGTTCAAAGTCTTCCCACCAAAAAATCAGGCCCTGATTGGGGCGTTGCAGTAATTCCTGTGCCAATGTGTGAAAGAGGCGGTAATAAGCCCCGCTCTCCATTTAACCCAGTTCTGCTTCGGTCAGGGGGTTTTGGGAAGCCTGAAAAATCACCAGGATCAGCATGGCCAACATGCTCAAATAGACCACCCATTCGCCCCAACGGGTATAGGGGGTCTTTTCACTGCGGGCCGCTTGCGCGGGGTCGAGCAGGGTATAGAGATAGGTCCGCTCCATGGGCAAAGACTGGATCTGAATCCGGCCCCAAGGATCGATCACACTGCTAATACCTGTGTTACCGGCCCGCAAGACGTAACGGCTGTTTTCCAGGGCGCGCATCACAGCATGGGCATTGTGCTGGTAAAGCGCGATGGCGTCGCGGTACCAGCCATCGTTGGTGACAATCGCCAAAATCTGGGCACCTTCAGAGACCGAATTGCGGGCCACATGGGGATACACCGATTCAAAGCAAATCAAGGTGCCGAGTTTGCCCAAGGGGGTGGTCATGAGCGAGGCATCTTGGCCAGCGGCGGTATCGTCTTTCATCGGATTGAGTTGGGCGATCAGTCCCCCCAAGAGCGGGATTTTGCCCAAAAAATCGCGGTAGGGAAAAAACTCGCCAAAAGGCACCAATTGACGTTTGTAATACCAAGCTTTATTTTCACCTTGGGGTGTAAAGAGGGTTGCCCCATTAAAACTGGGACTTTGCCAAGTTTTGCGGTCAAAGGCCCCTGTCACCAAAAAGGCCTGATTCTTTTGGGCAAAGGCCTGTAGGGGGGCCCGAAACTCAGGAAAATAGCGCGGGAAAACCGGAATGGCCGATTCGGGCCAGAACAGAATTTGGGCCTGTGACTCAGGCGCTTTTTTCAGTAAATCCTGAGAAAGGTCAAGATAAATCTTTTCGATATCTCGCATGTTTTTCCAGAATTCATCTGGGGTGCCCCATTTTTGCCCCTGGGGAATACTGCCTTGCACCAATCCCACCAAAACGCCTTTGTCTGAAGAAGCAGCTTCAGGGGGTGGGGCTTGGGACAATTTGTAAAAGCCATAGCCATGAAAGGCCAGCACACAAGAGGCAATGCCCAGTAGCGGGCGAAAAGCAGGATAATGCCAATAGGGCCTGGGCTTGGCATCGGGCACAAATTCATCCAGAAAGAGCGCAAAGGCCACATTAAAGGCCACAATGACCCCGGCAATCAAGATCGAGCCTGTCAGAGGCACCACTTGCAGCAAGGGCAAATCCTGAAACTGGCTGATCGCCAGCCGGGCCCAGGGCAGCGAGAGATCCCCCAATTCTTGGGCCCATTCCATGATCATCCACAGCAGGGCCGGATAGACGAGCTTGAGCAAACCTTGGGGTTTGAGTGCCCCCAAAATGGCCCCAAAGAGCGTCAGCCAGAGTGAAACAAAGAGACTGATGGCAAATAGCCCGCCATAGACAATCAAGAGGCTGATTTCGTTGGTGACCCCCGGCAGCCAGGTCAGGGGATGCAATTCAATCAACCAATGAATCACGCCAATATAAAACGACATGCCAAAAACCCAGCCCAGAAAGGCGCCGCGTTTCCAAGTCAGGGGCGCTTTGTAAAAGACATGGAAAAAGGGAATCAGCGCGACCCAGATCAGCCAGCCTGTCGAAAGCGTGGAAAAAGACAGGGCAGATAAAAGCCCTGAGAGCATACAGAGTAAAATATCCTGGCGCAGGGCCAGGGTTTGGGCGCTGGGTGGGGTTTTCATGCCAGCCCAACAAATTTGGCTTCAATCAGGGGCCTCACCATCTCGACATCTTCTTGGCGTTTAACCGGCAAAAAGCGCTCATCGCGGGCCACTTGCACCACACAGACATTTAATTCCCGGCTGAGGTCACCGGCCAAATGCTCAAATTGGATCACAGCCTGACCTTCCACCTTTTTTTCGACGGCATACCAGGGCAAATCAAACGAACGCGCCAGCACCGGGGCCGAAAAAATATACGAAGCCGTATTAAAGACCTGAATGCTGTCTTGATCAAAATCCGTGGGAAAGAGAAATTCTTCGACCAATTGCAGGCGATCATTGACGCGCGCCGGGGCCCCCCCTTTGTCTCCGGGGGCTTTGGCGGCCACTTCAATGCTCATTTCGCTGGTTTTGTCGATATGCAAACCCAGCAGCAGCGCATCGGGTGTGGCCCCGAGATTATCAATATTCGAAAAGAGCAGATACTTGCCCCCGGCCTGAATAAAGTTCTGGAGCAAGCCCGCCTGTTGCAAAGCTTCGACAAAATCGCCATGACCACTGGTCGCGTATTCAATTTCGCCGTCGACCAGCCGCAGAGAACCATCGCTGTAAATGCGCGGCAGATGGAATTGCTGAAAGAGAAAGGTCTTGTCGCGGTAACCAAACCAATCATGGGCCTCCAGAAAGGCTTCAATCGGCGCATGGGCATGAAAACTGGTCATGAGATAGAGCGGGATGCCCAAGGCCTTGAGGCTTAAAATTTTGAGTTCCAGAAACGTCTTCTCCCCCAAAATGGGAAAAAGGGCCTTGGGCAAAGTATAAGCAAAACGTGTGGCCATGCCGCCAGCCAACACAATCGCCCCCACTTCGCCCTGGGCCAGGGCCGCTTCTCCCAAGGCCCGCAAAGCGGCTTGCTGCTGAGCGCTGAGGGCTGTGGGAGAATGAATATCTTCGGGCAAAGGCGGGCTGACCCGCGCTTTTAGACGCAGATTGTCGGGTTTGAGTTCACCGCTTTGAAAGCGGCTGATCAAATTTTGGCTCAAAGCGGTCAATGGGCTCATGCTTTATTCTCCCAGATGGTGAACCTGCGGCACAATCACAGGACGCCGCCGGGTTAAGCTGTAGATGATTTTCCCGAGCATGTCCTGGATCAACATTTCCCCTTTTTCAGAGGTCAAAGCGACTTTTTCGTGTTTGAGCATATAATTGCCCAATACTTTTGTGAGCTGCTCGGAGGCATTTTCGTAAAGGCTGTGGGGATCATCTTCGATAATAAAGCCTTTGCTGACAATTCGGGGCAAAGAGGCCAATTGGCCAACTTCATCAAGGGTACACGAGACAAATAAGACGCCATCTTTGACCATTTTGTGGCGCTCGCGCAGCTCTTTGGCATCGAGAAAGCCATGGCCCCGCCCAGCGACCATAATCACCCCCGAGGTGACCTTTTCGGCAATCACCGCACCACTTTCTTGCACTTCAAGCTTGTCGCCAATATCCAGCAGAAAAATGTCTTCGCTTTTCATGCCCACGGCTTCCGCCAATTCTTTGTGGCGCATCATCATGCGGTACTCCCCATGGGTGGGCACAAAATAGCGCGGTTTGGTCAGATTTAACATCAATTTGAGTTCTTCTTGACTGGCATGGCCGGAGGCATGCAGGCCTTTGCTGCGAGAGTCATAGAGCACAGTTGCCCCCCGCTCTTGCAACATATCCACATTGCGGGTGACCGAGCGCTCATTGCCCGGAATCGGCGTAGCAGAAATGATCACGGTATCCCCTTCGCGGATCGAAACCTGGTGGTATTTGCCCTGGGCCATGCGGCTCAGGGCTGCCATCGGTTCACCCTGGCTGCCCGTGGTAATGATCGCCACTTTGTCAGCAGGCAAGCCATCAAGCACCTCGATCGAAGTGGCCACCCCTTCGGGATAAGTCAAATAGCCCAATTCATGGGCTTTGGCCGTGATGCGCTCCATACTGCGGCCCACAAAAGCCACCTTGCGGTCAAATTCCACACAGCGGTTGACCACCTGCTGAATGCGGTGCAAGCTGGAGGCAAAGGTCGCGACAATGATCCGGCCCTTGGCGCGGTAAAAGGCGTTGACAAAACTCTCTGCCACTTCATTTTCCGAAATGGTATAGCCAGCCTGGCAGGCATTGGTGCTGTCGGAGATCAACATCAAGACCCCCGCTTCGCCCAATTGGGCAAATTTAAAATAATCAGTGGGCTGTTGGTCAATGGGGGTGGGATCGAGTTTGAAATCACCCGTAAAGACAATCGCACCTTGGGGGGTGTGAATCGCCAAACCCACCGCCCCCGAAATGCTGTGGCAAACATGGATAAACTCCACATCAAAGCTGCCGATCTCAACCCGTGAGCGGTTCTTGATCGGTCGAAAGAGTTGGTTATATACCTCTTCCACATCGGTCACCCGCTCTTCGAGCAGACCCAGTGTCAATACTGT
>JBFWRL010000219.1:0-7144 GCA_050248915.1 Candidatus Sericytochromatia bacterium
GCCATTGCCCGATCTCAAAGCCAACGGTCTGATGGTCAAATCCGGTTCAGGTCAAATCGTAAAAAACCTCCGCAATTCAGATACTGTGCTGGTCAATGGCAATGTCGCCATTTTGGAGTTAATTTGGGATGGCAATGGCGAGAAACCCGAAGTTACACTGCGGGCTCTGGGAAAAAAGAACGCGGGGGGCACATTTCCGGCCAAAGTGACAACCTTGGGGGATCAGGTCAAAAGCATGCCCGTCACGCTCAATCAGCCGATTGAGGTTTTTTCCAGTCCGGGCAATCAGGCCCAATTGCATTTTTTCACAGTCACAGGCGTTCAAGGCAAAGACCTCGACATCATCGCCGATGGCCCCAGCACCGTGTATGTCAACCATGAGAGCCGGGGGTTTTTCTTTCCCAATGAAGGGGCTGCACCTGATGAGCGCATCGACCCAGAGAATCAAGGGTTTGTGCATATTCCGGCTTCACAGCAGGACACCCTCTTGATTACCCTGCAAACCCTTGGCAATGCCAAAGAAGCGGTTCACACCCGTTTCAGTGTCAACGATGTCAAAGAGTTGATTGACTTGACTGTGCGTTTTCCGCGCCCACCGGCTGAATATGACATGGCTGGCCCGCAGACCTTGCTCGATCAAATGAGCGAAATTGCCAAATATGCCTCGTTGTCGCTTTACCAGATCACAGCCGGGCGTACCCGCGTTCGCAGTCTCAAAGTTTTGCTGGGGCAGGCCCAACCTTTGGCCAAAATTGATGTGCGGGTCGATTCCAACTCCATTGCCAGTGATTTTATTCCTGAACATTCCGTTTTCGGGGGAACCCCTTTTGCTTTGATTGAACTTGAGAAAAAATGGTGGCTGCGTTTTAATACTCTCAGGGATCATCCTGGATTTGTGCTGGCCCATGAATTGATCCATCACCGCTATGCTATTTTGGATGAATATTTGCAGTTTTGGAAAATTGACGCGGAATTTCAATCGGGAAATCTGGAACTCGGGCTCGATCGCTCCAGTACCAATTATTGCCCAAATTCGGTCATGTCATGCTCTGTGGCAGAGTTTTGCTGGCAGGGAAACCACAATCCCACGGGCAATCAAACCCTTGCCTCGCGTTTTGACAATCCTTTAACACCCGGTGTGGTCGAAAAAAATTCCAGCTGGGATCTCTACGCTTTTCGGGTTGGGGTGGCGACACCCAGTCACCACCCGCCTTTGATTCTCAAAGACATTAAAAAATTAGCGCGCGACACCCAAACCACAGTGGTTTTGCCTTTGAATAGCAGTATTGAGACCGGCACTTTTTTGCCTGAGCTGAAAATCCCGCTGCCTTAACATGCAATTGTTAAAAAAGATCTAAAATTCTGTAAAGACACGCAGCTGCGATCTGTTTTAAGTCTATAAAAATGGGGTACAAAGATCGTATCCCACCCCTTTGGAGTCATTTAAGCTATGTCGACTGCAGCCGTCCGTGGAACTGGCCCTCTGAATCCCGCCCTTTTGCCTGCCGCTCCGGCCCCCGCGACCCGAACCAAGTCTGCTGCCCCTGCACCCGCTGCTGCCCCTGCAGCCCCGGCAAATACGGCTTCTAACGCCAAACTCAGCAGTACAGATATGTGCCAGGGCTCTGCCAAAGCAGCCTGCAGCCTCGAAACCCCCGAAGCCTGTGTTGAGCCCAGCACGGGTAAAGCCCCCAAGACCTTTTTTATCAACGGCATCCGCACCCCCGAGCGCAATGCCAAAGAAACCCAGGCCCTGATCTCAGAACGCTTGGGTGGCACGCCGGTGGAGTTGGTCTACAATCCCACCCACGGTCTGATCGCTGATGCCGCAGAATCCCTGATGAATATTACCGGTGTCGATACCAAAATCGCCAAAGACATGCAGGGCCGTTTGCGCAAAGCCCTGGATGCGGGCGAAACCGTCAGAGTCTTTGCCCACAGCCAAGGGGCTGCGATTACAGGGGATGCCCTGCATGATATTGCCGCCGCGTATAAAAAGGCTGGCAAGTCTGACGCTGACGTGGCCAAGATTATGTCCCGTGTGGAAGTGATCAGCTTTGGCGGCTTTGCCGATCAAGACAGCTATCCTGAAGGCGTTAAGTTCAAACTCAACCGCGAAAAAGATGATGCCATTCCCCAATTGGCTTCTTCTTGTCTGGCAGTGGGCAAAGACTACCGCGAAGTCTGTGCTGAGCCCAAAAAGGTCAAAAATTGGTTGGATCTTGGGGGCAGCATCCTCTCCGGGATCGAAACCACTGGCCGCACGGCCGCCCACAACGCGGGGCAGGCTGTTGTGAGTGCTTATCGCAACAGCGATAAACTTTGGGATGCCTTTGGCAAGGGCAAGTTTTTTGACAATCTCTTCAAAGGGGATGTCGACGCTGCTTGTGGCCAGTTTAATGCCAAGAGTTTGGATGCCTACTGTGCCCAGATTGGCAAAGACGTGACCTCAGATCATGTCACCGTGCTTTTGGATTCCAAAGGCAATGCCTCAGCGGGCTATGTTGTTAAATATTTTGACGGTCTGCGTGGCCGTAGCCAAGATGGTGTGGCTTGAACTCAGGCTCTTTCGGTTGGCTCCTGTTTTAACAATTCTGATCACAAACGCGCGATCGGGGTTGTTTTTGGCCGGGAATCCAGAGTGGGCGTGGGGTCATTGTGACAATTAAGGCATTGGTTACAGGCCGGGGGCCGTGTTTAATGCCTTTGTCTGAGACATAGAGTGAGGTAGATCCCCCCCCATCCAGCCCCAGGGCTTCTACCGCTCCCAGGCGTTTCATAATTTGTGCCAGGCGAGTATAGGTCACCCCCCCTTTGCTTTTGCCTTCGGGAAAGACATTGAGCAGGAGTAATTTTTGATTGTGGGTATAGCCCACGGCACTGCGTGAGTTGGGGGCTTTGAGAGAGGCCTGGAGTTTTTCTTGGTAATAGGTATTGTGAATGCGGCCTTCGTGCACCAAATGGGGGGCTCCCGTGATGATTGTTCGCACCTTACTCCATTCGCCACTTTTTTGGGCGTGAATGCTCAGCCGGGTGCCGATGGGGTAAGATCGTTGAATCTCTTTGCTGGTCTTGCCGTGGGTGGAGATCACAAAACCATTGCGGGGAATCAGGCTATTGCCCCGTCCATAGCGCATGATTTGGTTTCTTTCGACAATCACCTCTTGGCCGTATTGATTGGTTTGGGTGCGTTTGCCAAAACGGGAGGTGTAGACAATGGTCTGTTTCGGTTTGCGGGGTTGGTTGATGCCACTTACCGCCTGAAAGCGGTCTTTCTCGGGAAAATGTAAACCGGTTGTGATCTTGGGAATGCCAATTACAAAACGGCGATCGGAGGTGATGCCCAGCGAGGTGCGGCGGTGGCGTGAGTCAGCGATGATTTCACCTTCGCGCATGACCAAACCCACCGAACTGGTAATGCGGTTGCCGTGGAAAAAACTGCCGTTGATGGCCGCGACTGCGTTGGTGCGCTCAGCCATGCCCCGGATCCGCTCTTCGCCGCTGGCTTTGCCGTGGGCCAGGGCCACACCGACAATCATGCGCGGGTCTTGTAAATTGATTTCAACCAGGTGTACGCGCACACTGCGTCCCCGTTCGTGATCTTTAAAGGAGCGGTATTGCAAAGGCTCAGGTGTGGCGGCCTGCAGCGGTGTAAAACTGGCAAAGATGCCTGCCAGAAGAAAAACGAACAGCTTGTACATGGCTTCCCCCTTTAACCAGAATACCTTTTACACACCAGAACAACTAGCACAGATATCACAGGTCTGGGTGAGTCAGTGGGTTCGAAACGGGTTCGAAACGGGCTCGAAACGGGTTCGAAACGGGCTCGAAATGAAGATGGTAAGCCCATTATAGCCTGTTTTAACTCTGGCCTACAAGCAGATCGAAAAGGCCTTTTCCATGGCTGTTTTTAGCTCTGCAAAAGCCTTTTCGAGGCTTGGCCAATCCTGTTCTAATTGCTGGCGGTTGTGATTCAGGGCCGACTGCTCCATGGCTTTGACCAAGGTCAGCAGCTTGGAATTGCTGACATTTGAAGTGGCTCCTTTGATTTTGTGCAATTGTTGGGCTGCTTGGTCGAGATCACCTGATTTCAGACTTTGGGCCAGGTGTTCCAATTGGGGGGGGATTTCACTTAAATAGAGGGCTGCCAATTCGCGGGCCCATTCGGGGTCCATCATGACCCTTTCGAGCAGATATTGGGGATCAAAGGCCTGATGGGCGGGGCTTTCGGGTTGTGGTTTTTCGGCGACCCAACTTTCCAAAGGGGGAAGTTGATCCAGGTATTTTTTCAGAACCATCTCCAATTCTTTGATCAGCAGCGGCTTACTCAGGTAATCGTTCATGCCTGTGCGCAGACAGCGCTCACGGGTGCCCTCTTGGATATCTGCCGTCAGGGCCACTATCGGCAATGTGGGATTGAGCACCACGGCACTTTGGCTGCGAATTTGGCGTGTTGCTTCAAAGCCATCCATGCCGGGCATTTGGCAATCCATCAAAACCAGGGCGTAGGGAATGCTTGCCAGTGCCAGCAGGACCTCTTCTCCACTGGCGACCGCGTCGGCTTGATAGCCCAGCTTTTCGAGCATGCGCAGGGCCACCAATTGATTGGTGGGATTGTCTTCAGCGACCAGTATTCGTCCGTGTCGCTGGCTGTACTTGTGCGTGTTGGCCTGCTCGGTGGGCAAAAATAGCTGCCAACAATTCCCCTCGCGGGTAACCAGGTTCAGGGCTTCTTGTAAGAGAGGTTTGCGCAGAGGTTTGGTCAAACAGCCTTTAAAACCCAATTGTTTGAGGTTTTCAATTTGGGTATATCCTGTCATGGGGGTTAAGAGCAGCGTTTGGGCATGGAGCAGATCGGCATGTTGGCTAAATTGGTGTCCCCACAGGGTGCCTTTGCCATCGGGCAGGGTCAGATCGAGCAAAACAAGGTCAAAGGGAATCCCTTGATTTTTGGCGACCCAGGCACACTCCAAGGCACTTTCGCCATGGCTCACGCAGGTCAATTCACACGCCCAGCTTTTGCACCAATACTGCAAGACCTGATGGGTGGCCTGGCTCGGTGAGGCCAGCAATAGCCGTTGGCCAGCCATGCTAAATTCAGGCGGCAACACCGGCTGGTGTGTCGCTGTTGCAAGTGCAATGCTGAAATAAAAGCAGGCCCCTGCTCCTGCTTGGCTGTTTAAATGAATACTGCCCCCCATCAGTTCCACCAATTGTTTGCAGATCGCCAGCCCCAGGCCAGTGCCCCCATATTTGCGCGTGGTAGAGCCGTCGGCCTGCATAAAGGGAGAAAAAATCAGGCTTTGACGATCTGTGGGAATGCCGATGCCTGTGTCTTGAACTTGAAATTCAATCTGCTGCTGTCCGTTGTTTTGAATGGTGGTGCGGGCCTGTAAAAGGATATGCCCTTGATCGGTAAATTTGACGGCATTGCCCCCCAGATTGAGCAGGACCTGGCGTAAACGAGCCGGATCGCCACGCACCCAGAGAGGGACGTCGGGTTCAATCAAACACACCAAATCCAGGCCTTTTTCCTGGGCTTTGACAGCCAGCATTTCTGCGGTATCTTCCAAGAGGGCGTGTAAGTCAAAATCCAGCCATTCCAACTCCAGTTTTTGGGCCTCCATTTTTGAGAAGTCGAGGAGATCGTTGAGCAGGGTTAAGAGCGATTCCCCACTGCGGTGAACGATGCTGGCATATTGCCGCTGCTCCGTATTTAAATTGCCTTCCAATAAAAGTCCACTCATGCCAATAATGCCATTCATCGGGGTGCGCAATTCGTGGCTGATATTGGCCAAAAATTCACTTTTGGCCTGATTGGCTGCCTGCGCCTCTTCGGCCATGGCTTGGGCACGAAAACGGCTTTCTTCGAGTTGTGAATTGGATTCAAGCAGGGCCTCTTCGGCCTGTTTGCGGGCCAAGGTTTGGGCCAACATATTGGCAAAGGTTTCCAAGACCTGCAGTTCCTCTCGGCGCCAGTGGCGAATCTGACTGCTGGAATCAAAGCTAATAAAGCCTTCTAGGTTATTTTGCCAAACCATGGGCACCACCAGCAAGGCGCGGATGCCCAATCCTTGCCAAAGTTCTTTTTCGCGCCAGGCCTCTGGGGGCAAGGCCTGAGTGTCTGGCACTTCCAGGTTTTTGAACTGTTTGAGTAAAGCCATCCCCCAGGGAAAGAGTTCCGCTGAGACGCCCTGCATTTTATGATGCATCGAGCGAATGCCTTCGGCATGCCATTCGTGGCTGCTGTAAATTTTGTTCTGGGCCCGAAGATGAAAAATCAGCGAGCGCTCCATGCCCAATAAACGGCCAATTTCTCCCATGGCCGCATCCAAAGCGGTATCAATTTCTCCCACCGGCAGATGAATAAAACGGGTGGAGAGATGGGTGAGCAGTGAGAGCAATTCAACTTGATAATGCAGAATTTTTTCGACCTGCTCCTGTTCGGTAATGTCTTGCAGCAAGACCAATTCAGCGTCTTTTTCGGCAAAGACCAGGGGATGGCTGGTGGTTCTAACCAAAATTTGAAGGCCTGTTTGGGTAATATGTCGGTGCAGTTCGACATTTTCTTGGGGGTTGTGCTGGGGCATAATCACATTGCCTGTGGCTTTTTGAACCTGATCCAAGCGAAGATTTAAAAAGGCCTCTCGGCTCCAGCCATAATGTCTTACAGCGGCTTCATTGACGGCCAAAAAGAAGCGACTTTGGCGGTCGTAAATCCACATTGGCAGCGGGTTGTTTTCGAAGAGTTGGCGGTAGCGGGTTTCACTTTCCCGCAGCTCTCGCCGGGCCTGATACTCCAAGGTAATTTCCCGCAGCAAACAGATATAACCCAGGTGTTTTTCCTTTTGGTAGATGGGCTCTATTTTGAGCTCAAAGCCCCGAAAATGGCCTGCCTGGGTTTGGGTTAATTCACAGTGAAAATTGGAAAAGGGGGTATAGTGCCAATCGGGTTCAGAGCTTTCCCACGCGCCAAAGCAGATTTTGAGTGAGGCCCCCAGACTTTGTACATTCAGCCCCAATTGTCTTTGGGCTGCGGGGTTAAAGTCCACCAGCCGATCTAGGGGGTCGGCAATCAGAATAGCATCGGACAATTTCTCAAAGAGCAGGGTGCGGGCCAAGGGGGAGAGTTCGAGAAAGTTCA
>JBFWRL010000220.1:0-7049 GCA_050248915.1 Candidatus Sericytochromatia bacterium
CAGATTTTACACAGCCTTTCAAAAGGGCGATGGGGCCACCATGGCTGCCGCTTACCACCCCGACGCCAGCTTCAGCGATCCGATCTTTGGTCCACTCAAAGGCAAAGAAATTGGCGCCATGTGGCAAATGCTGCTGGAGATCAGCCAAGGTCAGCTCAAAATTGAATACGATCAGGTTGATGTCAAAGCCGGTCAGGGCAAAGCCCATTGGGATGCCTCTTACCACTTCTCGGCCACGGGTCTGCCCGTCTTCAACCGCATTGATGCGCAGTTCACCTTTAAAGACGGCCTGATCTACACCCACACCGACCACTTTGATATCCACCGCTGGAGCAGCCAGGCCCTGGGACTGCCGGGCTTTCTATTCGGCCAGACGCCTTTTTTGCAAGACGCCATGCGCAAACAGGTCAAGGCCCGCTTGAGCGATTGGATCAAAGCCCATCCCTGAGCTGAATCCCGACCAACTCACACGCTGGCAGCAGGGTCTGGCGGAATTCAACCAAGGGGCTTTTTTTGAGGCCCACGAAAGCCTTGAAGATCTCTGGCGCAGCGACCTCCCCCCCGCCCTCAAGACCGGGATCCAGGGCCTGATTCAGGTGGCGGTGGCCTGTGTTCATCTGCAGCGGGGCAATGAAAAAGGCGCGCAAGGTATCTTGGCACGGGCCGAGAAGAATCTGCGGGCCGGAGAACTGCCCCAAGGCCAGCCCCAGCCCCTGCTTATAGCCATCTGCGCTTGGCAAGCTTGGCTTGGCTTGGCTCCTTCAGAGCGGGGAGCAGCGCCGCCCTGGCCGCAATTTTTGCTTAAACATGGCAGACAAAAAAGAGGTGCAAACAATCCCAAAACATGAAATACTAAAAAGCATCAGCTCTGTGAACACCGAGGAGACAGGCCATGTTAACTGCCGAACTCAAATTGACCGACTCGCTTTTTGACGAAGTTGAAGCCAAATTGGAGGGATTGGTCACGGCCTACCGCACCACCGAGTTGCCCAAAGCATCGTTGGATCCGGTGGTCTTAAAACAGCTCAACAAAGATCAGACCTTTCTTAAAAAGAGTTGCGACAGCTTGCGCGAACAGCTGAGCCAATTGGATATTTCCCACCAACACGAGACCACCCGCCTGCATCTCAATTTTGATTTGCTGCTGCAGCGTTTGGCCCATTTTGACGAGGCCCTGCGCATTTCAGAGCTGATCAAAGCGCTGAATGAAAGGCTCAAAGACGAAATTGCCGAGATCCGTGAGGCCAGCATCGCTCTGAGCAAACAGATCCTGCCTTACAACCTGCCCAAATTTGAAGCCGGATTGGAAATGTTTATGGACCGCTGTGATCAGGTGGCGGATCAACTCGATGCCCTCGAAAACCAAAGCCAAGATATTGCGCCCCTGATGCCTTTGTACGAGCAGTGGATGTTTCTGGTCGAACAATTTGGTGAGATTCTCGACGAGCGCACCGAGATCCTTTGCCCCAAAGAGGCCCAACCCGCATGAAAAAAGCCAACAGACAGAAAGACATTTTGACCCTCCTGACGGCCCTCTGCCTCAGTTTCAACCTCTGTAGCTGCACGGCCACAGCCAGTGCCAATTGGAGTTTCTTTCAGGGAATCAAACTCAGCAGTGGCAGTGCCTCCAGCCGGGTTGCCAATGGCCGGATTCAGCTCAACTGGGAACGCACAGCAGAAAACCAGGTCAAAGTCACAGGCAATTTGGACTTTGACCTCGACAAGGTCTATTTGCGCCTGATGCGCAACCAGGGAATGGTTCACCAAGAAATAGTGAAACCCGACGCCGAGCGCAAATTTTCGGCGGTCTTGCCCGATCCGCAATTTGCTGATCATCTCTGTGTCGAAAGTGATTGTTTTGATCTATGAGCAAGCCCCCCACGCCGCCGACGATCTGCTCGCGTTGCAGCAAACGCCTGGGGCCCCAGGTCGTGCGCGCTGTGGGCAAACAGTTTCACCCGGCTTGTTTTGTCTGCGACAGCTGCAAAAAGCCACTCGAAAAGAGCTTTGTTCCCCGCGGAGAGCGCCTCTACCACGGGGAGTGCCACGACAAACTCTTTACCCCCAAATGCAGCGAATGTGGTTTGCCGATTCAGGGCTCTTATACCAAAGACGAGCGGGGCCGCTACCACACCGACTGTTACCGCCAATTGCACAATCTCGTCTGCAGCCTCTGCCAGGAAGCGATTGAAGGCAGCTATCTCTACGATGGCTGGGGCCAAAAAGCCCACCCCGAACACGATCAGCACCCCACAGGTCAATGCCATGTCTGCGCCCGGCTGATGTCCCCAGCGGCGACCACCGGCAGCAAGGTGCTTAGCGATGGCCGCCTGCTCTGCAGCTTTTGCCACAGCGCTGAGATCCACGACTTTAGACAAATTCAGGCCGCCAAATTGGATGTCATCGCCCAAATGCAGGCCGTGGGCTTTGACTATATCCCCGACTATATCCAGGTCAAACTCGACGAAGACCAGCAATTGGTCAACCAGCGTCTGCGGGCCTCGGCCACAGGCAATATTCACGGCTATACCCGCACGGCCCAGCGCAATATACCGGGCTATGGCCTGATTCTCGAACATGGCATTCACGTGCTCAGCGGTCTGCCCAAGGTGGCCTTTAAAGGCGTTTTGGCCCACGAACTTTTACACGTCTGGATCAACGAACGGCCGCTCAAACACCTCAGCCACGAACAGGTTGAGGGCTTCTGCAATTTGGGCAGCGCCTTGATCTGCCAAAATGCCCTCAAACACGAAGGCGATGAATTGGCCCGCGTGCTGCTGCAGCGCATGGACGAAGACCCCGACCCCGCTTATGGCAACGGCTACCGGGCCATGGCCTGGCGTTTAGAACAAATGGGCTGGCCCGCCCTGCTGCAGGCCCTGCAAAACCCCGACATTCCCCTGCCCGAGCCCGAGGCCAGTGTCACCCAGCCCCGCGCCAAACAGGCCTATTTGCCCCCAACAGCCGCTCCCTTCGGCTCCGCTCAGGGAGCGAATCAAGAAGCGAACCCCAAAACCATGAGCAGCGCCGAAAAACTGGCGGAGATCAAAGCCAAACTCGACCAACAGCGCATGCAAAACAAACCCGCAGCAGCGGCCGCAAGTCCGTCCCCCGCGGCCCCCAGCTCCCCTCGCCCCCTGAGCCGTCTGTCGAGCGAAGCCGAGACAGGCGAAGGAAGTGAAGGCAGCAAACCAGACGTAGATCCCGAAGTGGCAAGAAAAATCCGCGAGCGCTTTGCCCAAAAAGGCAGCCCCAAAGCCAATATCCAATCACAGAAACCAGCCCAGAAACCCGGTACTGGCCCCAGCGGCAAATTGGGCAAGCTCAAAAAACCGGGCAAAAGTTGAAACACGTGATATTATCCAGGCAGATTCTGATGATTGTTTTGGTTCTGATCGCGGCATTGAAGTTCTCGCCCGCCCAGGCTCAAAGTCAGATCCCCGCTAAAATAGACTTTTGGAAAACCCAGCGCAAAGGGGCCAATTGTTTTAATCTGAGGCCCGAGATGGCCTGGTTTCAAGCGGCCAAAGCCCAGCGGCTGGGCTGGGTCCGTTTGGCGTACGACAAATGGCAAGGCCAGGAGCGCGACTTTTTGCTGGGCAATGCCGACCATTTTACACATCTTCAGCCCCAGGATCTGGCCCAGCTCAAAAGGGTACTCGATCTGGCCGAACAGGCCGGGGTCAAAGTGGTGATCACCCCCTTGAGCCTGCCCGGCGCCCGTTGGCGGCAAAACAACAACGACCAAGCGGATCTCAGGCTCTGGCAGGACAAAGCCTATTGGCAACAAGCGGCACTGTTTTGGCAAGAACTGGCTTTGGCCCTCAAAGCTCACCCGGCGGTGGTGGGGTATAACCTGATCAACGAACCCACGCCCGAAATGGGCACCGGGCTCTCAGAACAGGGCCCCGCCCAGCGCTATCTCGACTGGTATGCCCGCTACCGAGGCAGCTCCCATGACTTGCCTGCCTTTTACCAAACCCTGATCACAGCCATCCGGCAGGTGGATCCAGAGACGCCCATTCTGCTGGATGCCGGTTGGTACGCTCAGCCCGCCGCGTTTGTCCATTGGCAACGGCTGTCAGACCCCAACCTGCTCTACGCCTTTCACATGTACGAGCCTTATGCCTTTACCCCGCTTGCCAACTTTAAATCCCCCAAACCCTATCGCTATCCCGGTCTGATTCCCCTGGAGAAAGAGCCCATCAACTGGAATGCTGTGGCCCTCAAACAGCACTTACAGCCCTTTTTGGATTGGGCCCGCCTGCAAAAGCTGGCTCCCCACCAAATTGTGGCGTCTGAATTTGGCTGTTACCGCCGTAATCCCGGTTGTGCCCAGTATTTGCAGGATCTGATCCAGCTCTGGAATCAAGAGCGCTTTCATTGGGCTTTTTATTCGTTTCGCGAAGATGAATGGGATGGGTATGATTACGAAGTGGGCACAGGCCCGCTGCCTACCAGCTATTGGGAAGCCCTGGATCGGGGGGAACACCCGTCCCCACCGCGCAAACCCAATCCACTCTTTGAGGTTCTGGCCAAGGAGTTTCGGGGCCCCTAAACACGGGTCAACTAAAAAACAACATGAAAAAACCCGGCAGACAATAGGGGGGGGCGTCCGCCGGGTCAGGCCTTCAAGGATACCCCTGAGGGCACAAGCCTTGAAAACCAAACAAATTATTGCATCGCTGCCCTTCTTGAAGTCTTCGTTTCTGCCAGGCAACTTCCCATTTCAGGGGCCTCAACCACTTTCAGCGTTTTGCTCACCTTGCGGCAAGCCCACTCTTAGCGGCCTGTATCTGACATCCACTATCCCACATTGCTGCGAGATCCTTCTACAAGGTTTTTGCGCCACTACAGGGTGTTCTCCTCTGCCGGCGTGTGTGCGAACAAACCTTTCGGCTCCTTCGCACCTTGGCGCTCCTGGCCTTTTACAAGCCTTCAACGCTTTGCACTCCCACAGAATCCTTTGCCTTGCGGCCAGTGACCCTCATGCGGTTACTCCTTCAGGGTTTTGCACTTAACGGTTATCTGCCACTGTCACCAGCGCCTGCCGCTCTTGTCTTTTTTCCATTGCTGGCTGAGACTTCAGCGGTTTATGCCAACCGTTGCGTGTGTTGGGCGAACCCAACCTTGACCCTCTTGGGCGTTCATCCTTCCAGGGAATTCCCCTCTCAACCAGCGGCCACCTGCTTCCAGGTCGCTCCCGTTTTGCTGTTTCGACAACTTGACGGTTTTGTTCCGATTGAGAGTTGGCTTGCTATTTTTGCGCTGTTCTTTGGCTTTCGCCCACCAACAACGCCCGCTGCCGCCCCTCTGAGGCTTCTTGGCCCGGGTTCTCACCGGGTCCGTTTGCGACGCTTCTTCGATTGTTTTCCGAAGCTCGTATATTCATAATAAAACTTCTGGTTAAAAATGTCAAGGGTAGGCTAAAAAGAATTTAAGAAAAACTAAAAAATCTTTAAAAGCAGGATAAGAAACAACCCGGCTTGCCTTCTCAGAAGGCCGTGTTAAACTGAAGCACGGCTGATGGGTTGCACCAGAATCTTTGCTGCTGGCCACCCTGCTCTGCCACAACACTTGATACAAACCAAAGGAAATATACTACTATGTCTAAATTGATGATTCTTGGCAGCGCCCTGCTGGCCCTCTCTCTGACTGCTTGTGGCCCCAACCCCGCAGGTAGCGGCACCACCACCGGTAATGGAAGCACCACCGGCACGGGTACAACCACTGGCACCGGAACGGGCAGCACCGGTGGCAACACCGCCACAGGCAGTGCCGCTGTGTTGTCCAGCAAAGCCACATATATCGCCTTCTTGAACTGCGCCAAAGGCAAAAGTGAAATCAGCGCCGACGCAAAAGCAGCGATCGACACCCAGATTGCCGCTCTGAGCCTGATTCCCGACAGTACCTGGGCCACCATTTCAGCCAATTACAGCGCCTCTCTCCAGACCAGCTACGCAGCTGCTCTGGCCTCTTGCAGCGCCGCAAAATAACCCTCTTTTCAAGCGCAAAGCCCTCTGTCATCAAAAACAGAGGGCTTTTTCTCTTCACCATCCAGTGTTTAAAGATGCTTCCGCACAGCCTGGGCCACAGTCTCGCCCTTCCAGACATAGGGGTTGAGCAAATCACCCGGTGAGGGAATGAATGTCGAGCCGCTGTTGGCCAGCATCACGTCGAAATTGGTGGCGTTGCGACTCCAACCGTAAACCTCGGAGCCCAGCACGTCTTCCCATTTGTCTTCTTTTCGGGTCGTTTGACAGGCCTGGAAATACGTCATTTTGAGTTTTTTGCTGACTTCAGCTTTGTTCAGGTCTTCAGGCCCGAGCCAGCCGTGTTCTTCGTAGGTCGCCAGATCGCCTTCGCCGCCGTGGCCGAGATAGACCAGGCCTGCGGTATTGGGGTTGTAAAAAGCGGCTTTCATGTCTGCGCTGCTGGCCGTATTGTCGATCACGACCGTATAGCCTTTGGCGCGCAGCAGGGCCATTTCATCCTGTTGCAGGGCCTTGTTGGGCGCTCCCATGATCGGGTCAATCAGGGTGGATTTCCAGCCCTTGTCGGAATTGCCCAGGGCCCGCATAAAATAAACCACTTCGCCTTTGTCTTTGCCTATCGGGGCCTGCAGATATTGGCCGCCTTGCACACTCGCGCCATCATCGCCGACAAAATCCACCACACCCGCAGCTTGGCCTGTGGCATTGAGGGCAAACGACTCACCCAGATTCAAATCGTCGAAATACGCCCCATCGTCAATTTTATACGCAGCAAAACGGCCATCAGCCTGTTGCACAATCGCACCCTGAGAACCAGATTTGACAATCGCTTTTTGGGCATCGAGGCGGTTGGTATAGCTGCCACCAATTTGGCCTTGAGCGGTTATCGTGGCCTCACCCATTGTGCTTTTCCAAGTTCCCAAACGCGTACCAGTGGCAATAGGCATAAAAATACCAATCCTTTTAAATATTCAATTTTTTTAGGGGCTTTATTTTGAATCTAGTAGAATCGTTTTGATTCTTGGGTTCAGATATTATCGTCAGAAAGTTCCCACA
>JBFWRL010000221.1:0-7042 GCA_050248915.1 Candidatus Sericytochromatia bacterium
GCTGACATTCCACTGGGCCAACAAGAGAGGGCTGACATCGATAGTGGCCGATGGATTGGGTGCAATCAGACTGGGAGCAGCTTGAACCGCACTTTGCAATTGTTGGGCCTGACTTTGGGCTGTCTGGATTTTGGCATTTAATTGGTTGGTGGCCTGGTGGGTCTGTTGCAAATTTTGGTTTTGCGTCACCACTTCCACGGTGGTTTTTTGAACTTCCACCATTTCAAAACTGGCGCGTTGGCCCAGTTCTTCGAGTTTTTTGGATTGACGAATCACGTCCGCGCTGGCAGACAACACTTTTTGATAGCCTTCGGAGGGGTCTTTCATGCTAAAGACCACCGACTCCAATTGCTGCACTTCTTGCAAACTCAAGGGCTTGCGCTCAATGGTTTCCAATTTATTTTGCGTATTGACATTTAAGCCATATTTATTCAAAAGAGAGCGCTCTTGAGGGGTGACCAATTGGTCACTCTGAACTTTTTGTAAAATACCTTCCACACTTTGCAATGTGGTGGGCGACTCTTGTGAGAGCACAACAAAGTGTCCCAGGGTGTAGTCCATGCCCGATTTTAAATTAAAATTCTGGCCGGTAATTTTGCTCACAGAGAGGTCATAGACCCCTTCTTTTTGGTCTGCCAATAAATCGTTAATGCTACCGGCAGAAAGGGTTGAAACCACCCCCATGACCTGAGAGAGATCACGGGCCTGGGTTTCAATCTTGGAAAAAGTCTGTTGGCGCAGATCGACATTGGAGAGAAAACCCGTCACAGAAGATTGCACAGCCTGAAAAGCATTGCTGGTCTGACTCTGTGTGGTGGGCAAAAGCAATTGATAGAGCTGTTGATAAACAGCCGCCGTATTTTGGGGAGTGAGGCCCAAAGAGCAGAGAAGATCCTGCTGCTGGGAACTCAAGCGGGAAAAATCCACCTGTCCGCCGCCTGACACCTTTTCCAAGGCCTGCATGGCCAGATGGCATTGGTTGCGATCCGTTTTATACAAATTGCCCAATTTTTCGCTAATGCCCAACAATAACTGGGCTTCATCACTCGACAAGGCCGCAGGAGCCGCTGCATTTAAGGATACAGCCTGGGCAGGCACGCCACTGGGCGGCGGGGCTGTGGCCAAACTATCCACCCGCATCTCCGGCATGCGCAGCGGTGCCAAGGGCGCCGTGGCCTGAACGGTCGAGCGCGCCGGTGCAGCAGGATTGCTTTCAAGCCCCTGCAATGCAGCTGGGTCGAGGGGCTGGGTCTTTAAACGGCTATTGAACATCATTTGATCAAATTATCCACCTGGTTCAAGCGATTTACAAATCCCTGATAAATAGACTGAACGGCCTGCAACTGAATTTTGACCGCGTTTTGTTCGACAGGAGTCATTTGCGCCAATTGGGCCTGGGAGCGCTGAATAAACTGGGAATACTCTTGATCCACCATGCTTTTGGTCTGTTGCAGTTCTTTGTGCAAACGCGAAGAAAGAGGCAGCAGATGCTGCTGCACCTGTTCTGCTGTGGCCGGGCGGCCATTGAGCAAATAGCCACTGATCTGGCCCTGGGGATTGGTCTGTACGACCACACCATAAGGGGTCAGGGCCTGCTGATCGGCCTTTTGCATCAAGCTCTGAATTTGGCCGAGCTGGCCTTTAAAATCTGTACTGGGGGGTTGAAAAATGGGCAAAGGCGCAACCGGAGGTTTGGCTGCGCCATTTTGCATTTGCTGACGCAATTGGTCAGGGCTGCCCAGCGTCAAAGGCACCTGCTGCGGTGGCGCAGGCAAGGTGGGCGCAGGCAAAGTGGGTGCCGGAGCGGCAGGTTTTTTATTCCATAATTGACCAGGCGCAAGCAAGCCTGGGGTCGGCGAAGGCAAATTGGGGGTGTTTTGCATTAGCTAATTAACTTCCACATCCAGCGTTGGGTCCAGGAAGGAGTGCCCAGCAACCGGCCGCGGAGCGTATAAATCTGACCGTTTTTGACCGTCAGATAGGCCTCGCGGAGGAGGGCGTGTTCTTCCTCGTTGAGTTGATCATAGTCATCTTTGGCCAAAACTTGCTTAAACGCTTTGCTCAAAGGGTGCTTGCGGGGATTGTGGAAGAGATAAAGGGCGTGTTTGTCGGCCAATTCAATCACTTCATCACGCAGCACCATTAAATCCGTGATCTCCAAAGGGGTGCCAAAGCGATCAAAGAGCACAGGACCCTGGCGGGTTTGGCGCAGATGCATATGCAAATAGTCTTCGACAATCAGGCGTTCAAATTTGCTTAAATCGGCATTTTGGTGGATTAATTTGTCGGTCAGCGAGAGCAGATCATATACCCAGTCCACATTTTGAACAAAACGGCGCACAAAGAAGAGGACTTGGTCAATCGGGCTGGAACGTAGCATTCCCGTGGGGTGAGTGGATTTACGAAGGTAGACGGTTTGGGAGGTCTGCATACGTTTTGGCCTTTCTTTAACAATCTCTTAATTATAATTTAACATCATTTAATCAAAATTTCAAGTCCCCTTGGCAAAGATCTTGGGGGCCACTCAGGGTAGGACCAAAATGTTGAAAACCGGCATGTTGATTTAATTCCAAACGCATCTGCCCCGCCAGATTTAAACACAGGGGCGGAAACGGGGTCATTTTTCCGAGTTGCTTCCAGCCCAGGGCCACCATTTGATTCGCCCATTCAGGGGGCACACAGGCCAAAAGGGCATAATCTTCGCCCCCATGTACAATCCAATCCCAGGGATCTAAACCGCTCACTTGTGCCAAAGTCCAGACCTCTGGCAAAACAGCGACCTGCTCCAAGTTCAACTCACAGCCGTGGGGACCACAGAGCAATTGCAATGAACGCCCCAAGCCATCACTGGCATCAGTCAGAGCGCAGCGTTCAGATCCAAGAAGATCTGAAAGTTGTCGGGCCTGTGCCAATAATGGCAGCGGTCTGAGCTGTTTTTGTGTGAGCGACTCAAAGCCCGGCAAACCATGCTCCAAACAATAAAGTCCGGCAGCAGCTGCACCAAAATCACCGCAGGCCAGAATCAAGTCACCGGGCTGGGCTCCGCTTTGTAAGCGGGGCTGTGAGGCTTGCCCCAAGAGGCTAATCGCAATCACCACACCAGCGGCAGAGCGGGTCGTATCTCCACCAATTAAATCCACCTGCCAACGCTCAGCCGCCAAACGCAAACCCACAAAAAAGTCCCGAATCCAGGCATCGTCTAAGTCTGGGGGCAAAGCCAAACCCAGGGTAAAGGCCAGGGGCTGTGCAGCCATGGCAGCCAAATCGCTTAAATTGACCGCCAAGGCCTTGTGGGCGAGATCAGCAGGAGAAAAATAGGATCTGCGAAAATGCACATTTTCAATCAATAAATCTGTGGTCCAAAGCAAAGAGTCTGATGCTGGGGCATTCACAACCGCGGCATCATCGCCAATTCCGGGCCCCATGTGGGGGTGAAAGCGGGGAAAGTTGCGGGCCAGGGAAATAATCTCGGCCTCGTGCATGGCGTTTATAAAACCTGACTGGCCAAGCGCTGAAAGAGCTTTTCGAGGGTTTTCATTTCGTTTTCGAGACTTTGAAATTCACGTTTGTCAATTTTGACCCCCACCCGCCGGGAGATGTCTAAAAAATCGTGGCGACTGCGCAAATAATCCCAACGCTGTTTAATGCTCGACAGCTCGAACAAAACCAAGTTCTTTTGCAGAGCCAACTTAAAGCCGGGATCTCCCAAATTGGCAAAGCCAATCTGGCGCTGGGCATAGTGAAATAGCAGCGGGCCAGGCAACTCAGCCAGACGCAGGGGCAAATTTTTACTTAAAACGGGATCGAGATAGCGGGCCTGAACCCAGCCACTCTGTTTGCTCTGCAGGCGTACCTGGCACCACAGTTCTCCATCAACACCATAACCCACAGCTTGCAGGGGCAAAAGAACCTGAGAAATTCTGGCCAAATTGCCGCTGCGCAAATCGGGTCCGGGTCTCACCAGCACATTTTGCTGAGAAATATAAACCTGATAAGCCTGTGCAGGCAGGCTCAGACCTGCCCAAAGCAGGCCGAGCCAAAGCAGACGTTTCATGGTGGTAAAAGATCAGGCCTTGGAAATTTCGTGACGGGCCACAACCTGGAAGAATTCCAGACGATCACCGACTTCCAATTCATTGAAGTTCTGAACACCCACACCAAATTCATAGCCAGAGGCCACTTCTTTGACATCGTCTTTAAAGCGTTTGAGTGAAGAAATTTTACCTGTGAAGATCACTTCTTCATTGCGCCAGACCCGAACCCGTGAACTGCGTTCACACTTGCCGTCTTTCATATAGCTGCCAGCAATGGCCGTGGCCTGTTTGCCCACTTTGAAAACGGCACGCACTTCGGCTTCACCGGTGGTGTTTTCCACCATTTCGGGCTCAAGCAGACCCTCCATGGCCTTCTCAATATCTTCAATCAATTTATAGATGATATCGTAGTAGCGAATTTCAATCTGTTCACGTTCAGCCACACGCTTGGCGTTATTGTCAGCTTTGACGTTAAAGCCCAACACCAAGGCATTGGAAGCGGAGGCCAACATAATGTCGTATTCAGAGATTTCACCGGTGGCGGTATGAATGATTTGGAGCTGAATGCGCTCATCAGAGAGGCGTTCGAGCGATTGTTTGATCGCGTCCACGGAGCCATGAATGTCGGCTTTGAGCACCACATTCAACTCTTTCAGCTTGCCCTCTTTGACATTTTCGTAGAGGTTGGAAAGACTGACACGGCGACTGCGGGATTCGGTCTCTTGCTTCTCTGCGTATTCTTCAGCCAAGGCCTTGGCAATTTTTTCGTTTTTCACGACTTGGAATTGGGTGCCCGCTTCGGGAACATCCTGAAAGCCGAGAATTTCAACGGGAATCGAGGGGCCCGCTTTTTTCAGATGTTTGCCACGTTCGTTGGTCATGGCACGAACTTTGCCCGCAACCGAACCGACCACAAATGAATCTCCGGAGCGAAGTGTCCCGCCCTGGATCAGCACAGTTCCCACAGCACCACGGCCTTTGTCGAGTTTGGACTCGATCACGATGCCGGTGGCCGGCTTTTCAGGATTGGCTTTCAGCTCCATCAGTTCGGCGACCAGCAGAATCATCTCAAGCAGATCGTCGACCCCATCGCCACTTTTGGCAGAAACAGGCACAATCACGGTATCACCGCCCCACTCTTCAGGAACGAGGGCGTATTCAGTCAACTGTTGTTTGACCCGCTCAGGATCCGCACCAGGTTTATCCATTTTGTTGATCGCCACGATAATTTGCACTTTGGCAGCGCGAGCGTGGTTGATCGCCTCAATGGTCTGGGGCATGATGCCATCATCAGCGGCCACAACCAGAATGGCCATATCGGTCACGTGGGCACCGCGGGCCCGCATCGCCGTAAAGGCTTCGTGACCAGGGGTGTCTAAAAAGACGATGGGCTTTTCATCGACGTGGACCAAGTAGGCCCCGATGCGCTGGGTAATCCCACCCACTTCAGCGTCGGTCACTTTGGTCTTGCGGATATAGTCCAATAACGAGGTTTTACCGTGGTCAACGTGGCCCATGATCGTGACAATCGGGGGACGGGGTTTGAGTTTGGCAGGGTCTTCGTTGGCAGGAGCAGGAGCAGGGCGCACATGGGGATGGGCCTCTTTGGGGGTTTCACTGGCAGAAGGCATGATCACCTCATACCCCAGTTCATGGGCCACCATTTCAGCGGTTTCAAGCTCCAGAATGTGATTAATGGTGGTCATCACACCCTTCATAAACAGGGCTTTAATGACCTCAGAGGCACTGATACCCATTTTTTCGGCCAATTGGCTGACGGTGATATTGTGATGCAACTCCACTTTTTTCTCCTGGGGAATGGCCAACTCAACGCGTTCCTGGAACTGCTGCTTTTCACGGCGCTTTTCCTGACGCATTTGGGTTTTGCTTTTGCGTGGAGAAGAAGACTGACCGGGAGAGTTCCCGCCGCCTCCACGGTTATAATTGCCGGGGCGGTTGTGCGAAGAGGGCTGACCTCTGAAGCCGCCACCGGGATTTTGAGAAGGGGGTGAAGGAGAGAACCGACCGCCACCGGGACTTTGGGAGGGCTGAGAAGGGGTAAACCGACCGCCACCCCCTTGGTTCTGAGAGGGCTGAGAAGGGGTAAAGCGACCCCCACCGCCTTGGTTCTGAGAGGGCTGGGAGGGCACAAAACGCCCCCCACCCCCTTGATTCTGAGAGGGCTGGGAGGGCACAAAACGACCCCCGCCCCCTTGGTTCTGAGAGGGCTGGGAGGGCACAAAACGACCCCCACCCCCTTGGTTCTGAGAGGGCTGGGAGGGCACAAAACGACCCCCGCCCTGTTGAGGTGGGCGACCTGAATTCTGAGAGATGTCAGCGGGAGGAGAGGCAGACTGATGCGGACGTGAGCTGGCCTGGGGTTGGGGATCTCTGGGAGGGGGAGCAGAAGAAACAGCAGGACGAGCGGGGGATTGTTCTACAGCAGGAGCAGACACAGAAGCCGTTGGGGGAGCAGATTTTGCCTGGGAAGCCTGAGCCGGTATGGCTGCCGATTTGTCATCTTTAAAACCTGCCACCAATTGACGAGCCACATTGCCATCAACCACGGCATTGTAGTGAATACCAAACTTGGAATCTTCTTTAAATTCAATCCCCAATTTGCGACACATACTCGCAATTTCGGGATAATCGACATCCAAGCCGAAAAGGGTGGAAATCTCTTTTTTAACTTCTGAAATACGTTTTTTACTCATGCTCTATTCTTCTTCTGCTTCATTAGTCCTGCCACGGCATATTTACAAGGCGTCGGGGGTTTTATTCCCTGGTATAACACAGGGACGGGTGCCGCCATATCAGGCTTTGTTAGGGGGTACACGAAGACTGTGTACCTGATACACCCAGATTTGCAGACCAGCCGACGGGCCTGACCACAGCTCAGAATAACATAGTTTTGGCTTAAAAACCAAGCTGAAAGCCCGAAGCCTAAGGCTATCCGTGCTTATCAAGAGGACAAAGCCTGCTTGAGGTCTGAGCAAAGTATCCGCACC
>JBFWRL010000222.1:0-6922 GCA_050248915.1 Candidatus Sericytochromatia bacterium
ACTATTTGCGCAAACAGACCCTGACCAATGCGGAGCGCTTTATCACCCCGGCTTTAAAAGAGAAAGAGGCCGCTATTCTCAATGCTGATGAGCAGGTCAAGCAATTGGAATACGAACTGTATCTGGCCCTGCGCCAAGAGGTGGCTCTTCATTTAAACGAATTACAGGCTTTGGCCAGTGCCACGGCAGCCCTGGATGTTTTGGCCTCTTTGGCCGAAGTGGCTGTTCACAATCGCTATACCCGCCCGCATTTTCAGTCTTTGCCGGGTCTCAACATCCGTGGAGGGCGTCACCCCGTGATCGAGAAAACGCTGCCAGCGGGACAATATGTGCCCAATGACGCGACCCTCAATGGCCACGATCAGCGTTTGATTATTCTCACGGGCCCCAATATGTCAGGGAAATCGAGTTTTATGCGCCAAACGGGTCTGATTGTCTTGATGGCCCAGATGGGCAGTTTTGTGCCCGCTGAAAGTGCCCATCTGGGTATTTGTGATCGGATTTTTACCCGCGTAGGGGCCGTTGACGATATTGCCACCGGGCAAAGCACTTTTATGGTGGAGATGATGGAGACGGCCAATATTTTGCACCATGCCACGGCCCGCAGCCTGGTGTTACTCGACGAAATTGGCCGAGGGACAAGCACCTTTGATGGGGTCAGTATTGCTTGGGCTGTGAGTGAATATATTGCACGTGAATTACAGTCTTTGACGATCTTTGCCACCCATTATCACGAACTCAACCGCCTGACTGAAAGTGTCGAAGGGGTGCAAAATTATCAGGTCTCAGTCCAAGAAAATGCCGATGGCATTGTCTTTTTGCACAAAGTGGTACTCGGTGGTGCCGATCGCAGTTACGGAATTGAGGTTGCCCGCTTGGCAGGCTTGCCTTTGCCCGTTTTGGAACGTGCCCGTGGCCTGCTGCAAGATATTGAAAAGCGCAGCCGGATTCAGTCTGGGCTGATGAAGCGGAGTCGGGGGGATGCCCCGACACCTGAATCGGTTCAATTGAGTTTGTTTGAAGGCTAGCGAGCCACAAAGACCCGTGCTGAACCGCCGCCATAGTGAGACTGCATTTGCGCTTCAATATGATCACTGGCTTCGAGCCCCTGGCCCAAATGCACAGAAATATGCCCACTTTCACTTCGGCCTTGGCCCCAAACGACCACAGCACCGACCGGCAATTTGTTCATATCTGCCGGAGCGGGTATTTCACGAAAGCGGGGATGATCAGCCAGTTGATCGGCGGCCATGTAGGCGTGCATGCCCCAGAGAAAGTTGGGCAGATTGTTTTCTATCGCTTCGGCCACAGCGTTATAACATTGGCCGGTGGTGCCTCTGGCATTGGCAATAGCGCGGGCACTTTGGGCCATGGCCTTGGCCAGAGGGCTGCTGCCATCTTGGGCCTGCTCCAACATTTTCAAGGTGGTGGGCCCGATTTGGCCGGTTTCAGAGAGCTTCCAGCACTTTTGAAAGGCTTTGACTTGGCCCTGGGTGGTGGGGCCAAAGCTGCCACTTTGTGATACGCCAAATCCGGCTTTGCTCAACATCTTTTGAATTTCTTTGACACTGGCACCACTCTGACCGAGGTCCATGATTTTTCCCTGGCGAATTGCCGCCAAAGAAGGAGATTCAACGGCATCATCGACAAAGGCTTGAAGGGGAGGGGCTGAGGCTTTTTGTGCTGTCGTTTGTGCTGTTCCTGGCAGAAAGAGATCCTGCGGCGTTAAAAAAGGGGAGGGAGAAGATGTGGGTGATGTGCCAGGAGAAGTCGCTAAAGGCACCTTGAGTTGGGGCAGGAAAATGGGTTTGTCGGGGGTCTGAATCAGGCTTGAGCGGTCAGATACAGCGGGGTAAGACATGGGCAAAACTCCTTGGGAAAGTTAAGCAGTGTATCCAGACAACTCCCACAAAAGATACCTGACCTAAAACAAACAAAACAATTCTTTTGCCAAAATTTAACCATACGGGGTGAAACTCTTAACCAAAGACAATTTTGAATAAAAACAAAATTGTTGACAACAAAATTGTTATTCAACAACAAAAGGGGCAAGAACAATCTCTTACCCCTTAAGCTAAATTGTAAAAAGTTTATTTTCCTTTGGCCACAAGTGCGCCGCCCACACCGCCAGCAGCGCCGCTAATGCCTCCAGCCAATGCGCCAGTGAGGGCACCCTGTAACATACTTGCGGGGCCATCTTTAATGCTGAGCAGGGCCATCGCTGCAGCGCCCACACTGGCACCTGCGAGGCCACCTATTAAGGCTCCCTTTGATTTGCTTTCGGTATAATTGGCTGAAACAGCACCCCCAAAGGCACCCCCGACGGCGGCAGCAATGGTGAGAGGACCGCTGACCAAGCCGCCTGAACCTGCGAAGGGTTTTCCTCCAGACAGAACGGTAAATATGGCCAATGTCGAGCCACCAGCAGTTAATGCGCCTGCACCGGCTCCTTTGAGACTGGGCAGGATGCCTTTTTTGATTTCAACCACGTCAGCGCTGTCCAAAGAGGAAGGGGTGGTTTCACGTGCCGGGGTGGTTCTGCTTTTGTGGGCGGGCTTGGGGCTGGTTTGGGTTGTATCTGTGGTCTGTACAAGGGGGGGTGATTGCAGGGCGTTAATACTCATATTGAAAGGCTCCTCTATATTCACACTTGATAATAATTACTTAAAAATAATATTAATTTAATCTCATCTTTATTTTAGCTGGCCCACCGCTTTGCTTGCTTAGAAAGATTGTCAATAGCTTATGATTAGATTAAAAAATAGTTAATTTGCCAATGGCTGTGTCTGTGTTAAGCTTTGCTTAGTTTCCTGAAAGGGAGGGTATATTGTGAAAATTCTGGTGTTTGGAGCGAGTGGCCGTCTCGGACGCAAAACGCTTGAATATGGGTTGCAAGAGGGCCACGAAATGTTTGCTTTTGTGCGCAATCCTGTACGTCTGACCTTTCAGCACCCCCAATTGCAACTCATTCAGGGCGATGCCGAAGATCCCGAAGCGATTGAAAACGCGATTCCGGGCAAAGATCTGATCGTTTCCTGTCTCGGCGTGGGCAATCTCAAGCCGCCCATTTCCCTGATGTCGGATGCCGTCTTGTTTATGCTCGATGCGATGGTGCGTTTTCAAGTACCGCGTATCCTGGCTGTGGGCGGGGCCGGTATTTTACAAGAGACCCCAGACCGCTTCAAAATGGAAAGTCCTGGTTTTCCGCCCTTTTTTAAAGCAATCAGCGAAGATTATCTGCGGGTCTATGAACTTTTAAAAGCCAGCGACCGCGAATGGACCCTGATCTGCCCGCCGACCATGCCTGAAAGGGTGCGCACGGGCCAGTACCGGGTTTTGGGAGATTATTTTCCCGAAGGGGGGCAGCAGATCTTTGTTGAAGACGTGGCGGATTTTATTCTCAAAGAAATTTCTGCCCGGCAGTTTCTGCGTCAAAGAGTGGGAATTGCCTATTAACGGTTTCCTGTGGTTGGAAGTAAAAAACCTGAACAAAGAAAAATCCCGCAGGGCGAACCCGTGCGGGAGAGGAGGTGTGACCGTAGCAACCAGGCGGCTGTTGCGGTGTCAGACTGAACCTGCCGAGGATAAAACAGGTTCAGTTTTAGAAGGCGAGATGGGGGGCATTTTTGTTCCCAAATTTATTACTGTTTAGTAAATTTTATGCGGCAGCCAGCTCTCTTTCAGATTCTTCCACTTTGGGACGGCGGCGGCCACCAAGCATTTGAAAGTTTTCAGCTTGGATATAATAGCGCTGGCGGCGATTGCCTTCGGGGGTTTCCCAATGATCGACCCGCAGCGCACCTGTCACGCTGAGCAAATCGCCTTTATTGACATAGTCCGACAAGATCTCGGCTTGCCGATCCCAGAATTTGCAGGCAATCCAATCGGTTACTTCTTGTCCTTCGGCCTTGCCATGCCGGGGCACCGCCAAGCGAATTTCTGCCACGGTGCTGCCACTGGCGAGATGTTTGACCTCCTCTGCGACAGCATTCCCAACACGACCAATTACGATAATTTGATTGTTTGAAGCCATTTTTTGACTCTCCTTTATATATTTAAAAATAATGTTGTTAATTTCATGTGATTTGAATTTCTTGATTTATATTATTGAGTCATTCATTTCCGAATCACATATCTAACTTAACTCTTTTTTTGAATTTGGACAAGCTAAATTTATTGTTTTATGCCTATTTTTGCTTGTTTCTGTTAAAAAAGCGTATGTTATCAAGGTGTTAATTGCTTTGCTGGCGAATTTGCGCTGCAAGGGCATTGAGCTATCCTTGGGAGTGGCCAGAAAGATATACTAAAGACAGGAGAACCCCGCATGCACCAACACTCACACCACGGTCACAGCCACGGTCACAGCCACGGTCATTCCCACGACGCAAGTCAGCGCTTGGGGCTGGTTTTTTGGCTCAATTTGGGCTTTGCTTTGCTTGAAATGGGGGGTGGCTTTTTTCTTAACAGCATGGCCATTTTGGCGGATGCCCTGCACGATTTGGGCGATTGTTTGGCTTTGGGGCTGGCCTGGTATTTTCACAAATTATCAGGCAAAAAGCGCGATCGCCATTTTAGCTATGGCTATCGGCGTTTTTCGCTTTTGGCAGCGGTGATCAATGGGGTCATTCTGGTCGGCGGTTCGCTGCTGATTCTGCGTGAGACCCTGCCCCGGCTTTGGCAGACCCCAACGCCTTTGCAAACGCCGGGCATTATTCTGTTGGCCTTGGTCGGACTGGCTGTGAATGGTTTTGCCGTTTGGCGTCTGCGTGGGGCCCATTCGGCCAATGAGCGCGTGGTGATGTTACATTTGCTCGAAGATGTGATGGGCTGGGCAGCTGTTTTGGTCGGTGGGGTGGTGATGTATTTTACCCATTGGTACCTGCTCGACAGCCTGTTGGCCCTGGGTATTGCCACATGGGTGAGCCTGAATGCCCTGCGGGGTCTCTACCAAAATTTGGGGATTTTATTGCAGATGATTCCCGAAAATGTTGATCTGGAGGGCTTGCAACAAGAAATTCAGGCCTTGGCAGGGGTCCTCTCGGTACATGATTTGCACTCTTGGTCGCTGGACGGTGATTACAATGTGCTGACTTTACATGTGGTGGTTCGCGACTTGGGGTTAATGGCTGACAATTTGGCGCTCAAACAGACGATCAAAGCCCTGGCTCAAAAGCGTGGCATTGATCATCTCACACTGGAGTTGGAAGACCCTTCTGAGGCCTGTGGGCTTGAGAATTGTTGAACATTCTGGGATTCTTAAAGATTAACTCAAAATTCAGTTCAACTTAATCTCATCTTAAATGCTGGAGCGCAAGTCTTGGGTGGCTTCTTAGGATAAGTAGACTATCAAGATGTAGCGAGTTCAAAAAAAGAGGAGAGAAGAGTTATGAAACGGAGTCAAAAGTCAGCATTTACAATCACCCTTTTGCTGGCCAGTTTGAGCCTCACCGCCTGTGGTGGCCGTGCTCCTGGTGTGACTCCTGACGTGTTGCCCACCCAACCTCCTTCGGTCAATCCCTTGCCTCCCGTGGACACCGCTCCCATGACTCCCCCTGCAACTTATCCCACCGATCAATACCCCGTTGGCAATATGCCCACCCAACCCACCCAAGTGGCCAATCCCAGCCTCGGTCAATATCAAGTCGATCAAGACTCTTTCTTAAATGAATGGCAAGGTCGTGGCATCGCGGTCAGCGGTGGCAGCATTTATATCGCCGCAGTGGATACCCGTGGCCTCTCCAAAAAAGGCACCGTTGTCAAAATGGATGCCAATACCGGCAAAAATTGGAAAAATCTGGGCTCCAGCCTTTTGGGTCTGAGCCACAAAATGTATGACACCTTGCAAGGCGTGGCCTTGGCAGGTGGCAATCTCTTCGCCCTGGATGCCAGCAAAGGCATGTACTCGCTGAGTGCTTCTGGTGGCAATATCAAAGAACTCAAAGGCACCGGCGGCATGGATCTGGCTGGTAGCAACAACGGTATCTTCGTCGCCGCCAATGGCATGCTCGAACGCAGTGATATGAGTGGCATGGCCCGCGCACCCATGAATGGGATTCCCGCTTTGGCTGGTATCGGTGCCAATAGCCGGGGTGAAGTCTTTTTCATCGCCAATGGCCGCATTGGTGTCTTGGACATGAATGGCATGCCCCGCGATGTGATTATGCAAGGATTGGTCAATCCGCTTGATGTGGCCGGTGATGGCCGGACCGGTGATATTTATGTTCTTGAACAGGGCGGAATCAAGCGCTTCAGCATGAACGGTCAATTGCTGGCCAGCTTTGCCCACAATGCTGCCCAGCCCACCAGTATTGCCATCGATGAATCTGGCAATATCTATGTATCAGATTTTGGTACCAGCAATAAAGACAGCAAAATTCTCAAATTTGGTCCTCCCAACGGCGGCGGAATGGGCATTCCCGGCAGTGATCCTTATGCCACTCCCGGTTATGGTACGACCCCCGGTTATGGTGCCGGTTATGGCACGACCCCTGCTTATGGTACGGGTTATGGTACGACCCCTGGCTATGGTGCTGGTTATGGTACGACCCCTGGCTATGGTGCTGGTTATGGTACGACCCCTGGCTATGGTGCTGGTTATGGTACGACCCCTGCTTATGGTACGGGTTATGGCACGACCCCTGCTTATGGTACGGGTTATGGCACAACCCCCGCTTATGGCACCTACGCCACACAGCAAGGCGCATATGCGCCTGCTCCCCAGACAGCGACACAGGGGCGTCGCTACTAAACAAGTTTCTTTTGATTCTCTACTCTACGCTATTGGGCGGGCATAATGACCCGCCTTTTTTCTTTTTTGTTTTTTTGACCAGTGCGGAGAATTTACATCAGCAGATTAAAGGCCATTGAGTCACGGGTCATTAAACGGGGATACTTTAACTGACCAAGTAAATGGGAAATACTG
>JBFWRL010000223.1:0-6879 GCA_050248915.1 Candidatus Sericytochromatia bacterium
TTGATCAAATGGGCATTGATGATCAAGAGTCGTTCGGCACTTTCGGAGATGGGGTAATAGGCAAAGGCACTGCTTTTGGGTGTATTTAAAAGCGGTTCGCGAATCGGTCCATGGCGATTAAAGGCTTGGTCGGCGTGGATCCGACTGCCGGTTAAAACCCCACAGGAACTGCCGCAGCGGTCGAGCACAAAGCTCTCGCCAAAAACCCAGCTATAATCGGGATCGTAGTTTTTAAAGGGGGGGGCTGAGAGATTGAGTTTGGCCTCTTGCAAGAGCAAAATATCGTAAATGCTGTGCAGACGCACGAAGTCTTCGGCCCACGCTTTTTTTTTGCTCTTGAAGACATTCCAACTCAAAACGCCATAGTCTTGCCCTCTTTGAAAAAGGGGCAAAGCCCCTTGGCCAAAATGTTTCAGACTTTCATTTTCGTGGGGAACAAAACGGGCCAGAGCAAAGACCTTCCTCTATTTAGTTTTCAACCTGAAAGGTTTGATAAACCGAAGGCTTGAGCACGCCAATACAGGGCAGATTTCTGAATTTTTGAATATAGTCCAAGCCATATCCGACCACAAAATGATCGTCGATTTCAAAGCCGACATACCCCACGTTTTCGACTTCAAGCAGTCTGCGGGCCTGTTTGTTGAGCAGGGTGCACACCTTGATGCTGGCGGGGTTGCGCTGCTTGAGCATTTTCATTAAATAGCTCAGGGTCAAACCAGTATCAATGATGTCTTCGGCAATAATCACATGGCGGCCTTCAATGGTCTCTTCGAGGTCTTTGGTGATTTTGACCACCCCCGAAGACTTGGTTCCGGCCCCATAGCTGGAAATGCCCATAAAATCCATGGTCAAATGCAGCGGAATGGCCCGCACCAAATCGGCAATAAAAATGCCTGAGCCTTTAAGCAAAGCAACCACAATGGGCAATTTGCCCTGATAGTCTTTGCCAATTTGGGCTCCAAGTTCAGCGATCCGGGCCCGGATCTGCTCTTCAGAAATCAAAACCTCGGCAATATCACGGTAAATTTCATGGTCAGAGTTCGCGTTTGGGTTGGTGTTTGGGTTCATGGCTGATAATACTTCCACATGAGATGATGAAAATCCTTATTCTGTATCAAGCGAATCTTGATATGCGGGTAAAGTTCCTTGAGCAGTCTGATTTTGCGTTTTTTTTTCGCCATCAGACGCGGCTTGCAGGTCGTCACCTCGATATATTGATTCGAAGCGGGCAAATAAAAGTCTGGGGTAAAACACTCCACAGGCAGACCGTCCAAACCGAAGCTGAGCGGAAAGGTTTTGGGCTCATAATGCCACACGACCTGATAAAAGTCGAGCAAGCGAGCAAACTCCGCTTCACTGGCATGGGCAAAGGGCCCATTGCTTTCGGGCAAGACCAGCGGGCGCGTATGCGCTAATTTCTTTTTGGCCATAGGCCTTTTCTCACGACCTTAACTAAGATCCCTTTGGGTAGGCATTTCAGGCAATAGCAGGCATTGTCAGGCAGGTTTGAGCCGCCTTTTAAAGTCCATTCATTATACAGTGCTTCACAGATTTGATGATACCTATCACAGAAATTATGCTGCTTAGATCGTAAGAATGGAACAGAGACAGACGCGCCATTGTGCCAGCTTTGACACTTGTATACAGAATACGGTATAGTGCGCATGAATCAGTATCAAACTGTTTAAGACAGTTTCTTGCTTTTTTGCGGAACCAAAAGTTTGTTTGCTTTTAATTCAATTTTAAGGGAACAAAGTGCTGGTTACCGGCGTCTTGTCAAAACTGGTGGTCAGACTACAACACAATCTGAATTTGGTTAACATTGCAGCTCAAAATGGAGGAAACACGGCCACTCCAGCTTCGGTTTCAAAACGTTACCCCAATACAGATGACACACACCACATTTTTTTGCCAGATTTTTAACTTACTTTGGAGGATTCATTCGAATGAAACTTAAGCAGACAGCAATGTTCGCACTTGCTGCCACATTCACCGTTTCTGGTCTCACTGTTTTCACCGCTCCGGCCAAAGCCGAAGTGACTTTTGAAAGCATGTTGATGGAAAACGGCGGCGACCTCGACAGAACACATTGGGCGTCTAACGCCATTCAAGAACTCGTTGACAAATACAAAGTCATGAGTGGCTTCCCCGACAAAAAATTCCGCGGTTCTAAAACCCTGTCCCGTTACGAAATGGCTGCAGCTCTGTACCAGGTCATGAAATACGTAGACAGCAGCGTTGCAACTGGTATGGCCAATGCAAAAGGTCCTGACCTGAGCAAATATGCAACCAAAGACGACCTGAAACAGATCGCCGCTTTGCAGATGGAGTTCAAAAAAGAACTCGATATGCTCAAAGAAGGCCACATGGAACTGGCCAAGCGTGTTGACATGCTTGAGCGCGTCCGTGTCCACGGCAAAGTTGAAGTGCGTTACCGCGATCGCGTCTCCGTCACCGACGGTACCGATAAAGCATCTCCCCTCTTCGGCGCTGGCAACCAGAACGCCACCAAAGTTGTGGGCGCAGCCCCCGACCTGGTCGTTTCTGATCGTCCCGCTACCGATGACAAAACAACTTATACCAACAACAATGGTCAAACTTCCCGCGCTGCTGGTCTGCCCAAGACCTTCAACAGCCCTGCAAGTGCCAATGTCACCATTGACGACCTCGTTCCCTTCCGCGTTCGCAGCAACCTCAGCGTTTCTGCCATGCTGACCGATGGCCTGATGGCTCACACCAGCTTCGACATGTTCGAACTCGGCGCTGCCGGTGGTGTTGCTGTTGGCAACGGTGGCCATGACGTCAACGAAGGTGGCGCTGGCGGTGGTTTTGTGTTCCGCAAAGCCTACCTCGCAGCCGGTGGTATGGATGACAAAGACATGGGTGCCGCTTTCAAAGTCGGTCTGATGAACTTCAGCAAAGACTTCAACCCCAACTCTGGCCTGATGAACCACTTCGGCAACAACAATTGGACTGGCCGTGGTTATGGTCTCGTTGGCTGGGGCGGCGCTGACATTGCTCTGAGCAACGCCAGCAGCACCAATCCTTACGTCAACAGCGTGTCCCGTTATTGGGCCGGTGGTCTGAATTCCTCTATGGTCGACCCCGACAGCCACAACTACAACCAAGCCACTTCTCCCTCCGCCTCTTTTGGCGCTGGCTGGGGCTGGGGCAAGTTCTTCGTGGGTGCCAACTACGGTTCCGTTCAGACTGATCGTTCCGCAGCTGCTGCAGGCAACCTGAGCAGCGGTGCTGCCGTCAACGGTGCAGACGCCAACTTCAAAACCGCCAACACAGATTCAGCTCTGTTCGCTGGTGCAGTTTTGCAGGGTCTGGATCGCAAAGCGGGCACCAACGGCAAACGCCTGGTCGCCAACAACCTGGCCCTGCCCTCCCAGTATGGTGATGGCTACATGGTTGCAGGTCTCGACCTGAACTTCTTCAAAGAAGCGTTCCCCGTTCGTCTGAACCTGTCTGCCATGAGCTACCTGAACGACAATATGCTGGATTTCTCCAACGCCAGCCGTAAAGAAGTTTCAGGCGTTCTGGATTTGGGCTGGAGCAAAAACTTCGGTCTGACCGTCGGCGTGAACAAATCCTTCATCGGATATGATCGTCACTCCATCGGTTTGCTCTTCAACGACCTCGGCGGCAGCGGCTTCGACATCCAATTGGGTGCCAACCTCGCTACTCGCGGTCTGTTCAACGTAGGTGACCTGGCTGCCGGCAACGCCGGTCTGGCCATCGGTGTTCCCTTCCTGAACATGGGCAAAGGCAAAGACAATATCAAATTGGTTTTGGGTGCCCGTCAGTCTCTGGGTGACAGCTTTGGTGGTTCCACCGACGCTGGCGCTCCCAACCAGATGTTCAAAGATTCAGGTATCACTGTTTCTCTGCCCTACATGAACGTAGCCGGCAGCCCCCTGAACATCCGTGCTGAATACAGCATGCTCTTGGCTGATGCTCTGTGGCAGTTCCGCCCCGTGGCCCATGACGTTTCTGTCGTGACCAGCTACATGTTCTAAATTTGTCTCACTGAGACACCTGAGCCCTCGGCGCAAGCCGGGGGCTTTTGCTTTGAAGGGCCTCACAAATTGATCCCGATCATGCCTTGTCAGACGAAAATACGATACCATGGGTGCAAACCTCAGGAACAATCGGAGTAAAATATGAAACACGCAATATCTGCAGATGATGCCGTCGCAGTCATTAAAACAGGTGATCGGGTCTATATCCAGGGCGTGGCAGCCACGCCCCACAGCCTGATCAACGCCATGGTGCGCAGGGCTGAGGAATTGCGCAATGTGGAGATCGTACATCTGCACACAGAGGGGGAAGCCCCTTATACCGCCCCCCAACATGCCGAAAGTTTTTTTACCAATGCCCTGTTTGTGGGGCCCAACGCCCGTCAAGCGATTGAAGAAGGCCGGGGTGACTACGTGCCCGTATTTTTGAGTGAAGTGCCAGGTTTGTTTACCAAAGGGATTTTGCCCCTGGATGTCGCGCTGATTCACGTCTCTCCGCCAGACCAACACGGGATTTGCTCACTGGGCACCTCTGTCGACTGCACCTGGGCTGCCGTACATGCAGCCCGCCACGTCATCGCCCAGGTCAACCCCCATATGCCCCGCACCCATGGCGATGGCTTTATTCACGTCAGCAAAATCGACGCATTGGTCAAAGTGGATGATCCTTTGCCCGAAACACCCCACCATGATCTCAGTGAGATTGAAAAACGCATAGGCCACCACTGCGCCAATTTAATTGAAGACGGTTCCACCCTGCAAATGGGCATTGGGGCCATTCCAGATGCGGTTTTGGGGGCTTTGCACAACCACCACCGACTGGGGGTTCATACCGAAATGTTTTCCGACGGTTTGATTGATCTGGTCGAAAAAGGGGTGATTACCGGAGAGTGCAAAAAAGTCCATCCCGATAAAATAGTCACCGGCTTTGTGATGGGCACGCGCCGTCTCTATGATTTTGTCGACGACAACCCCATGGTTGTGTTTGTGGATATTGGCTATGTCAACCGCACAGATGTGATTCGCCGCAACCCCAAAGTGGTGGCCATCAACAGCGCCATTGAAGTGGATTTGACCGGACAAATTTGTGCCGATTCGATTGGCTACAAACAGTATTCTGGCGTGGGGGGGCAAATGGACTTTATTCGCGGCGCATCGCTCTCAGAAGGGGGAAAACCGATCATTGCTCTGCCAGCCAGCACCAGCAAAGGCCTGTCCCGGATTGTGCCCTGCCTCAAAGAAGGGGCTGGGGTGGTGACCACCCGCGCCCATGTGCATTATGTCGTGACAGAATATGGCGTGGCTGATCTCTACGGCAAAAATCTGCGCCAACGCGCCAAAGCCCTGATTGAAATTGCCGATCCCGCCCAACGTGAACATTTAGAAAAAGCGGCTTTTGCACGCTTTAAACAGCTTTAAATTCACGCGCCGCGTCATTTTCCGCCTGTTGGTTCTTCAATGACACGGGTGGTATGATGAACGGAGAGATTTTGGGAGGAGCCTGCTGCATGAGTCCCATGACGATCAATACCAACTCACCAATTTTCCAGATGCAGGAAAACGAAGAATCGATTATTGCGGAAGTGGTGGAACGCTCCCTGGACAAGGTTCTGGCCGATTTCAGTGCAGAGTTTATGCTCAATGATGCCGCTTATAAAGAGCTCATGCGCCTGCACAAAAAGCATCCCAAAGTGCCTTATTGGCAGAATATTTACCGTTCACTCAATCGCACAGGCCCCCAGGAGCACCGCAAATTGCTGGAAGGGCTGGCCGAAGAACACGCCCGCGATATTATTGGGCATTTTAATCCCAAGGTCTACGGCTTTGCCACCAGCATGGTACCTGCGGTGATGTCGCTGTTCTTTGACCCCCAATTCAGTTGGAAAAGGCGCAATACCTTTCAAGAACGGGTCATGATCGAAGGCCATGTCGAATCGGCCCGCAAATTATCTGAAAAAGGCACCGTCATTCTCGTGCCCACCCACAGCAGCAATATGGACTCGATCGCCGTGGGCTGGTCGGCTTATAAATCAGGATTGCCGCCGGTGACCTACGGCGCAGGCAAAAACCTCTTCACCAACCGCATTTTGAGCTTTTTTATGCACAATCTGGGTGCTTACCGCCTCGATCGCCGCCTCAAACACGAACTCTACAAAAATGTCCTCAAAACCTATTCCCTGGTGATCTTGGAGCGGGGATTCCACAGTCTCTTTTTTCCAGGTGGCACCCGCAGTCGGGCCGGAGAAATCGAAAAGAAACTGAAACTGGGCCTGATGGGCACAGGATTAGAAGCCTATATCAACAATCTGCGCAAAGGCAAAGACAAACCCAATATTTATTTGGTGCCCTGCACCATTAATTATTATTTGGTCTTGGAGGCCGAAACCCTGATTGACGACTTTCTCAAAGAGCAGGGCAAATCACGGTATATCATCGAAGACGATGAATCCTCCAAATTTATTAAGACGTTTAGCTATCTCAAAAAAACCCTCGATCTCGATGCCAGCCTGTTTATTCGCTATTGTCCCCCGATGGATATTTTTGGCAATCGTGTCGATGACGAAGGCCAATCTTACGACGAGCAGGGGCGAGCCATCGACCCCACCCGCTATGTGCGCAATTGGGCGGGAGAAATAACCATGGACGACAACCGCGACCACGAATATACCCGCGAAGCTGGCCGCAGAGTGGCAGAGAGTTATCTCAAAAACAACGTCATTCTCTCCACCCAGCTCTTTGCCTATGTGATGTTTCGCTATTTTGTGCATATCAATCCCCGCCTCGATCTCTACCAACAGAATCGCATTGGCGCACGCGAAGCCTGTATTCAGCGCACCGAGCTGATACATATTGT